>CAYNGZ010000283.1:0-7177 GCA_964396695.1 uncultured Pseudomonas sp.
GAATACGAGAGCCGCTTGGCAATTCGTGCCATTGCGCGGTGGCTAAACCATCGGTGAACCAGCGGTTGTTACAGCCCAACAGGTTTGCGGTTTCAGCGTCTTCGGGCATGAAGTCGACTTTCAGCTCGCCCAGGCGCATGCGGCAAATAACCTCATCCTGCGGCGATTGCTTGAAGCCCTTTTGCTTGAGTTGTTCGACCAACTGTTGCCACTGGGCATAGCCGGTCAGGTGCACAACCAAATCGACATCGTCGGTGTAGCGCACCTCTTCCAGGCTGAATTCATCGGTCAACAGCAAGGCTGTCGTGCAACCACCGACGAACGCGACCTCTTGGCACAGGCCTTCCCCGAGCGCCTTGGCGACGACTTCGAGCATTTGAATGTTTTGTGTGCGGCTCATGATTACAAGATCTTCTCGCGTAGCAGTTGGTTCGCAAGATTGGCTTCCCGTGCATTGCCCAGGCGAACGGCATCTATCAGCGCCAGGTATTCATACAAAAGGGAGTCCCTTTTGACCGCACCCGGTACTGTCTTGAACAGAGGGGTTATGGACTGCCCTTTGCGATTGCCGTAGGCGTCTGGCCAAACGTGGATCAGGTCGCCGCCACTCATCAGCTTGCCCTGTAACACGGGGGCGGAAAAGCTGGTTGGGATACCGCGCACCATTTCGGTGGGTTTGACTGGAAAGACATAACGCAGGCCATGTTCAATAAAGCCCAAAAGCGCTTTATTGTTGACCCGAGGTAGCTGGGTGTTCGGGTCTATGCGGAGTAACCCAATCTGCTGACAGCGTTTCAGTGCCGAGGCGACTTCGGTTTTGCTGATGCCCAGTGAGGCTTGCAGGGCGCGAACAGAGTAGCTATCGTTATGAACGGGCGGGTCCTGTTCTGGGTGATCCTCCCAGCCTTGCCATTGGTCGGCGGTGTCGCTGAGCTTGATCAGTTCTGATGTTTCGCTGTCGAGCTGGCGTTGCAGACGCTCGCGCTGTTCCAGGCAGATCAGTTTTATCAGCAGAAGTACGTCTTGACTCTTCATTGGGCCTCGGTTAGCAACTGTCCTTTGTCCTAGGACTGAGGACAGTTTAGGCGTTTTTGCTTAGCGCCTGTCAACTGGCTCAGCCGACCTCGGGCCACAGATTGTCGTTCAAGGCTTCCAGTACCTTATCCAGGTTGCCGCCGAGGTGGCGGTTCAAGCTCCTGATGCCGCCATCGTTCTGGAAGGCCTCGTTGACTTGTTGGGTGTCGATGATCACCTCGAGCACCAATTGTTTTGCCAGGCGATCAAGCCATTTGCGTTGTACCGGCGTCCACTGCTGAAGGGCGTAGATTTTCTGCATCGCGTTGGCCACACGTTGGTCGAAGGGCAGCAGAGCTTCGCCGATAGCGGCCTGGCGGATGTAACCAATGATGCTGGCAGCGATTTCCTGGTTGGTCTGGTTGCGCCAGGCGCTTTTCAGGCTGACTTCGCTGAATCCGTGCTGATCCAGAAGTAAGCGGACACTGCGCAGTTGTTCGCGAGTAAGGTCTTTCGGTCGATTGACGACCACGCCCAAGGCTGCGGATTGGTTGAGCTGGCTGTGGACAAAGTCGTGGAAGCTTTCGAGGTAGTCCTGGGGTTTGTGATAGGCGCCGTAGCTTTGCTCACGCACCATCAGTTCATCACGGTGGGTGGAAATAATCGGATAGTTTTCCGAGCCCATCAGGTTGCTGACTGCATCCAGTTGGGTCAGCAACTGACTATGCTGGCGAATAAACTGGGCCGCCTGCTTGGGTCCCAGTTCGTGCAGATGCTTGTGCAGTTTTGCAGGTTCTACGCCCCAAATATCTTCAAGCTCTTGGAGTTTTTTCTTCAGGGAAGGCTTGGATTCAGCTTTGTGGTCGGCCTTGCGCAGAATCCGCATGATGCGCTGGCTGAGTACGTCGAGCACATCGTGAGCGTGGCTACTGTCGTCCTGGTTGCCGGGAGCGTCGTGACTGGCCTCACTGGTGAGTTCGCTGACCAATTGCTCTAGCGAAACATTCGGGTTCTTCACCAGAGGCTTCATGGTGTCGACGGCTTCGAGGCTGGCGTAGAGATCGACGGGGTCGTAGATACGGAACACCGTTTTACCCATTTCGTCGCAACGTCGGGTTGCGCGCCCTTTCATCTGTTCATAGAGAATGCGTGAGCGCACCCGGCGCATAAACACCAGATTGCAGATTTTCGGCACGTCAATGCCAGTGGTGAGCAGGTCAACTGTGATCGCGATGCTGGGGTGTGGTTCGTTTTTGTACTTACGAATCAGTTGCTCAACTTTGTCGCTCTGGCCGGTGATGATTTGCACCGTCGCTTGGTTGTATTGCTCACCGTAAGCGTCTTTGAAGGCCGCATTCAGAAGGTTTTTCACCCGTTCGGCATGGGCTTGGTTGACGCAGAAAATCATGGTTTTTTCTTCGCCAAAGGGGTCCAGCTCATTGGCTAGGGCATCGCAAATTACTTTGTCAAAAGCAGGTGTGATCACCCGGCGGTTGAACGACTCGATATTAAAGTTGAGTTCGTCTTCCAGTTCGGCGACATCAATTTCACCGGTCTGGGTATCGATGATGCTGACCTTTTCTCCCTTTTCAAATCGGATGCCGTTTTTGCTGAGCTGGGTTTCGTAGCGGATCGGTGGTTCATGGTCGATCAACCAGTCATCCGCCACCGCTTCGCGGTAGCTGTAGGTGAACACCGGCTTACCGAAAATCTCGCTAGTGTGTTTGGCCGGGGTGGCGGTCAGGCCAATTTTGCACGCGTCAAAATAATCCAGCACACGGCGGTACTGTGAGAGGTACTGATTGTGATCACGAACGGCCAACTCGCCCTCGCTCATCTCTTGATCGAGGGTGTAACCACGGTGGGCCTCGTCAACGATGATGCAGTCGAACTCGCCAACCGAAGGTGGCGTGTCAGAGCGAAAAATACGGCTGACCATGGCCTGCACGGTGGCCACCTGGATGCGGGTCTCCGCCTCGGCGGCCATATCGCCCAGCTCTTTGATGTCGTAGATCTGAGCGAGAGTGTGGTTTTGCTCAAGGGCGGTGTCGTTAAACGAGTCGATAGCTTGTTGGCCGAGGGCGCTGCGGTCGACCAGAAACAGAATGCGCTTGAAGCGCTCCGCTTTCAGGAAGCGATACATCAAGCCAATGATCGTGCGGGTTTTACCGGTGCCGGTGGCCATGGCAAGCAAGCAGTCGCGTTGGTTGTTGGCTAACGCTTGTTCTACTGCGTGGATCGCCTTTTCCTGATAATCACGCAACTTCAGGTAGGCAAAGCCTTCTTCCTTAAGCTTGGCTTCAGCCTCTGCCTGGCTGCGTTTGAGCAGGTCCAGTAGGTCATTGGGTTTATGGAAATCTTGCAGCGGCCGGGATGTGTTGGCGGGGCTGCGCAGATCTCGGAACCAGGTCCCGGAGTGTTCCGCGAGTTGCTTGATGTAAGGGCGACCATTGCAGGCAAAGGCAAAGGGCACTCGGAAGCTTGCCCCTTCACCATCATTCCATGGTGCGGAGTGCCCGGCGAGGAGCCATGGCTGTAGATGTTCTGGAGCGAATTTGAATTCGCGAGAGTAACGCTCGGCTTGGGGAATACGGTCTGCAACGTTGATGCGTTTACGCTTGGCTTCAACGATGGCTACCGGCGTCAAACCGATAAACAAGACATAGTCAGCACAAGCTTTTGGACTGCTGGTGGGCCATTCGGCGATGGCTTTATTCTGGCCTTTCTCGGGTCTGACCCCATTGCTGTATGTCAGGTCGAGGGAGTCGGCTTCCCACCCCGCATCGACGAGTTGCTGGTCGATGAGGATACGGGTGAGGTCTTCACTCAGGTCGAAGTTATGGGTGGCCTGCATTGTTTTATGCATGACCTGAGACGAGACCTGGGGTTGGGTCAATAGTTGAATTTGCAAAGCTTTAATGCGTTGTTCGTGCTCAACACGCAGCTTTGCCAGCTCGGCTTCATGCTGTTTGGCTTGCTGCTGATAAAGGCGAGATTCAGCATCCATTTGCTCTGCTAGAACGGAATACTCTTCGGCCTCGCGCTTCTTCAACTCAGTCAACTGCTGGTTGCTTTCAAGCTTCTGGCTGGACTCGCTCAATTGCGCTTTCAGTTGCTCAATCTGGCTTTGTAGATCGCGCAGCGGGGCACTGGGGTCGTCCGGTTTAACAAAGGGGGGAGGTTGGAACTGGTCGCCTTTCTTGCCGAACGAACGGTGGTACCAAATGGCTAAAGCACGAGCGACCTTGAGCCCATCCATTGCCTCGCGGTGCTGGGTACGAAATTGGTGGGTGGCTTTATTGCCTTCGACACGAAGTGTTCGAAACAGATCGCGGATATTTTGATCCAGCTGGATGTCCCGACCTAATTTGTAGAGTAGATCCGACTGCGTGGTAGTTGCATCGAAATCAATACCCGCCCGGCTGGCCAAGTCTTGAGCCAAAGCCTCGCCCAACTGCCGAAGCTTCATCAATGTGGTGTTGGGATCGCTGGCAAAGATTTGTTCGGCCGTGCTCGCAAGCTGAAGGAAAACGGGATCGTGTTCCTGGAGAAAGGAGAAGTTACTGTTCGCGGCCATGTTCGATCCTATGCATGCTCGTCCCTTGATTGCGCGTAGTTGAGCTTAGTGTGCGCAATATTACATTGAGCTTACTCAAGGTCGACCAGATTTGGCTATGGCTTGGGGGGGCTTAGCCCTGCGCTCATTGCCTTGAAAGTTATTCGCAGTGGCATCATCGGCGACGGGGTTGGAATTTGGCTGCGGATCGCAACACCGCATTGAAGATGCTCGCTCGCGATGCAGGCGCCTCGATGTATCAGGCAATCCGAGGTGATGCTATCGCGAGCAAGCGCGCTCCCACAGGTGAGCTGTGCCGTCCGGTCGAGCCGGGTACGACATGAAAAAAGCCCCCGTTACCTTGCGGTAACGGGGGCTTTTTGTAGGCGGGACTCAGATCACTGCTCAGCGACCTTGTCTTTGGCCTGGCGCTTCACGATGGCGTCAACCAGGCGCTGGGCCAGCGCCGGGTAGTTCTCGTCGAAGTGGTGACCACCTGGCAGCTTCATGGCTTCGCCAACGGCGGTCTTGTCGGTGCAGCCACTCTCGGCGACTTCTTCTGCGCCGTAGATACACACCACCTTGTCGGCCGGTAGTTTGGCCATTTCCGGACCGGTGGCGGCTTCTTTACCGGCATTGCCGAGCCAGCCTTCGACCTGGATTTCGAAGCTGCCGGTGCGGGCGAAGGCCAGCAGGATGATTGCATCGACACGCTGTTGTTCACTTTCCGGCATGCGGTTGTAGATCGCTGGCAATACGTCGGCGCCGAACGAGTAGCCCGTCAGGATGAAGCGTTTGGTGCCCCACTTCTGACGGTAGTGCTGCATCAGTTCGGTCAGGTCGATGGCGCTTTGCTCAGGAGTTTTGTGCTGCCAGTAGTAGCGCAGGGTGTCGATGCCGACCACCGGGTAGCCGATCTTCGCCATTTCACCGGCCACGTCACGGTCCAGGTCACGCCAGCCGCCGTCACCGGAAAGGAACAGGGTGACGGTGTCCTTGGCCTGGCCGGCAGGCACTTCGACCACCGGAATGTTCAGGCCGCCGTTGCCCTTGTCAGCGCCGACGAGGAGCTTGCGCAGTTCGTTGTTGAGGACTTGCGGCAGGTTGATGTCGTAGTCGCTGATGCTGGTTTCGGCATTGGGTTGATCGCGCACGAAGCCGGCGCTGGTGTCGTCCGGGTTATCGTTCCATGCGACCAGCCAGTGACCGTGAGCGGCGCTTTTTGGCAGCAGGTGGGTGCAGCCGGGTTTTTCCAGCGCCAGGTCTACCGAAACGGCCTGCGATTTGTCGTCTTTCTGCTCGGCCAGCCAGCGCCAGGCCAGGATCGCGCCAGGGCCGATACCGCTGACCAGGGTTGCAGGGCCTTTGAGCTGTTGGAGGGCCGCTTGCAGGGCATTACTTTGCTGTGTGCAGTCCGTGGGCAGCACCACCTGAACGATTTGTGCGGCACCGCCACGGCTCAGGGTCATCAGTTGCTTGTCGCTGAGCTTCTGCTCTTCGTTCACCGCGACCGCCACTTGGGCGCGCGGCGTGGTGCCGGGAATGACCCGGGTCATCGCCGGGCCATCGATTGGCGTGAGCAGTTCGAGCGTGGGCTCTGGTGCCGGGCGGTTCCAGTACCAGTAACCGCCACCGAGGATCACAGCCAGCACCACCAGAGTGGCCAATACATACCGCCAGGAGCGTTGAATCATCAGCGTTTCACCAATCCAGTCAAGCCGCCTGCAATCAGGGCGGCAGTGTCGGCCAGCGCTACCAGCGGATCGAGTCCGGCGGGCACGGCCATGTAACGAGGTTCCCAGTCAGGCTGGAATTTGTCTTTGAAGCGGCGCAGCCCCTGGAAGTTATAGAGCTGCTCGCCACGGCGAAACACCATCGAGCCGAGGCGTTGGGTCAGTGGTGCGCCACGCCGGGGTTGCAGACCCGACAGCGGCACCATGCCCAGACTGAAGCGTGCATATCCATGATTTTTATAATGCTGAATCAGGCCGACCATCATGAACTCCATGGTCAGCTTGGGGGCGTCCGGGTGGGCGCGCATCAGGTCGAGGCTGGCCAGGTCATGGCTAAAGGTCTCGAGCAGGTTGGCGAACGCGACCGGACGACCTTCGAAGTGAATGATCGCGATCCGGAAGTGCTTGAGGTAATCGTCGCTGAACCGGCCGAGGGAGAAGCCTTTCTCGCGAACGTTCTTGCCGGTCAGCCAGGCATCGGAAATGACCTTCAGCTCATCCATGGGGGCGTGACCCGGTTCGTAGATTTCCAGCGACAGCCCGTCGCGGGTACCACGGTTCCAGGTGTAACGCAGGTCTTTCATCTCCTTGCCCTTGGCTTCAAGGTCAAAACGATGCAGGTCGACCCGGGCTTCTTCGCCCAGCTTGATCGCGGTCAGGCCGATGTCCATGTAGTACGGCAGGTTTTCGGCGCGCACCTGATAGAACACCGGGCGGGCGTGATGAAGATCGCAGAGGTCACGGAACTGCCAGATCATCTCCGCGCGCTGCTGGGTCGGACCAATCGGGTCGTACAGGGCCACCAGGCTGCGGCCACGACCCGCAACACTCAAAAAGGCTCAGTGGTTTGGGGTCAACAGGAAAGACGTTTAAT
>CAYNGZ010000284.1:0-7167 GCA_964396695.1 uncultured Pseudomonas sp.
GCCTGTCATCGCACCCTCACTGCCCAAAGGTGGCGGCGCCATTCAAAGCATCGGTAAAGGCTGGGGCGCCATCGGCGCCCACGGCGCAGCTTCTTATGAGCTTGCCTTGCCGATTTCGCCGGGTCGCGGCTTTGCCCCTTCTTTGTCTTTGAGCTATGGCAGCTCGGTGGGTAACAGTGTGTTTGGCATCGGCTGGGGACTGTCATTACCCACCGTTGCGCGACGCACCAGCAAAGGTGTGCCGGCCTATACCGAAGATGACGAGATCGTCGGCCCCAGCGGTGTTGTATGGCTGCCCGAATGCGACCCAAAAGGCTCCCGCATTTCTACCAACATCACGCATTACAACGATCTGGAACTGGGCACGACCTACACCGTGGTGCGCCACTTCCCACGCTTGGAAAGCAGCTTTGACCGAATTGAACATTGGTCCTCCCAGAGCGACAAACCAGGTTTCTGGCTGGTGCATGGCGCCGACGGCAGCCTTCACGTATTTGGAAAGAATCCTGCATCACGTCGTACCGATCCGCTGGATGTCAATCATGTCGGCGAATGGCTGCTGGAAGAGAGTCTGAATGCCCACGGCGAACATATTCTGTACCAGTACAAGGAAGAAGATGAAGGCAGCGTCTCCACGGCCCAACGCTACTTGAGCCGTGTGAGCTATGGCAATTTCAAGGCCGATGCACACCTTTATTCATGGACAGCCGATCGGTTGAAATCCGCACAATGGCACTTCGAACTGGTGTTCGACTACGGCGAACGGAGTACCGAGTACGAACAGAAACCGAGCTACGACGGCCAACAGTGGCAAGCTCGTGGCGACGCATTTTCCAGCTTCGCCTACGGGTTTGAATTACGCACCGAACGCCTGTGCCGCCAGGTACTGATGTTTCACCGTTTTCCCGATGAATTGGGCACCGCCCCCGCTCTGGTTCAACGCCTGCTATTCGATTACCGCGAGACGTCTCTGGGTTATCAGCACTTGAGTGCTGCCCATCAGCAGGCGTTTGGCAGTGCCGGCACCGTCGTCGATAACCGTCCTCCCGCTGAATTCAGCTACAGCGAGTTCGAGCTGCTACCTGATGCCCGTACCTGGCAGCCCATTCAGGACCTGCCCGGTCTCAACGACGGCCAAGCGTATCAACTGGTGGACCTGTACGGCGAAGGCCTGCCGGGCGAGCTCTATCGAAGCGACACTGGCTGGCACTACCGCGAACCCATGCGAGCCAAGACCAAAAGCAATGAAGTGGCTTACGATCAGTGGCGAGCGTTACCCAGGATGCCCGTTGCTGACACCGCAAAACCTCTGCGTCAGTCACTGAGCGACCTTACGGGCGATGGTCGACTGGACTGGGTCATTGCTCAACCGGGGTTCAGTGGTTTTTTCTCCCTCGGCCCCGACCGGGACTGGTCGGACTTCGCCACGTTCAATGCCTTCCCTGTGGAGTTTTTCAATCCGCAGGGGCAGTTGGCCGATCTGATGGGCGAAGGGCTCAGCGACCTGACGTTGATAGGCCCGCGCAGCGTGCGCCTGTACGCCAACCGGCGGGAGAGCGGTTTTCCAGCCGCCCGCGAAGTGCCTCGTAAAGAGGACGAAGACACCCTTCCGCTACTCACGTCGTCGTCCAGCGAGCTGGTGGCTTTCAGCGATGTCCTGGGCACGGGTCAACAACACCTGGTGCGCATTCGTCACAACGAAGTGAAGTGCTGGCCAAACCTGGGTCGTGGGCGTTTTGGCAAAGGGATCGTGCTGGGTTCGCCGGGGCTGGCGTACGAGACGTTCGATGCCACGCGTATCCGTCTGGCGGATCTGGACGGCTCCGGCGCTGCCGATTTGATCTATCTGGAAACGGATCAGACGCTGATCTTCATGAATAGCTGTGGCAACTACTTCGACCCTCCTGTCGCCCTGCCCTGGCCACAAGGTGTGCGCTACGACCGGTTATGCCAGGTGAACATTGCCGATCTACACGGACTCGGCTGCTCGAGCCTGATACTGAGCGTGCCGCACATGACTGCGCAGCATTGGCGCTACGACTTCGTCAGTGCAAAACCGTATTTACTGACCGACACCAACAACAATATGGGCGCCGCCGGCAGCATCAGCTACCGCAGTTCAGCGCAGGAATGGCTGGATGAAAAAGCGGAGAGAATCAAAGCCGGCAAGCCCCCGACTTGCCATGTGCCATTGGCCCTGCACCTGGTATCAAAACAAACGCAGCATGACGAAATTACCGGCAACCGGCTGACCCAGAGTTTTTCCTATCGCCAAGGCTATTACGACGGTGTCGAACGGGAATTTCGCGGCTTCGGCCTGTTGCTGCAAACCGACAGTGAAACCAGCCCCGGCGATGCCGACTCGCAAGGTTTTACGACACCGTGCCTGAAAAAGAGCTGGTTCCATACCGGGCAAGCCGTGGACTTGCCCCGAACCGGTTATCACAGCGGCGACAAAGCCGCGGTGCCATTGGGCAAAGCACTACTTTGCCAATACCAACCCGAGATCGAGGGCGACACACTCATCACGCCCCCGGATACCGCGACCACCCTCGAAATGGCCCGCGCCCTGAGCGGTCACTTACTGCGCTGCGAAGTCCTCGGAATCGATAAACGCCTGAAAACCAGAACGCTTTATTCGGTTCAGGAAAACCGCTATCAGGTCCGTTTGCTACAAACGCCTGAGGGCAATCGGCGCTACGCCCGAATGTTGCCGCGAGTTCTGGAGACCATCGCTTACCAGTACGAGGGCATTGCCGATGATCCGCAATGCCAGCACACCCTCAAGCTGCAGCACGACAGGTACGGCGCACTGACCCACAGCGTGAATGTCCATTACGCTCGACGCACAACCGGCAGCGATACATCACCGTTCAGCGATACCGAGCAGCAACAATGGTGGCGCGATGCGCACGATCCGGCACAACAGTTCTATTACCTGAACGAAACCCGCGCCGAGTTCATTCATCTGCAGAGCCCTCAAGGATGGCGACTGGGTTTGCCCTATCGCCAGCGTACCAATGCGTTGAAACGACCCAAGGCCCCAGAGGCCGGAGGTCTGAGCACAAAGGACATGACGTACGAAACGTTCATCAAGCTCGTCAAGGACGTTCAATGGACAACCGAGAGCGTTCTGACGGGCCTGTCCGTGCAACGCTACAAACACACCTCAACCGCAGAAACCCTGGCGGACGGCGTCGTTCACTTCGAAGCCCTGGCCGATCATCTGGAAACCGCCGAGCTTGACGAAACCGCTTTGAAAGCCTTCGACGTATTGCAGAAAGAGTCTCGCCCCAAGGGGAAACTGCTCGAACGAAGTGGTTATCACCGCATGACCGATTTTCTCCCGGTGGCCACGTCTGCCAGAAAACTCTGGTCAGTCAAAAGCGGCTTCGCAACCTACGCCACACTGGAGGGCTTTTACAAAATAAAGACCCTACAGCCGAGCAAAAGCCAGGGCGTGACCGAGGTCAGCTACGACAAGTACCACTGCCTCATCACCGAATTCAAACTGCCCGATGGCTGTATCACCAAGGCCACCTACGATTACCGCTCGCTTGCGCCCCGGCGCATCACCGACCCGAACGAGAACATTCAAGAAGGCCTCTACGACAGTTTTGCCCAGATACTGGCCAGCAGTTTTTATGGCAGCGAAGGTAACAAGCTCACCGGTTTCAAGCCGATCGATGAGTACAAACGCCCGGTGCTCGCCAGCCCAGGCGATGCCACTGAAGACGGACAAAAAGCGCTGCAGAACGCCGCCAGCGCGACCTTTCACGCACCGTTCAGCTGGATGGGGCGCATCTCGGACGCTGCGTTGAAGGACACTGGCTGGCTGACGCGTTGCGTAGCCAAGGGAGACTTGTTGCCCGGTGGATTTATTTGCGCTGGGGCCAGAAGACGCCTGGCAGACCTTAAGAAACGCTCTGCTGACGAGGAGAAATTGAAGGCTGAAATCGACACGTCCTCCCGAGAGCCGGTGCACGTCGCCGTACTGGTCGCCGACCGTTACCCCGATGATGACCAGAAACAGATCCGCACCTCCATGACCTGCTTCGATGGCTTCGGTCGAATGCTGCAAAGCAAACAACAGGTCGAGTCGGGTACAGCCTATGTAGTCAATGCCAAGGGGGAGATGGACCTCAAAGGTTGAAAACCACAGGTGCAGACCGCAGCAAAACGCTGGCGTATCAGCGAGCGGGTGGAATACAACAACAAGGGATTGGCGATCCGCACCTACCGCCCTTACTTTGCCGATCAGCACCGCTACATCAACGATGCGTCCTTTCGGGAGTTCGGCCATTGCGATCTGCAGTTTTACGATGCGTTGGGGCGTCCCATCCGCACACGTCTCGCAGAACAAGACGGCTTCTTTTATATGCGGCGGCATACCCGTCACCCCTGGTACACCCTGGACGAGGACGAGAACGACACGATGGAAGAGGTCATGTCCGAACAATCCTCGACCACCGGGGGTGCAGCATGAGCCCACGCCTACACCGCAAAACCCCCACGATCAGCGCCCTCGACAGCCGTGGCCTGCCCGTGCGGCAGGTCGCTTACTGGCGACGCAACGCAGACGACAGTCCTCAAGCGCGCATTTCCCGTCAGCACTATGACGTTGCCGGGCGCCTGGTTGAGCAGTGGGACCCGCGACTGTTTGCCGAAACGCAGAAGGCCAATCTGACGACTGTCTACAGCCTGTCCGGCAAGGCGCTGTTGGTGGACAGTGTCGACGCCGGGTGGCGTCTGAGTCTGCCTGGCGACGCCGGACAGACGCTGCGCAGCTGGGATCAGCGCGGCAGCCACTGGCAAACGACCTACGACAATCAGCTACGGCCGACCGAGATCCAGGAGCAAGCGGCAGATCAGGACCTGCGCGTGATCGAACGCTTCAGCTATGGCGATAGCTCACCAGAATCGGCGGCACGCAATTCATGTGGTGTGTTGACTCGCCACGATGACAGCGCAGGCACTCTGCTCATCCATGAATATGCTCTTTGTGCCAAACCCGTTAGCCAGATTC
Organism: uncultured Pseudomonas sp.; assembly: GCA_964396695.1. Taxonomy (GTDB): domain Bacteria; phylum Pseudomonadota; class Gammaproteobacteria; order Pseudomonadales; family Pseudomonadaceae; genus Aquipseudomonas. The sequence continues at coordinate 5,027 of CAYNGZ010000284.1, forward strand.
GGCGTTTCCTGATCGATCCCCAGCAGTCAGTTTGGCCAGCAGACGCGAAAGATCGCGATGGACTGCTAGAGGGAGGGGATGGCCATAAAACAACCTGGCACTACGACGCATTGGGAGAAACGATCCAACAGATCGATGCCGGTCAACACCAACAGCACTTCTCGTTTGATATCACCGGCCAGCTCAAAACCATCGGCCTGCACATCAAGGACGCAACGACTGAACAGATCCTGGTGAAGGATCTCGTTTACAACGCCTTTGGCCAGGTGGAATCCCAGACCGCCGGGAACGGCGTTATCAGCCGCGCCCTGTTCGATCCGGCCAGCGGCCGATTGACCTCACTCAGCGCGTCAGTGTCCACCCACATGCTGCAGAATCTGCACTACACCTATGACGCGGTGGGCAATGTGATGCGAATCGCCGACATGGCCCAACCGGTAGCGTTCGGCAGCAACCAACGAGTCGTAGCCGTCAGCACATTCACCTACGACAGCCTTTATCAACTGACCAGCGCGACGGGCCGTGAAGCGGCGGGACCCAATAGCCAGCCCCACCTTCCCACCTCCAGCAGAGTGCCGATTGACCCCCGGCTGCTGTTCAATTTTACCGAGCACTATAAGTACGACCCAGGCGGTAACCTGACCGAACTGCGCCATGTTCGCGACGGCAACAACTACACCCGAACCTTGAACGTTGCGAGCGACAATAATCGCCTTCTGTCCTGGAACAAGGGCGATTCGACCCCCCAATTGAATTCGGATTTTGATGCCAACGGTAATCAGCAAGCACTAAACCCGGGCCAGACACTGGAATGGAATGCCCGCAATCAACTTGCCAGCGTGATGCTGGTCCAGCGTGAAGACGGACGCGATGACATTGAACGCTATTGCTACGACAGCAGCGGTCAACGCGTTCGCAAGATACAAACAACCTATGCGGCGTCGGTGACTCATACCCGAGAAGTCCGTTATCTGCCAGGCCTCGAAATCCGTACCCGTCATAACGAGCGACTGGAAGTCATCACCCTGCAAGCCGGTCGCTGCAGCATACGTTACCTGCACTGGACCCAAGGTCGGCCGGCCGGTATCGCGGCAAACCAGCTGCGCTATAGCCTGGATGACCATCTGGGGTCCAGCTCACTGGAACTCGACGACCAGGCCTGGCTGATCAGCCAGGAAAGCTATTTGCCTTATGGTGGAACCGCTTGGTCAGCGTCCCGTTCGGATGTGGAAGCGGATTACCGAACCATTCGATATTCCGGCAAAGAACGCGATGCCAGTGGTTTGTATTACTACGGGCACCGCTATTACGCGCCGTGGTTGCAGCGCTGGATCAGTCCCGATCCGGCGGGCGCGGTTGATGGGGTGAACCTGTATTGCATGGTGGGGAACAACCCGGTGAGATTTTTCGATCATCAAGGATTGGTGAAAGTGGAAATACCAGATCACGGGCACCTGTTCGATAACGACAACCATGCGAAAGCACTCGTAGCGGCCGCGAAGAAAAACGCGACCAACACATCAAAGAAACAGAAAAAGCAAGCTGCGAGTAGCGGTGGAAGTAATCCCGGTTTCAGCGTCAGCAAAAATAAACTGAAAGACTTGACTGCCCACACTTTTGGCGTCTTTAACAATGAGAACGAGGTGGAGGCCGGCAAATTCTACAACCTCGATGGACCAAAATCCGGCCCGATAGGATACCGCGGGGTAGATAATAACTATCTCGGTACTGCCACAAGCTCTCGTTTCTACTTAGACTTCGGAAGCTACAAAATCAGTAATATGGCTGATTACATGACAGATGTAGCCAGTCGATTTACCGCTACGAAAAACAATCCGACCCATAGAATAACAATAAGTCTTGAATTGCTGGAGCTCGAACCAACGCTAAGCAGAACAATGGAGAACGTCCATGATCTCCAGCAACCGACCCGAGATTTAATTGAGAAGCATATCGAGCAGAGTAACGGGATCATACCCATACGAAGCGGGGGACCGGGGACTCATGCTGAGGTCCGGGCGCTGAACACATTTATTGCTCTCTACCCGGGCAAAGCGGAAGTAGAGCTTGGGAAACTGAGTCTGCTCACTCATAAATTAGTTGGTGAGGGCGCTTCTGAGCCATTTCCTGCCTGCTTCAAT
>CAYNGZ010000285.1:0-7135 GCA_964396695.1 uncultured Pseudomonas sp.
AGAAAAGAGCGGCATAGTTAGACGGTTGACGCGACAACTACCTTGAAAAACGCCGGTGACTGCCATCGCTGGCTTGGTATTTTTCAAGCTCTCCATGGCAGTAGTCCCATTCGTAGATTTTTCTCCCTTTGCTATCGATCCATCGATCTCGAACACCGCCACCTCCTTGTCGAGGTGTCTTGCCTCGAATTTGCCCAAGCCCCGGAATGCCGGTTATCTCCTCCGTTGTGGGTGCCTCTATGTAATCGTGATCGGGATTGAGGGCCCTCCTCGTGGGCGCATTTACCACCACATAAAGCGGCCGCACCCCCGAGTCCGCCGGGAATACCAGGATGAAATCCTGATACTCCGGTGGATAAATCGGGTTCACCAGAATGCTGTTGCTTGCCTCGGTGGGCGGGTAGACCCAAAGGGTCGGTGCTTGTGGGGCGGCCTCCAGTGCCGGGATGCCGAGTGTGTCGGCGGGGTCGATGGCCGGGGTCCAGATCAGTTCCAGGCCTTCGCCGAATACGGCGACCTGTTGCGCCCCGCGTGTCTGGAACTGAATGACCGGAATCCGTTGCCATTCGGCGTTGTTGCCGGTGTAGAAGCCGTAACCCTTGAGGGTGCCGTCAGGCTGTTGCTCGATGCGTAGGCGCACCCGTGAGTTGGCTTGTTCAAGCGAGCGCAGTTGCTCTTCGCTATAGAGGGCGCTATCGCCCAGCTCGGAGGGCCAGAGCAGGGCGACCAGACCGGTTAGCAAGCCGGCGGCAACAGTGCCGCCGACTGCTGTGACACCGCTGACCGATGACCCTGCCAGAGCAAGGCCACCAAGGCCGATTGGCAATGCACTGCCGCTGATTCTCTTGAGCGGCACGGCGCCAGAGCTGTCGGTCTCTCGCCCGCCCAGCAAGGCGAAGTTTCCGTAATCCTTCAACGAATCCAGCGGCACAAAACCGGACGGGTTGGCGTAATTGATGATGCCGTCCGGCAACTTGCAGGATTTGGCGAAAACGCAGCCCAGCGGTTTGATGGGAGCGGGATCAGTGGGTCGACTCACCGGCAAATCGGCAATCGGCGGATAAAGGTTGGGTGAGGGCGGCGGCTGCAAAATACGGCGGCGCAGCTGTTCTTTGTACGTCAGCGGGTATGAGCGTTCTGGCATGTGCGGCGGGCTTCCCTGTCCATGGGAGGCAGCCTAGGGGCGTGCGAAAGCGCCGAACATTCCCCGGGTTCGACACGCTCCGTGGGAAAGTTCACCGCTGTGTGGCATGGCTTGAAAACCCCCGCCGTTATCGATCACGGACCGGTATAAGGGGGTTGCGTATCGCGGTCAGCAGTGGCGATATAGACGCCTTATAAAAATTCCAGGGGTCGTTGTATGTTGCTCGCCACGTTGATTCATCGTGCCAGTCTGCCCAGCCCGCAAGTCACCGCGCAGCAAGCGCTGGAGCTGCTGCGTGAGCATTACGGCCTGAGCGGGACGTTGCAGTCGTTGGGCAGCCAGCAGGACCTCAACTACCGGCTCGACAGCGATCAGGGCCGTTTCGTCTTCAAAATCTGCCGTGGTGACTACGCAGCGCAGGAGCTGCACGCCCAGCACGCAGCCCTCAAGCACCTGGGCACGCAGCCCGGACTGCATGTACCACGGGTGATCCCGGCGAAAAACGGCGAGGACCTGCTGACCCTGGAGCTTGCCGGGCAAGTACTGCATGTGCGCGTGCTCGACTACATCGAAGGTCAATCACTGACCCACCTCAAACACCTGGGGCGTGAACTGGTTGCCAGCCTGGGTCAACTCTGTGGCGAAATGGACCTGGCGCTGGCCGGGTTCGAGCATCCGGGGCTTGAGCGTACCTTGCAGTGGGACGCCCGGCACGCCAATGCATTGATCAACCATTTGCTGCCAGTGATCAGCGACGAGCGGCAGCGAGCATTGATCGCTGAGGCCGCGCATCAGGCCGAACGGCGTTTGCAGCCATTGGCGGCGAAGTTGCCGGTGCAAGCCATTCACATGGACATCACGGATGACAACGTGGTTTGGCAGCGGGATCAGCAGCGCCACTGGCAGTTGCAGGGCGTCATCGATTTTGGCGATCTGATTCGTACCTGGCGCATTACCGATCTGTCGGTGACCTGCGCCGCGCTGCTGCACCATGCCGACGGTGATCCGTTGTGCATTCTGCCGGCGGTGCAGGCTTACCACGCGGTCAATCCACTGAAGCGCGAAGAGTTGCAGGCGCTGTGGCCGCTGATCGTCGCGCGCGCGGCGGTGCTGGTACTCAGCGGTGAGCAACAGGTCAGCATCGATCCGCAGAATCAGTACAGCCGCGACAATCTGAACCACGAGTGGGAGATCTTCCGCGTCGCGACCTCGGTGCCGTTTGAACTGATGGAAGCGGCGATTCTGGCGGCGGTCGGCCAGTCGTTGCCAGCGATTGCCAGTCAGGGTTTTGCGCCATTGCTGCCGAGCCTGGTGGGCCGCGAGTTTGCCTTGATCGATCTCGGTGTCCTGAGTCCGCATTTCGAAGCAGGCAATTGGGAGCAGGAAGGCATCGACCAGCGTCTGCTGGTCGAAGCGGCGGCAGCCCATGGATTGGCGGCCAGTCGTTACGGGCAATACCGTTTATCGCGGACGCGTCTGGACAGTGCTGTCGAACCGGACACGTGCCCGCTGCACGTCGATTTGCAGGTGCCGCAGGGCACAACCGTTGAAGCGCCCTTTGCCGGTGTCATGCACCTGAGCGCCGACGGCCGCGTGCAACTCGACAGTGCACAATTGAGTGTGCGTCTGTGGGGTGTCAATCCATCGCTGCACGCCGGTGCCGCGGTGCTGAAAGGGCAAGTGCTGGGTGAGGTCAGTGGCGCGTTGCGGGTGCAACTCAGCCGTGGTGCCGAACTGAATCCACCTCTGTTCTGCACACCGTCCCGCGCACCGGCCTGGCAGGCGTTGTGCCCATCGCCCGCGGCATTGTTGGGGCTGGCCTGCGACGCTGAGGCCGAACTCGATTCGCACACCTTGCTGGCACGCCGCGATGCAAGTTTTGCCCGTTCGCAAAAACACTATTACGTCGACCCGCCGCGAATCGAGCGGGGCTGGCGCAATCACCTGATCGACATGCAGGGCCGCTCCTACCTGGACATGCTCAACAACGTTGCCGTGCTCGGTCACGGTCACCCGCGCATGGCGGCCGAAGCCAGCCGTCAGTGGTCGTTGCTCAACACCAACTCGCGTTTCCACTACGCGGCAATCGCCGAGTTCTCCGAGCGCTTGCTGGCGCTGGCACCGGAATCGATGGATCGGGTGTTTCTGGTCAACAGTGGCACCGAGGCCAATGACCTGGCGATTCGTTTGGCGTGGGCCTACAGCGGCGGTCGCGACATGCTTAGTGTGCTTGAGGCCTATCACGGCTGGTCGGTGGCCGCCGATGCGGTGTCGACTTCAATTGCAGATAATCCCAAGGCCCTCAGCAGTCGTCCGGACTGGGTTCACCCGGTGATGGCGCCGAACACCTATCGTGGCGAATTCCGTGGCCTCGACAGCGCGCCAGATTATGTGCGCAGCGTCGAACACAACCTGGCGAAGATTGCCGGGCAGAAGCGGCAATTGGCGGGTTTCATCTGCGAGCCGGTCTATGGCAACGCCGGTGGGATTTCGCTGCCACCGGGCTACTTGAAACAAGTGTATGCGCTGGTCCGCGCGCAAGGTGGCGTGTGCATTGCCGACGAAGTGCAGGTCGGCTACGGGCGCATGGGCAAGTTCTTCTGGGGTTTCGAAGAGCAGGGCGTCGTGCCGGACATCATCACCATGGCCAAGGGCATGGGTAACGGCCAGCCATTGGGCGCGGTCATTACCCGGCGTGAAATCGCCGAGGCGCTGGAGGCCGAAGGTTATTTCTTCTCGTCGGCTGGCGGCAGTCCGGTCAGTTGCCGCATCGGCATGGCGGTGCTGGATGTGATGAAGGAAGAAAAGCTATGGGAAAACGCCCAGGTCGTTGGCGGGTATTTCAAGGAGCGACTTGAGGCGTTGATCGACCGCCATCCTTTGGTGGGCGCGGTGCATGGCTCCGGCTTCTATCTGGGCGTGGAGCTGATTCGCAACCGCGAAACCCTGGAGCCGGCCACGGAAGAAACCACCGCGTTGTGTGACCGCCTGCGCGAATTGGGGATCTTCATGCAGCCGACCGGCGATGACCTGAACATCCTCAAGATCAAACCGCCGATGGTGACTACGCGACGCAGCGTGGATTTCTTTGTCGATACCCTGTCGAAGGTGTTGGACGAAGGCCTCTAGAAACCCGGGTGCCCCGTAGGAGCTGCCGAAGGCTGCGATCTTTGACGGCAATATAGACTCCAAAAATCTACGGCAAGATCAAAAGATCGCAGCCTGCGGCGGCTCCTACACAAGTTGTATCTTCCTTAATCTCGATTGTTATCGGGTTTAGACAAGGTAATTTCGACAGAATGAATATTTATCGCTTTAAAAGCCGATTTTTATCGGTTATAAAGTCGCCGAACACTACGGTGTGGATCACCACGCCTGGCCGTTCCCATTTCTGTCATCGGTCGATGCCACAATCGACCCTCTGAACCCGCGCGGGAGATGATTCATGAGCCGTATCGTTACTGTCGCCGCTACCCAGATGGCCTGTTCCTGGGACCTTGAGGCCAACATCGAGACCGCTGAGAAGCTGGTTCGTGAGGCCGCAGCCAAAGGCGCGCAGATCATCCTGATCCAGGAACTGTTCGAGACCCCGTACTTCTGCCAGAAGCCGAACCCGGATTACCTGCAACTGGCCACCACGGCCTCCGACAACGTGGCCATCAAGCACTTCCAGAAACTCGCCAAAGAACTGCAAGTCGTGCTGCCGATCAGCTTCTTCGAACTCGCAGGCCGCGCACGTTTCAACAGCATCGCAATCATCGATGCCGATGGCAGCAACCTCGGGATTTATCGTAAAAGCCACATCCCGGACGGTCCTGGCTACCACGAAAAGTACTACTTCAACCCGGGCGATACCGGCTTCAAAGTCTGGAACACCCGTTACGCGAAAATCGGCGTGGGCATCTGCTGGGATCAGTGGTTCCCGGAGTGCGCCCGCAGCATGGCGTTGCAGGGGGCGGAAATCCTGTTCTACCCAACTGCCATCGGCAGCGAACCGCACGACAAGACCATTTCGTCCCGCGACCACTGGCAGCGCGTTCAGCAAGGCCATGCCGGCGCCAACCTGATGCCGCTGATTGCCAGCAACCGCATCGGCAATGAAGAGCAGGACGGCTACGACATCACCTTCTACGGCTCGTCGTTCATCGCCAACCAATTCGGCGAGAAAGTCCAGGAACTCAACGAAACCGAAGAAGGCGTACTGGTTCAGAGTTTCGATCTCGACGAGCTGGAGCACATCCGCAGTGCCTGGGGTTCGTTCCGTGACCGTCGCCCGAACCTGTACGGCGCCATCAAAACCCTCGACGGTTCCCTGGAGTCCTGATCGCCATGACCACTTTGCACAGCACACCTCGCGCCGACGGTTTCTACATGCCGGCCGAATGGGCGACCCAGACCCAGGCCTGGATGGTCTGGCCGGAGCGCCCGGACAACTGGCGCCTGGGCGGCAAGCCAGCACAGGCCGCTCACGTTGCAGTGGCCAAGGCCATCGCGCGTTTTGAACCGGTGACCGTTGCCGTGTCGGCGGCCCAGTACGAAAACGCCCGAGCGCGTCTGGACGTGCCGAATATTCGCCTCGTCGAGATGTCCAGCGACGACGCCTGGGTCCGTGATACCGGTCCGACCTTCGTCATCAACAACAGCGGCGAAGTCCGTGGTGTCGACTGGGACTTCAATGCCTGGGGCGGCTTCGATGGCGGTCTGTATTCGCCGTGGAATCGTGACTCGCAAGTGGCCGGCAAGATCCTCGAGATCGAGCGCAGTCCGCGTTACCGCACCGAGGGCTTCGTGCTCGAAGGCGGTTCGATTCACGTCGATGGCGAAGGCACGCTGATCACGACCGAAGAGTGCCTGTTGAACCGCAATCGCAATCCGCACATGAACCGTGCCGATATCGAAGCGGTGCTCAGCGCACAGCTTGGGGTAGAGAAGACCATCTGGCTGCCGGACGGTTTGTTCAACGACGAAACCGACGGTCATGTGGATAACTTCTGTTGCTACGTGCGTCCCGGTGAAGTGCTGCTGGCCTGGACCGACGACCCGCAGGATCCGAACTACCCGCGTTGCCAGGCCGCGATGAAGGTGCTGCAAAGCAGCAAAGACGCCAAGGGCCGCCCATTTACGGTGCACAAAATGCCGATTCCGGGGCCGCTTTACGCGACCGAGGAAGAATGTGCAGGTGTCGACCCGGTGGACGGTACTCAGGAGCGTAACCCTTCAGTACGCCTGGCCGGTTCCTACGTGAACTTCCTGATCGTAAACGGCGGCATCATTGCGCCGAGCTTTGACGATCCACTGGACGTGCAAGCCAGGGAAATCCTTCAGAACCTGTTCCCACAGCACGAAGTGGTGATGGTGCCGGGGCGTGAACTGTTACTGGGTGGCGGCAATATTCATTGCCTTACCCAACAACAGCCGGCACCGCACAAAGGTTGAGTGAAGTTGTAACAACCTGTGGCACTGGATTGATGGGGGGCTATGCCCGGTTTATTCGAGTGACCCCTTATCTAACCCGCAGCTCCCATGGACTGCGGGTTTTTTTACGTCAGCATGTCGGCCTGGCAGGCACATTGGCATAGCTCTTGTATCTATCTGAGAGCAATTCTCGGGAATGTAGAACCGCGTTGTTCTGTCATAAACCTTGGATAAGTTAGCCGCTCACGAACCAGGAGAGAGCGCCGGAAATGAATATGGTCAGCGAGCGGACATCGCATCCCTTGGCAATGAATGGCGAATCGCTTCAGGTGCTGGCGCAATGGTTGAAATCCAACGGAACGCGACAGGTCAGAGAACCTGACCCGCGCAGGATGATGATCGAGCGTTATCCCGCTGGTTTATTCAGTGAGGCAGAACTTGAAGCCTTGTGGGATGTGCTTGTGGGATGTGATAGAAGGATAGAAAACTAAGGATTGGTAAAGCGCTGCCCGGATGGCAGCGCTTTTTTTTGCGTGCGCCAGGCATGGCGTGTTGCGCGCAAGCGCAACCAGTTTG
>CAYNGZ010000286.1:0-7119 GCA_964396695.1 uncultured Pseudomonas sp.
CGATACTCTGCGCAACCTTGAAGCCATGGCCGCCGACATGTTCGTTGTGCGCCACGGCGATTCCGGTGCTGCGCACTTCATCGCCGAACATGTGTGCCCACAGGTGGCGATCATCAACGGCGGTGACGGCCGTCACGCCCACCCGACGCAAGGCATGCTCGACATGCTCACCATCCGCCGGCACAAAGGCAGCTTTGAAAACCTTTCGGTGGCCATCGTCGGCGACATCCTGCACTCGCGGGTCGCACGCTCGAACATGCTCGCGCTGAAAACCCTCGGTTGCCCGGACATCCGCGTGATTGCACCAAAAACCCTGCTGCCGATCGGGATCGAACAGTACGGTGTAAAGGTCTATACCGACATGACCGAAGGCCTGAAGGACGTCGACGTCGTGATCATGCTGCGCTTGCAGCGTGAACGCATGACCGGCGGCCTGCTGCCGAGCGAAGGCGAGTTCTATCGCCTGTTCGGCCTGACCACCGCACGCCTGGCCGGCGCCAAACCGGATGCCATCGTCATGCACCCGGGACCGATCAACCGTGGCGTGGAGATCGAATCGGCAGTGGCCGACGGTCCGCACTCGGTGATCCTCAATCAGGTGACCTACGGGATCGCCATTCGTATGGCCGTACTGTCCATGGCCATGAGCGGGCAGACTGCCCAGCGCCAATTCGAGCAGGAGAACGCCCAGTGAAGCTCAGCATTCTCGGCGCCCGCGTCATCGATCCAAGCAGCGGCCTGGATCAAGTTACCGATATCCACATCGAAGCCTGCAAGATCGTCGCCATCGGTGCGGCTCCGGCCGGTTTCGTCGCTGTCGACACCATTGAGGCCAAAGGCCTGGTGGTCGCACCCGGCCTCGTCGACCTGAACGTCGCCCTGCGCGAACCGGGTTACAGCCGCAAAGGCACGATTGCCAGTGAAACCCGCGCCGCAGCCGCTGGCGGCGTCACCAGCCTGTGCTGCCCGCCACGGACCAAACCGGTGCTGGACACCTCCGCGGTGGCTGAACTGATCCTCGACCGCGCCCGCGAGGCCGGTAATGCCAAAGTCTTCCCGATTGGCGCCCTGAGCAAGGGTCTGGACGGTGAACAGCTTGCAGAGCTCGTTGCGCTGCGTGATGCCGGGTGCATTGCTTTCGGCAACGGCCTGGAGAGTTTCCGCAACACCCGGACCCTGTGCCGGGCGCTGGAATACGCGGCAACGTTCGACCTGACCGTGATCTTCCATTCGCAGGATCATGACCTGGCCGAAGGTGGCCTGGCTCACGAAGGCCCGACCGCGAGTTTCCTCGGTTTGCCGGGGATCCCGGAAACCGCTGAAACCGTGGCCCTGGCCCGTGACCTGCTGCTGGTCGAACAGACCGGCGTGCGTGCGCACTTCAGTCAGCTCACCAGCGCGCGCGGCGTGGCCTTGATCGCTCAGGCCCAGGCCCGCGGCATGAAGGTGACGGCCGATGTGGCGCTGTATCAGCTGATCCTCACCGACGAAGCGCTGATCGACTTCAACAGCCTGTATCACGTCCAGCCGCCGCTGCGCACCCGCGCTGACCGTGATGGCCTGCGTGCTGCCGTGAAGTCCGGGGTGGTTCAAGCCATCTCCAGCCATCACCAGCCGCACGAGCGCGACGCCAAGCTGGCACCGTTCGGCGCGACCGAGCCAGGCATCAGCAGCGTTGAACTGCTACTGCCACTGGCCCTGACGCTGGTGGAAGACGGTTTGCTCGATCTGCCCACGCTGCTGGCGCGCCTGAGTGCTGGCCCGGCCGAGGCCCTGCGCCTGCCAGTCGGCAAGCTGGCGGTCGGCGCCCCGGCGGATCTGATGGTGTTCGATCCGACCGCGTCCACCGTGGCCGGTGAAAACTGGCTGTCGAAGGGTGAAAACTGCCCGTTCCTCGGCCACAGCCTGCCGGGCGTGGTGCGCTACACCCTGGTGGACGGACGGATCAGCCACCAGGCGTAAACCGGCAAGATCGCAGCCTCTGTAGGAGCTGCCGCAGGCTGCGATCTTCTGACCTGGCTTAACGGCTCTGAGCGTTACGCTCAGAAATCTGGTCATTCAATGTCCAGAAGTCATACAGCACCCCTAGAAAGAACAACCCGCCCGTCACCAGATACAACAGCCCCGTCAGCCACTTGCCTTGGTACATGCGGTGCAGACCGAACACACCCAGGAAGGTCAGCAGGATCCAGGCAACGTTGTACTCGATGGGACCGGCGCTAAAACGCTGATCCGCCTCACGGTCCATGGCCGGGATCAGGAACAGGTCGATCAGCCAGCCAATACCCAGCAATCCGAAGGTGAAAAACCAGATCGTACCGGTGACCGGTTTGCCGTAATAGAAGCGGTGAGAGCCGGTAAAACCGAAAATCCATAGCAGGTAACCGATCACCTTGCTGTGGGTGTCCTGGTAGGGAACTGGTTGCTGATAGGTATTCATGGAGGACCTCATTTCACGCAATAGATAAATATTCTTGAATTCTTTGTGACTTTTTTACAGGCGCCCGACGTGTGGCAAATGCTACCTTGTCTCCCGTCAAAGCCTTGTAACACCTGACTTCTGTCCGACAATTGAGTCCATTTGCCGCTTCTTTGCTGCAGTTGACCCCCAGGTTGAATCGACCAACGGCCTCGGAAAGGACAAAAAAGCTGTTATAAAGTTGCGCGCTTTCCCATACAGAGCCTTGCCTAATGCGTCCATTTTTCAAGACATGGCTAACCATTTGCCTATTACTGCCACTGGCCGCCCACGCCACCAATCGTGAGCAACGTCTTCCGAACGTTAATGGTTACACCCCAAAATCCCACGTTTCTGCTGTTACCAGCAAAAACAAGCACGCTGTAAAAGGTCAGACTCACCTGAGCAAGGCCGACAGCAAACTGGTCCCGCCGATGGCGGCCAAACAGAGCAGCAATGTACTGAGCCGTGCGGTAAACGTGCTCGGCACTCCTTATCGTTGGGGCGGCAGCAGCCCAAGTAAAGGCTTTGATTGCAGCGGCCTGGTGAAATACGCCTTCAATGACGTCGCCGCCGTTGATCTGCCACGTACCTCCAACGCCATGGCCGCCGGCCATGGGCAAAAAGTCGACCGCAAGGACCTGAAGCCGGGCGATCTGATTTTCTTCAACATCAAGAGCCGCAAGGTCAATCACGTCGCCATTTACCTGGGCAACGACCGCTTCATCCACGCACCGCGTCGTGGCAAGTCGGTGACCATCGACACCCTGAAGAAACCCTACTGGGAAAGCCACTACGTGGTTGCCAAGCGGGTTGAAACGAAAGAATCGAAAGCCCTGCGCATCGCTCAGCGCTGATCCAAAGCAAGATCAAAAGATCGCAGCCTTCGGCAGCTCCTACAATTAGATCGGCGTAGGAGCTGCCGCAGGCTGCGATCTTTTTTTAGCCCAAACTTCAGAAATTATCCGGTGACCGCGCCTTCTCCCGCGCATGCTCGCGGCTGATCAGGCCTTTGTTCACCAGGTCCTTCAAGCACATATCCAGCGTCTGCATCCCCAGCGAAGCCCCGGTCTGAATCGACGAGTACATCTGGGCAATCTTGTCTTCGCGGATCAGGTTACGGATTGCCGAGGTGCCCAGCATGATTTCGTAAGCCGCCACGCGGCCACCGCCAATTTTCTTGATCAGGTTCTGGGATATCACCGCCTGTAACGACTCGGAGAGCATCGAACGCACCATCGATTTCTCATCCCCCGGAAACACGTCCACCACCCGATCAATGGTTTTCGCCGCCGAGTTGGTGTGCAGGGTGCCGAAAACCAGGTGCCCGGTCTCCGCCGCCGTCAACGCCAGGCGAATGGTTTCCAGATCGCGCATCTCGCCCACCAGAATCACGTCCGGATCTTCGCGCAGCGCCGAGCGCAGCGCAGTAGAGAAACTTCGCGTGTCGCGGTGCACTTCACGCTGATTGATCAGGCACTTGCGCGATTCATGGACGAACTCGATGGGGTCTTCGATGGTGAGGATATGGTAATGCCGGTGGTTGTTCAGGTAGTCGATCATCGCCGCCTGGGTGGTCGACTTGCCGGAGCTGGTCGGCCCGGTGACCAGTACCAGCCCACGAGCGACATCGGTAATACGACGAAACACATCCCCCATGCCCAGCTCTTCCATGCTCTGGATTTTCGACGGGATGGTGCGGAACACCGCGCCCGGGCCGCGAAACTGATTGAACGCATTGACCCGAAAGCGCGCCACACCCGGCACTTCAAAGGAAAAGTCGGTCTCCAGCGCCTGTTCGAACTCCACCCGCTGCTTGTCGTTCATGATTGCGTAGATCAGCTCGCGCACCTGCTTGTCATCCAGCGCCGGCAGGTTGATCCGCCGCACATCGCCATCCACCCGGATCATCGGCGGCAGCCCCGCAGACAGGTGCAAGTCGGAAGCCCCTTGTTTGGCGCTGAAAGCCAGCAGTTCAGTGATATCCATAGCACTCCCCAATTCCAGTAGAATGCCGCAAACCTCAGACTGCCGGCGGCAAGTATCCCGGCCTGAAAAGTCGCCGAGCGATGATCAGGCAAGGCAAAAGTCGAGGAAGAAGCGGAGTTGACGTTAGTCAATGAGCATTCTGAGTCGACTTTTAACGCGGCATGATCGAGCACAGGCACTTTTAAGGCGGGATTGAATGTCCACGATAGCAGACAACATTGCACACGTTGGTGCGCGTATCCGCGCAGCGGAGCAGGCCGCGCAACGTGCCGAACACAGCGTCCAACTGTTGGCGGTGAGCAAGACCAAACCCGCCGATGCCGTGCGCGAAGCCTACGCCGCCGGTGTGCACGACTTTGGCGAGAACTATCTGCAGGAGGCCGTGGGCAAACAGCTCGAGTTGACCGACCTGCCCTTGATCTGGCACTTCATCGGCCCCATTCAATCGAACAAGACGCGCGCAATCGCCGAGAACTTCGCTTGGGTACATTCCGTGGATCGCTTGAAAATCGCACAGCGCCTGTCCGAACAACGCCCTGCCGAGCTGCCGCCCCTGAACATCTGCATTCAGGTCAATGTCAGCGGTGAAGCCAGCAAATCAGGCTGCACCCCGGCCGATCTGCCGGCGCTGGCCAGTGCCATCAGCGCGTTGCCACGGCTGAAACTGCGCGGGTTGATGGCGATTCCCGAGCCGACTGAAGATCGCGCCGCTCAGGACGCAGCCTTTGCGACCGTGCAAAAGCTGCAAGCCAGCCTGAATCTGCCTCTCGACACACTTTCCATGGGCATGAGCCACGACCTGGAGTCGGCCATCGCCATGGGCGCCACCTGGGTCCGCATCGGTACAGCCCTCTTTGGCGCTCGCGACCCTCAACCCATGCATGGCCAGCCGTGAACATGGCTGACTTACCTCTCTATAAGGACCTGACATGAGCAAGACACGTATTGCCTTTATCGGTGCCGGGAACATGGCCGCCAGCCTGATCGGCGGCCTGCGCGCCAAAGGTCTGGACGCCGCACAGATCCGCGCCAGCGATCCGGGCGCTGAAACCCGCGCGCGCGTGAATGCCGAGCACGGCATCGAAGTGTTTGCCGACAACGCCGAAGCCATTCAGGGCGCCGACGTGGTCGTACTGGCGGTCAAGCCCCAGGCGATGAAAGCCGTGTGTGAAGCGCTGCGTCCAAGCCTTGCGCCGAACCAACTGGTGGTGTCGATTGCCGCCGGGATCACCTGCGCCAGCATGAACAACTGGCTCGGTGCCCAGCCGATCGTGCGTTGCATGCCCAACACCCCGGCGCTGCTGCGTCAGGGCGTAAGCGGTTTGTACGCCACGGCACAAGTGACGGCCGAACAGCGTCAGCAGGCCCAGGAACTGCTGTCAGCCGTCGGCATCGCCCTGTGGCTGAACGAAGAGCAGCAACTGGACGCGGTCACTGCCGTTTCAGGCAGTGGCCCTGCATACTTCTTCCTGCTGATCGAAGCCATGACCGCTGCGGGCGAGAAGCTTGGCCTGCCACGGGAAATCGCCGCCCAACTGACCCTGCAAACAGCGTTGGGCGCCGCGCACATGGCGGTCTCCAGTGATGTCGACGCGGCTGAGCTGCGCCGTCGCGTGACGTCGCCAGCGGGCACCACGGAAGCGGCGATCAAGACTTTCCAGGCGGGCGGTTTTGAAGCCCTGGTCGAAAAAGCACTGGGTGCCGCCGCGCATCGCTCGGCCGAGATGGCCGAACAATTGGGTCAATAAGGAGCCATACATGATTGGATTGAACACTGCAGCGGTGTACGTGCTGCAAACCCTTGGCAGCTTGTACCTGCTGATCGTGTTGCTGCGCTTTGTGCTGCAACTGGTGCGCGCCAACTTCTACAACCCGCTCTGCCAATTCGCCGTACGCGCCACTCAACCGCTGCTCAAGCCTCTGCGCCGGGTCATTCCGAGCCTGTTCGGCCTGGACATGTCGTCGCTGGTGCTGGCAATCGTGGTGCAACTGGCGTTGATGGCCCTGACCCTGCTGCTGACCTACGGCACCACCGGTAACCCGCTGCAACTGCTGATCTGGTCGATCATCGGCGTGACCGCGCTGTTTTTGAAGATTTTCTTCTTCTCCCTGATCATCAGCGTGATCCTCTCGTGGGTCGCACCCGGCAGCCATAATCCGGGCGCCGAGCTGGTCAACCAGATCTGCGAGCCGGCCCTGGCGCCATTCCGCAGAATTCTGCCAAGCATGGGCGGTCTGGATATCTCGCCGATTCTGGCATTCATGGTGCTCAAGCTGCTCGACATGCTGGTGATCAACAACCTCGCCGCCATGAGCATGATGCCGGAAATCCTGCGTCTCTTGATCTGACCCTGGCCTTTCTGAATGAGTTGGTTTCGCTGGGACGGGGACGCTCTGATCCTCGACTGTCACCTGCAACCGGCGGCCCGCAGCGATGAATTCGCGGGCCTGCACGGTGATCGCCTGAAGATCCGCCTCACCGCCCCGCCGGTCGAAGGCAAGGCCAACGCCTGTCTGATGGCGTTTCTGGCCAAGGCGTTTGGCGTGTCCAAAAGCCAGGTGAGCCTGATCAGCGGTGAGCTGAACCGGCAGAAGCGGGTTCGGGTGAACGCACCGAAGAAATTGCCGGAGTTGCCGGGGTTGGTGTTGATGATGAAGACCGGCGTGTGGCC
>CAYNGZ010000287.1:0-7060 GCA_964396695.1 uncultured Pseudomonas sp.
CCAAGGTGCCAATGGCCGCCTCGTCGGTCGGCATCCCGCCGACCACTTCCGGGTTACCGACACTTTTATAGAGCAGCGCCACGATCGGCACCAGAAACACCAACAACAGAAACAGCACCAGCGGCGCGATCAGGGCCTGGGCCTTCCAGCGGTTGACCCGCTCGGCACGCGCAAGGCGCTGCTTCAAGGTGCGGTGGGTGCCCTCGTTCAGGGGAACGGCGATGGCCATGGCGAACTCCGAAAATCCTGGATCATTTCAGAGGGCGGCCTCCCATAGCCGGGAGACCGCCTCTGTTCATTGTGAAAACACGCACTCCGTAGGAGCTGGCGTAGCCTGCGATCTTTTGACGGCCTTGGGAGCGCCGAAGATCAAGATCAAAAGATCGCAGCCTCCGGCAGCTCCTACTTCGCAGCCCACGCGTTGAAGCGCTGCTCCAGTTGCTCACCGTTGTCAGCCCAGAAGCTGACGTCGATCTGCACCTGGTTGGCGATGTTTTCCGGGGTGGTCGGCATGTCTTTCAGAATGTCCTTGGACAACAGCGGTACGGCTTGGGTGTTGGCCGGGCCGTAGGCGATGTTTTCCGAGTAGGTTTTCTGCTGTTGCGGCATGACCGAGTACGCGATGAATTTCTTCGCGGCTGCAGCGCGGGTTTTATCCAGGCCTTTTGGAATCGCCCAGGCATCGAAGTCGTAGATACCGCCGTTCCACACCACTTTCAGGTTGCTTTCTTTCTGCACGGCAGCGATCCGGCCGTTGTAGGCCGAACTCATGACGACGTCACCGGAAGCCAGATACTGCGGCGGCTGAGCACCGGCTTCCCACCACTGAATGTTGGGCTTGAGCTCATCGAGCTTCTTGAACGCGCGGTCCTGACCATCCTTGCTGGCCAGCACTTTGTAGACGTCTTTCGGCGCAACGCCGTCGGCCATCAACGCGAACTCCAGGGTGTACTTGGCGCCTTTACGCAGGCCGCGTTTACCCGGGAATTTCTTGGTATCCCAGAAATCCGTCCAACTGGTCGGTGCGCTTGCCAGCTTGTCGGCGTTGTAGGCCAACACGGTCGACCACACGAAGAAGCCCACGCCGCAAGGCTGGATGGCGCCCTTCACGTAGTCTTCGGACTTGCCGAACAGCGCCGGATCGAGCGGCTCGAACATGTCTTCGTCGCAACCGCGCGACAGCTCGGGCGATTCAACTTCTACCAGGTCCCAGGACACGCTCTTGGTGTCGACCATGGCTTTGACCTTGGCCATCTCACCGTTGTATTCACCCGCGACGATCTTGCCGTTGCCCTCCTTTTCCCACGGTGCGTAGAAGGCCTTGACCTGCGCCGCCTTGTTCGCACCGCCAAACGACACCACGGTCAGGTCGGGACCGGCCATTGCATGGGCCGCGCCCATCATGCCAAGTGCCAGAGCTGTGAGTTTCAGGGATCTCAACATTTATTATTCTCTCCACGTGCAGGGTTGGTGTTGGTGAAGCCGGGGCGATTAGTTCGCCTCAGGGGACGCTCTCAATTAGTTTCCCCACCGCGTTGTCGCCTTAAAGCGGGCCAGGCAAGGCGCAGGCCGCCGGGAATGGTTGTTCCCTTCCCAAGGCCTGCAACGCAGCCTGGCCCGCTTTAAGGCACAACCCGAAGGGCCGGGCCTGCTGTTGTGCAGGGCTGCGTTGCTCGAAGCTTATTTGGAATGACCAAACCACGCTTCTCGCGCCTTGCCCTGCACAACAGCAGACCCGGCGCGGTGTGGAAACTAATTGGGAGCATCCCCTAGTGGGTCGAGCGCGCGAACGTGTTCGACCTGCCAGCCAAGCGGTACCACGTCTCCGACCGCCAGCGCCGGATCCAGCTCGGCGATCGGCTGTTTCACGAAGAAGTCGGTCTTGCCACAGACTTCCAGGCGAACACGGACGTGGTCGCCCAGATAGATGAATTCCGCCACCCTCCCTGAGAAGCGGTTGACACACGATTCGCTGGAGCCGTTGAGGCTTACGCGCTCCGGACGAATGGACAGCGTCACTGGTTCGCCGGTCTTGCCGACATTCACCGCCAGCGCTTCGACCTTTTCACCACGCCCCAGCTCAACCACGCAGCGGTCACCGGTGTGGCTGTGCAAACGGCCGTTGAGACGGTTGTTCTCGCCGATGAAGTTGGCGACAAAGGTGTTTTTCGGCATTTCATAGAGCTCGCGCGGTGGCGCGATCTGCTGTATCTCGCCTTGATGGAAGACCGCCACACGGTCGGACATGGTCAGGGCTTCGCCCTGGTCGTGGGTCACGTAGACCACGGTTACGCCGAGGCGCTGGTGCAGGTGTTTGATTTCCATCTGCATGTGTTCACGCAACTGTTTATCCAGCGCACCCAGCGGTTCGTCCATCAACACCAGTTGCGGTTCGAACACCAGCGCCCGGGCCAAGGCCACGCGCTGTTGCTGACCGCCGGAAAGCTGCGCCGGATAACGCTGAGCGAACGCGTCGAGCTGAACCATGCTCAGCACGCGCTTGACCCGGTCACTGACGTCGCTTTTATTCAGACCACGCACGGTCAGCGGGAACGCCAGGTTCTCGGCCACCGTCATGTGCGGGAACAATGCATAGTTCTGGAACACCATACCGATGTCGCGCTTGTGCGGCGGCACGTTGTTGATCGCGCGTCCCGCCAGCTGGATTTCGCCGGCAGTCGGCGTTTCGAAACCGGCGAGCATCATCAGACTGGTGGTCTTGCCGGAGCCGGACGGCCCGAGCAAGGTGAGGAATTCGCCTTTGCGAATCTCCAGGTTGAGGTCTTTGACGATCAGGTTCTCGCCGTCGTAGCTCTTTTGCACTCCACGAAAGCTGACCAGAACATCACTCGCCCCAGCGCTTGAATCGACCTCGCTCATACCCGCACCTTTTTTTGTTGATGACTGCTGTGGACTAAGCCTAGTGGACGCTGGGGACCACGCAAATCGGGGCGCAGGAGAGATTCGCCTCAGCCGGATGGAAGGCTGTGGGTAGGGATTGCCCTACAAGGATGGCGTGTTTGGATACGTCACGAGAGAGCGGCTGCAAGCATCGAGCTGCAAGCCGCAAGAACCGGCAAAAGCGGCCTGACAGACATGTCGTAAATGGATACGCATACACGCCCCCCGTAGGAGGGGCGGTGATTTCAGAGGAGTTTGTGTTCCATCGCGTACTTCACCAGTTCGGCGAGGGAGGTGATGTTGAGTTTCTGCATCAACCGCGCCTTGTGGGTGCTGATGGTCTTGCTGCTCAACGCCAGCTGCTGGGCAATATCGTTGACGTTGGCGCCCTGGGCCAGGCGCTCGAAAACCGAAAACTCGCGCTCCGAGAGCAACGAATGCAGCGGCCGCGAATTCGTCAGGCCAACTTCAAAAACCATCCGATCCGCCAGCTCTGGATCGATGTAACGCCCGCCCGCCGCCACTTTGCGGATCGCCGTCAGCAGTAATGCCGGGTCGCTGTCCTTGGTGGCATAACCGGCAGCACCGACCTTCAGTGCACGAGCCGCCATTTGCGCCTCGTCGTGCATCGACAGCACCAGAATCGCCGGTGAATTGTTCAGTGCGCGAATCCGTGGAATCGCCTCCAGCCCGTTAACCCCAGGCATGGAGATATCCAGCAACACCACCTCGCAGGGAACATGACGCAATTGCTCGAGCAATTGTTCGCCATTGCTCGCCTCCCCCACCACCAGCAAATCCTTGGCGAGACCGATCAACTGCTTGATGCCTTCACGGACGATAGTGTGGTCTTCGGCTACCAGTACACGGATCACGCCTTTCTCCTCGTTGATGGGTTGAGCACCGTAAAAGATCGCAGCCTGCGGCAGCGCCTACAAGGGTACGCGTTCGGCGCAGACTGCGATCTTGTCAATCCAGCGGCACACACACGCACAAGGTCGTGCCCTCGCCCGGCTCACTGTCCAGCGACAACCGGCCGCCCATGATCAGCACCCGCTCGCGCATGCCGGCCACGCCAAAGGAAGTCGGCCTGCCTGTGGGCGCGACAAAGCCTACACCGTCATCGCTGATTGTCAGGCACAACTCGTTGCCTTCCAGCACCAGTGTCAATTCCACAGTATGCGCCTGCGCATGGCGCATGACATTGGTCAGCGCCTCCTGAAGAATCCGGAACAGGCCGATGGCCTTGGCATCGCTCAGGGCCGGCAGGTTGTCCGGTACTTGCACCAGGCACGGGATCTGCGTGCGCGCTTCAAAACGCCGGGCCTGCCACTCGATGGCCGATGCGATCCCCGCATCGAGAATCGGTGGGCGCAAGGCCGTGGCCACGTCCCGCACCAGTTGGAACAGTTGGGCGATCAAGCGCTTCATGCTGTTCAGGCGCTCACTCAAGCCTGGGTCAAGCTCGGCGTAGGCCAGTTCGCACATCGAGGTTTCCAGCTTGAGCACCGTCAGCATCTGACCCAGCTCATCGTGAACTTCCCGGGCAATCCGCGCCTTCTCCTCTTCCCGCACGCTTTCCAGGTGCGCAGACAGTTCGCGCAATTGCTCGGTAAGTCCCTGCAACCGCGCTTCGCTTTCCTGTAAGGCGGCCAGCGCCCGGCGGCGTTCGGTGACGTCGTTGAGGTAAACCACCAGGTACTCGCCGTCGCGAAACCGCAGAAAGCTCAACGACACGTCAGCCGGCAGAATGCTGCCATCGGCGCGCACGCAGTTGCTCTCAAAGCTTTGCGGCCCGTCCTCGCTGGCCCGGGCACGCTTCCACAGGCTCAACCAACGGTCCATGTGCAGACCGGGCTCGAAGTCGATCAGTGGCCGATCAATGACACCACCCGGTGCATAACCGAGCATGTCTTCGGCTGCACGGTTGGCGTAACGCACATGGCTGTCCCAATTGACCCAGAGGATCCCGACCGTGCTTTGATCAATGGAAAACTGCGTCAGGCGCAATGCTTCTTCGCTGGCCTCGCGCAACGCAATGTCCTCGCGGGCGGCCAGTAAACGCAGCTCAAGGGTGCGCTGCTGACGGCGCTGCCAGAGCACAATGGCCATGCTGCTGAGAAACAACACGGTCAACAACAGGCAGAGGTTTTGCCAGAAGCCCGGCGACTCGGTCAGGCGCGGGTATTTGGGTTGCAGCCAGCGCGCGTGCAATTGTTCAAGGTCCTTGGCCGGGATGGCATGCAAGGCGCTTTCGACGATGCCGGCCAGCTCTGGCCAGTCACGGCGAGTCGCCACCCGTAACAATTGCGGCAAACCAATATCGCCGACCACCGCCAGGTTGGCGAACTCGGGCTCGGCCGACAAACGACTGAGATGAGCTTCATCGACAATCGCGTACCGGGTCTGTTGAGTCAGCAGCAGTTGCAGGGCCTCACGCTCCACGGGAACGCCCTGCAGGTTGAGATTGCGGTAGTTGCTACGCAGATAATCGGCGATCGCACTGGGCATGCGCACCGCGACCCGCGACTGGCTGTCGAGTTTTTCCAGCTCGACGACACCCGCGCCCTTCTGTTCGCCGACCACCAGTTGCGGTACACGCATGTAAGGGTCGGTGAATTGCCACAGGCGCAGGCCGGCAGGGGTTTGGGTCAGGCCCGGAGCAATGTCGACTTCACCTTCGCGCACCGCGTCTTCCAGCTGTGTCACATCGGGAAAGTGGCGCCACGTCACCTCGATGTTCAGCGCGCTGGCCAGCCACTGCATCAATTCGACATTGGCACCGGACAGCCGCTGCAAACGCCGGTCGTACTGTGCGAAAGGCACTTGCAGCACCACACCCACGCGCAGTTCGTTATGCTCCGCGAGCCATTGACGCTGCTCGGCGCTCAACGGCGCAACATGCGCAGGCGGCGCGGGTGCCGCCCATGCCATCAAGGGAAGCCAGCAACAGCCGATAACCAACAGGCAGCGAAAACGCATCATCCGAAGTCTCACACACTGACAAATACTGACCAACCTATTAGGGTCTGTTGACGTTTGGTGGCGAGCCACCAAACGTCAACAGACCCTAAACTGCCGGGATTACTTCTGGCCTGGAATAACCGATGCCCCCTGTCCACCGCTTGGCACTGCCAGCATTGTGCCTGTCGCTGATCCTGCCTTGTGCCTTTTCAGTTCAGGCCGCCGCCCCCGCACCCGCCACCGCGGAAAAATCCGCCGAACAAAAACCGCTCGAACGCCAGCCACTGCCAGAGCGTAGCCAGGAAGAAGCCGCCGCTCTTGAACGCACCCTCCCCGCGCAGGAGCAACAGCAGTTGCAGGCCGGCAGCGACAACTTTCTCGCGTTATGGAAACCGGCCAACACCAGCGACCCCAAGGGTGCGGTGCTTATCATCCCCGGCGCGGGCGAAACCGCTGACTGGCCTCAAGCGATCAGTCCATTGCGGCAAAAATTGCCTGATGCCGACTGGAGCAGCCTGAGTCTTACCTTGCCTGACCTGCAAAGCAATGCCCCACAGGCGCGTGTCGTCGAACTCGCCCCTGCGCCGGTCAAAACCGAAACCGGCACCAAAGACGCCAGCACCGCGCCCCCGATCGAACAAGTGGCCGGGGGTGAAGGGGATGTCGCCGACCGTGCGATCGCCGAAACCGGTGAGGAGCAAGCCAAGGCCGACGCCGAGCGCATCTACGCACGGATCGACGCCGCCATTGCTTTCGCCGAACAACACAGTGCTCGCCGCATCGTCTTGCTCGGTCACGGCACAGGGGGTTATTGGGCTGCGCGCTATCTGAGCGAAAAACAACCCTCGCAAGTCGCGAAATTCGTAATGGTTGCCGCGCAGACACCCGTGTCTGCCAAACCCGGACTGGCCGAATTGACCACCACCTTGAAGCTGCCCACCTTCGACATCTATTACAAGGACAAGGCGCTGGTACAGAGCGCCGCCGTGGAGCGCCTGCAAGCCAGCAAACGCTTGAAGGCGTCGACCTTCAGCCAGCTTGCACTCAAGACCGTGCCCGGCAACAGCGCTGCCGAACAGGAGCAATTGTTCCGGCGTGTGCGCGGCTGGTTGAATCCGCAGAAAGCGGACTAGGTAAAAGTAAAAGATCGCAGCCTGCGGCAGCTCTTATGGAACAAAAAATAACTTATTGATTT
>CAYNGZ010000288.1:0-7054 GCA_964396695.1 uncultured Pseudomonas sp.
CATGTTCCTTGCGCGACAGCGCGGCCTCGAAGAGGGGGCGGCCCCTCCTACGGGTGTCCATGCGTAGGAGCTGCCGCAGGCTGCGATCTTTTTGAAGCGAGTTAGCGCTCGTGCAACGCCTCTGCCCGTGCCTTGATGATCGGCTTGAGCAGGTAGCTGAGGATGGTCTTCTTGCCGGTGATGATGTCCACCGAGGCGACCATGCCCGGAATGATCAACAAGGGCTTTTCATCGGTGCCCAAGTGGCTGCGCTCGGTGCGCAGCTTGATCATGTAGTAGGTGGTTTTCTTGTCTTCATCGGTGATGGTGTCGGCGCCGATCTGCTCCAGCTTGGCTTTCAGCCCGCCATAGATGGTGTAGTCATAGGCGGTGAACTTGACGATGGCTTCCTGGCCCGGGTGCAAAAACGCGATGTCTTGCGGACGGATCTTCGCTTCCACCAGCAGGGTGTCGTCCAGCGGCACGATTTCGACCATGTCACTGCCAGGCTGGATCACGCCGCCGATGGTGTTGACCAGCAACTGCTTGACGATACCGCGCACCGGCGAGGTCACCAGGGTCCGGCTGACGCGGTCTTCCAGCGCCTTGCCGGTCGCCTTCGCCTTGTTCAGGTCGGTGCGGGCCTCGTTGAGCTGGGTCAGCGCCTCACTGCGGAACTTGCCACGGGTCTCGTCGATCTTGCGCTGCACTTCCTTGATCGCCGACTCGGCACGCGGGATCGCCAGGGTGGTGGCGTCCAGTTGGCCACGGGTTTCGACTTCGGCGCGCTTGAGTCGCAGCACTTCAACCGGCGACACCGCGCCTTGAGCCACAAGCGGCTCGGACATGTTGATTTCCTGACGTTGCAACGCCAGACCGCTGCGGTACTGCGCCTGCTTGGAGGTGAATTCGCGCAGCTCCTGTTGTTTCTGGATTAGTTGCTCCTGCAGGCCGCCGACTTCATCGTGCAGTTGCTGACGACGGCTCTCATAAAGTGATTTTTCGCTGGCAGCCTGACCGGGCACAGCTTTCATTGCATCGTCAGGAAAGTTCAGCGGGCGGTCGTCGACTTCCGCGCTCAAGCGTTCTACACGCAGCAACATCGACAAACGATCGGCTTCGGTTTCGCCGACGTTGGACACAAACCGCGTGTCATCCAGACGAATCAGTGGCGCACCGGCTTCGACGACTTGCCCTTCACGAACGAAGAGTTCAGCGACGATACCGCCCTCCAGGTTCTGGATTTTCTGAAGCTTGGAGGAAGGAATGGCCTTGCCATCGCCTTTGGTGACCTCATCGATCACCGCAAAATTGGCCCACAGCAGCAGAAACAGAAAGAAGCCGATGATGGCCCAAATGGTCAACCGGACCACCCGTGGGGCGTCTTCGATCAGTGCCTTGTTCACCTCGGGCAAGGGTTGGCCGCTCAGCGAATCAGAGCCTTTGAAATAACGACGGATCGAGTCGCGCATTCCGGACTTAAGCAACACTGATCTGCCCCTTCTTCAACGCTTCCATCACCGAGGCTTTTGGACCATCGGCCAGTATTTGCCCGCGATCGATCACCAGCAACCGATCGACCAGCGACAACAATGAAGCCCGGTGCGTCACCAGCACCACGGTCTTGTTCTCTACGACGGCTTGCAGGCGTTGTTTCAAGCGTTCTTCACCGGTGTTATCCATGGCGCTGGTCGGTTCGTCGAGCAGCAGAATCGGCGGATTGAGCAGCAGGGCACGGGCCAGGGCCACGTTCTGACGCTGACCGCCAGAAAGGTTTTGCCCACGCTCGCCGACTTGCAGCTCGTAACCTTGCGGGTGCAAACGGGCGAATTCGTGCACGCCGGCCAGTTCAGCCGCTTGCAGTACGAGTTCGTCTTCCATGTAGCGAGCGCCGGACACCAGGTTGTCGCGCAACGTACCGGCGAGCAGCTGGATGTCCTGCGGCACGTAGCCAATGTTGTGGCGCAGTTCGCTGACATCGATCTGACGGATGTCCACGCCATCCACCAGCAACGCGCCGTCGTCCGGCTGATAAAGACCGACCAGCAGTTTGGCCAGCGAGCTCTTGCCCGAGCCGCTGCGGCCGATGATGCCGATCTTTTCGCCCGGCTTGATAATCAGGTTGATGTTCTTCAGCGCCGGGTTCTGCTGGCCCGGATAGGTGAAGTTCAGCTGACGGCACTCGATGCCGCCTTGCAGAACCTTGCGGCTCAGCGGGCGCTCTTCGAAGTTGCGCTCTTGTGGCAGCTCCATCATCTGGTCGACCGAGGTCATGGTGACCCGCGCCTGCTGGTAACGGGTCAGCAGACCGGACAACGACGCCAGTGGACTGAGGGCCCGACCGCTGAGCATGTAGCAGGCAATCAGACCGCCCATGCTGAGGTTGCCGGCAATGATCTGGTAAACGCCGAAGACGATCATGATCACACCGGCCAGTTGCTGGATCAGCAGGGTGATGTTCATTGCCAGACCCGAGAGTATTTTCACCCGCAGCTCGAGGCGGCTGAGCGTGCCGATGGTCTGCTCCCACTGGTACTGACGCTCGCTTTCAGCGTTGTTGACCTTGACCGCGTCGAGACCGGCGAGGG
This sequence comes from uncultured Pseudomonas sp., assembly GCA_964396695.1. Classification (GTDB taxonomy): domain Bacteria; phylum Pseudomonadota; class Gammaproteobacteria; order Pseudomonadales; family Pseudomonadaceae; genus Aquipseudomonas. The sequence goes on from CAYNGZ010000288.1 coordinate 2,568, forward strand.
TTTCGATCAGGCTCGACTGGCGCTCGGCCCCTAGCGCCATGGTCCGTTCCATGGTTGCCACCAGCGGTTTCTGCAGGGCGTAGCCGATCAGCAGGGCAATCGGGAACGCCAACACCGGGATCCACACCAGGTGCCCGCCCAGCAGGGCGATCACCAGGAAAATCAGTAAGGTGAACGGCAGGTCGATCAGACTGGTCAGGGTCAGCGAGGCGAGGAAATCGCGCAGGCTCTGAAACTCATGGATGTTCTGGGCAAAGCTGCCGACCCGCGCCGGGCGGTATTTCATGGCCATGCCGACGATCCGCTCGAACAGCGTCGCGGAGATGATCAGGTCGGTTTTCTTGCCGGCCAGGTCCAGGCACAGACTGCGCAGGCTTTTGAGGATCAGGTCGAACAGGTAGGCGCCAGTAATACCGATGGCCAGCACCCACAGGGTCGCTTCGGCCTGGTTCGGTACCACGCGGTCATAAACGTTCATCACGAACAGCGGCGCGGCCATGGCGATGATGTTGATCAGGAAACTGGCGGCGATGGCGTCGGCATACAGCCAACGCGAACGCTTGAGGGTGTCGCGGAACCAGGAACGCGCACGCGGAATCAGCGTGCCATGGTTCACATCGAATTTATGTTGAGGCTGGGCGAAAAACGCGTGCCCGGTGTAATCGTCGTCCAGCAGTTCACGGCTGACGAGAACTTCACCGCCATCGCTTTCGCTGAGCAACAGGCGCGCCTGATCATCGCCGCGCCAACCCAGCAGCACGGCACTGCGACCGTCCTTGAGCAGCAACAGCGCCGGCATGGCGATCGCCGGAATTTGCGCCAGCTTGCGTCGCAGTACCCGCCCTTGCAGCCCGGCGCGGGCTGCCGCACGAGGCAGTAATTCGACGCTCAGTCGCTGCTTGGGCAATGGCAGACCGGTGGTCAGCATTGCCGCACTCGCCGGTTTCTGATGAAGCGTACAAAGGGCTAACAAACCGTCCAGTAACGGGTCGTCATGCAACGCGCGTGGATCATGATGGAGATGAACTCGACTGGCTTCTGATTCCACGCTCGGCACTCTTGGCTAACTAAAAGGATCTGCTCAATTCAGACCGGGCAGTTGGACCTTGGGCTTCACATCGTTCGCCACGACGGAAGCCATGGGTGCGACCACTCCCTGGCTCTTGAGCAATTCGCCCATGGTCGCCTTGATTCGATATTGAGTAAATAACTGAATGTTCTTGATTTCCGCCAGACGACGGGAAGCGGTGAACAATTCGTTCTCGCTGTCGAGCAAGTCGAGCAAGGTGCGTTGGCCCAAGCTGAACTGCTGCTGATACGCGGTGCGCACGGCAGAGCTGCGATCGACATATTGCTGAGCGATCGGCACTTGGGCGTTGGCGTTGTTCAGGGCATTCCATGCCAGGCCCAACTCTTCGTTCAACACGCGCAAGGCGTTGTTGCGGATATCCAGCGCCTGATTGGACTGGTAGGCCTTGGACTCCATATCCGCCTTGTTGCTGCCACCGGAATACAGATTGAAGCGCATGCGCAACATGGCCTGCCATTCGTTGTTGTGGCCCGGCATACCATCCAGATTGTTGTCGGCGGTACGGCCCAGTTCGGCATCGAAGCGTGGGTAGAAGGTCGACTTGGCCGTGTCGTACTGCTTCTCGGCAGCGACGATATCCGACTCGGCTGAGCGCAGGACCGGGCTGTTTTCGAGCATTTGCTGGCGAGCTTCATTCAGGTTCGCCGGCAACAGTGCAAAGAAGGGAGCCGGGCGTTCCAGTTGATCGGGCATCTGGCCCACGGCGCTGAGGAAGTTCGTCTCGGCGTCCGCCAGGTTGGTTTGCTCGGTGATCAGGTTGTTGCGGGCCTGGGCCACACGTGCTTCGGCCTGATCGAGGTCAGCACCGCTGCCCACGCCACGCGAGGTGCGCAGTTTGATCTGGTCAAAAATCCGTTCGTGGCTCTTCAGATTATCTTCGGCCAGGCGCACGAACTCGCGACGGGTCAGCACGTCGAGGTAAACTTGGGCCACGGTCAGCGCAGTACGCTCGGAAGTACCCAGCAACGAGTAGGCGCGGGAATTAACGGTGGCTTGTTGACGTCCGACTTCGCTGGATGTCGCAAAACCGTCAAAAACCATTTGTTGCAAGCGCAGGCTCGACTCACCGCGGTTCAAGGTTTCCCAATGATTGTTGCTGGTACCGGCACGAGTCGTCGGGTTGTCAGTGCCTTCACGGCCATAACCCCCAAGCAGATCGACTTTTGGCAAGTACCCGCCTTTGGCAGCCCTGAGCTGATAATCGGCGGAAAGACGACTGTTCACGCCAGCCTGGATCTCCGGGTGGACATCCAGTGCTTGTTGCATGGCTTGAGGCAGGGTTTGTGCTTGTACGAAACTGGCGGCAAGGACAAAAGGTAGAGCCTTGATCAGGTGTGAGTGCATATAAGAATTTCCCAGGACTTCTTGTCTCAAATCACAGCAGAACGGAGTGCTGCGACGGAAAATGGCAACCGGAATGACCGTATGTCGGAAAGTTAAACATCAGAACTGGGTCACACACTGCAGGCAGGTCGCCACATAAATATCAATGTGACATTACTTGGACGATTGTTTAGGATGGCACCCAGAAGGTCAATAGTTTGGCATAAAGTTAATAGTGAAAAAATACAGCCAAATTATTGACGAAATAGCGTCAAATTAATGCACCACCCATTTTGAACGTACGTCCAGACTGAATCGGCAGACAGCCTCTTCAGGTCAATGGAAGCCTACTGAACGGAACATCCGGAGAGTCCTCAATGAGCAGTGTTGTTGCCATCGTCAAAAGCATTGTTGGTCAAGTTTTCGTGGTGTCCCCGGAGGGCATCAGACGCGTGCTGATTGAAGGTGACCGACTGTTCGTGGGCGACCAGATCGATACCGGCCCGGCGGGCGCTGTATCGCTTGAACTGGCTGACGGCCGCACGCTGGACCTGGGCCGCGATACCCAGTGGAGCGGCAACGCTCCCGACTCCACCACTGACCTGGCGCAAGCCACCGCGCAAGCCGCACCCTCGGTAGAAGAGCTGCAACAAGCCATCCTCGCGGGCGCTGACCCGACCACGGATATCGAAGCCGCCGCCGCGGGCCCGACCGCAACAGGCTCGGGTGGTGCTGCGGGCGGAGGCCACAGCTTCGTGGCGCTGGAGGAAACGGCTGCGCGCGTCGCCCCGACCATTGGTTTCCCGACCGCCGGCATTGGCGCGGGCACTGCCGCCACCGACATCACCACTGGCGCCCAGAACACCACTAATGGCAACAACGTGCTGGTTGGCTCGACGCTGACCCTCGGTGCTACCTCGACCATCACCGAAGCCGGTGGTGTGCTGGTGTACACCGCAAACGTCACCCGGGCGCCACTGACAGACCTGAGCATTACGCTGTCCAATGGCTCGGTCATCATCATCCCGGCCGGCCAGGTCAGTGGCAGCGTCAATGTTCCGCTGGCACCGAATGACAGTGTCTACAACGACCCGCATCAAATCACTGTCAATGTCACCGGAACCACCGGTGGCGGCGGCCTGGTGCTGACCGTCGACCCGACACCGGCCGTCACACAGGTCACTGACACGATTGATACCACCACCGTCACCCTGACGGCCGGTTCGACCGTCACCGAAGGTGGACAGATCACCTACACCGCCACCTTGACCAACCCGGCGCAAACGCCGGTGACCGTGACCCTGTCCAACGGTTCGATCATCAACATCGAAGCCGGGAAAACCACCGGCAGCGTGACCGTTGATACCCCGGCGAACGACGTCTACAAAAACGGCAGTACCGTCAGCACTACCATCACCGGGGCGACTGGCGGCAACTTCGAAAACCTGGTGCCAAACACCACCCCGGCCGTTACCACGATTCATGACTCGATCGACAATACCGGGCTGAGCCTGACCTCTACCGGCAGCGTGGTTGAAGGTGGTCAGATCACTTACACCGCGACGCTGACCAACCCGGCCGGCACCGCCATGACCGTCACGCTCAGCAACGGTGCAGTGATCAATATCGAGGCCGGCAAAACGTCCGGTTCCGTGGTGGTCGACACCCCGGCGAACGACGTCTACAAAAACGGCAGCACCGTCAGCACCACGATCGAAAGCACCACCGGTGGCAACTTCGAACAGTTGACCCCGAGCACCACCCCGGCGGTCACCACCATCACCGACTCGATCGATAACACCGGTCTGAGCCTGACGGCTAATGGTTCCGTGGTTGAAGGTGGTCAAATTACCTACACCGCGACGCTGACCAATCCGGCTGGCACGGCGATGACCGTGACCCTGTCGAACGGTGCGGTAATCAATATCGAAGCGGGTAAAACCACTGGCTCTGTGGTGGTCGACACCCCGGCGAACGACGTCTACAAAAACGGCAGCACCGTCAGCACCACGATCGAAAGCACCACCGGTGGCAACTTCGAACAGTTGACCCCGAGCACCACCCCGGCGGTCAC
>CAYNGZ010000289.1:0-7042 GCA_964396695.1 uncultured Pseudomonas sp.
CTGCGAAAGCGTAGCCCTCGCAGGGTGTGGGGGTGACCATCTCATTAAGCCCCGACTCTCGCGAGTCGGGGCTTGTTTTGCGAACATTGCAAGGCCGTAGCTTCCTCACACTCATTCACAAACCCGCAACAAATTCCCTACAAAATACGTAGCTCGCTATCTATCAACTTGGCGAGCGTGCGTATATAAAAGCACCCCATCGTAACAAGGCGAACGAAGACAGGATCTTCGCTCGCCTTAAGTGTTGACACAACCGGACTCAATTACGCATTTTGTCGAAGGCTTGGGCTAAAGCGCAGCATGTCCAACCCGGTATCGACCCACCGTTCGGCTTCGGTGTGCAGCTGGAAGCTGTCAGGCGCCAGCAGCCACTGGTACAGAATGCCGTCGATATAGGCGTGAATACTGATCGCTGCGCGGGCCGTGTCGAAATTGTCCGGCAACTGGCCCCGATTCACCGCATTACGCAATGCCAGTTCGATACGCACATTGCACTCCAGACTGACGGTGCGGCGCTGCTGGCGCAGATCACACATTTCATCAGTGAATTCGCACTTGTGAAACAGAATCTCATTGATGCGTCGGGTCTTCGGGTCCAGGGCAACTTGATGAAACAAATGAATCAGCAGTTTGCGCATGCATCCCAGCGGATCCTCTTCCTCCTCACTTTCGCTCGCCCTGGCCATCTCATCCAGCGGCTCATGCAAGCTGTCGAGCATCGCCTGTACCAGATCGGCCTTGTTGCTGAAATGCCAATAGATGGCCCCACGCGTAACACCGGCCAGGGTGGCAATATCCGCCAGCGTCGTGCGCGCCACGCCCCGCTCGTAGAAGGCTTTCTCTGCGGCTTCGAGTATCTGGCTTCGGGTTTCTTGAGCTTCCTCTTTGGTGCGACGGACCATGGCAATAAAACCTCAATCAGGAATGCTTCAGCGATGTCTGGACACCGTCTGAACATATGTGGGGCGAGCTCTTCAGGGGCTCGCCCCCGGCCTACAATTCATACCTTGCATCGACTTTTGTAACCGGGTGGGTACTCAGCCGAGCTATTTACAAACAACCATGAACGTAAGTATATTGCTTAGCAAGCTACTTATCCACTCAGCACCGTTTTTTTACCTTTCCACTTTTCTTGTGCGCATGTTGCGCGCCTGACCCGAGGATCTTCATGCAATTCAAGCCAGCTGTTACCGCTCTGGTTACTGCCGTCGCCCTGGCATCGCTGCTCAGCGGATGTAAAAAGGAAGAAGCGGCTCATGCCGCACCAGCCCCTCAGGTCGGCGTCGTAACCCTTCAACCTCAAGCCTTTACCCTGACATCCGAACTGCCGGGCCGCACAACGGCCTACCGCATGGCGGAAGTTCGCCCACAGGTCAACGGCATCATTCTCAAGCGCCTGTTCAAAGAAGGTGGCGAAGTGAAGGAAGGCCAGCAGCTTTATCAGATCGATCCTTCGGTCTATGAAGCCACGCTGAACAGTGCGCAGGCCAACCTGCAATCGACCAAATCAATTTCCGATCGCTACAAACAACTGGTCAACGAACAAGCCGTAAGCCGGCAGGAATACGACACGGCCGTGGCCAACCGGTTGCAATCGGAAGCAGCCTTGAAAAGCGCCGAGATCAATGTGCGCTACACCAAGGTTTACGCACCGATTTCCGGTCGCATCGGCCGCTCTTCGGTCACCGAAGGCGCGCTGGTCAACAATGGCCAGGCCGATGCCATGGCCGTGATCCAGCAACTGGACCCGATCTACGTCGACGTGACCCAGTCCTCGGTCGAGTTGCTGGAGCTGCGCCGCGAGCTGGAAAGCGGTCGTCTGCAAAAGGCTGGCGAGAATGCCGCTACGGTCAAGCTGACCCTCGAAGACGGCAGCCAGTACAAGCAACAAGGCAAGCTTGAGTTTTCTGAAGTGTCGGTCGACCAGACCACCGGCTCCGTGACCTTGCGCGCCGTGTTCCCCAACCCTGACCACACCCTGCTGCCGGGCATGTTCGTTCATGCCCAACTGCAGGCCGGTGTGAACGCCGCGGCGATTCTCGCGCCGCAACAGGGCGTGACCCGTGACCTCAAAGGCGCGCCAACCGCTCTGGTGGTCGGTGCAGACAACAAGGTCGAACTGCGTCAGCTCAAGGCCAGTCGCACCGTTGGCAGCCAATGGCTGGTTGAAGATGGCCTCAAGGCCGGCGATCGCTTGATCACCGAAGGTCTGCAGTTCGTCAAACCGGGTATTGAAGTCAAAGTCAGCGAAGCGACCAACGTAGCAGCGAAAAACCCGGCCCCTGCGCAGGCATCAAATCAGGCAGCAGGCGGCAAAGCGGAGTAAACCATGTCGAAATTTTTTATCGACCGTCCGATTTTCGCCTGGGTCATTGCCCTGGTGATCATGTTGGTCGGGGCTCTATCGATCCTCAAATTGCCGATCAACCAGTACCCGAGCATCGCCCCGCCGGCGATCGCCATTTCCGTTACCTACCCGGGCGCTTCCGCACAAACCGTGCAGGACACCGTGGTACAGGTGATCGAACAGCAGCTCAACGGTATCGACAACCTGCGTTATGTGTCCTCGGAAAGTAACTCCGACGGCACCATGACCATCACCGCCACTTTCGAGCAAGGCACCAACTCCGACACCGCGCAGGTTCAGGTCCAGAACAAACTGAACCTGGCCACCCCGCTGCTGCCGCAAGAAGTGCAGCAACAGGGTATCCGCGTGACCAAGGCAGTGAAGAACTTCCTGCTGGTGATTGGCGTGGTCTCGCGTGACGGCAGCATGACCAAGGACGACCTGTCCAACTACATCGTGTCCAACATGCAGGACCCGATTTCGCGGACAGCCGGTGTAGGCGACTTCCAGGTGTTCGGTGCCCAGTACGCCATGCGTATCTGGCTGGACCCGGCCAGGTTGAACAACTACAACTTGACCCCGGTGGACGTCAAAGCGGCCGTTGCTGCACAAAACGTGCAGGTGTCTTCCGGTCAGCTCGGCGGCTTGCCTGCCCAGCCCGGCACTCAGCTCAATGCTACGATCATCGGCAAGACCCGCCTGCAGACCGCAGAGCAGTTCAAGGAAATCCTGCTCAAGGTCAACAAGGACGGCTCTCAGGTTCGCCTGAAAGACGTCGCCGATGTCGCGCTGGGTGGTGAGCACTACGACATCAACGCCCAGTTCAACGGCGCGCCGGCCTCCGGTCTGGCAGTAAAACTGGCCACTGGCGCCAACGCCCTCGACACCGCCAAGGCTCTGCGCGCCACCGTCGATAACCTCAAGCCATTCTTCCCTGAAGGCATGGAAGTCGTGTTCCCGTACGACACCACGCCAGTGGTGACCGAGTCGATCAAGGGCGTGGTTCACACCCTGGTCGAGGCGATCGTGCTGGTGTTCCTGGTGATGTTCCTGTTCCTGCAAAACTTCCGCGCCACGGTCATCACCACCATGACCGTACCGGTGGTTCTGCTGGGTACGTTCGGGATCCTCGCGGCGTTCGGCTTCAGCATCAACACCCTGACCATGTTCGGCATGGTACTGGCCATCGGCTTGCTGGTGGACGACGCCATCGTCGTGGTGGAAAACGTTGAACGGGTGATGAGCGAAGAAGGCCTGTCACCCAAGGAAGCCACCAAGAAATCCATGGGCCAGATCCAGGGCGCACTGGTCGGTATCGCCTTGGTTCTGTCGGCGGTACTGCTGCCGATGGCGTTCTTCAGCGGCTCCACGGGTGTGATCTACAAGCAGTTCTCGATCACCATTGTCTCGGCCATGGCCCTGTCGGTACTGGTTGCCCTGATATTCACCCCGGCGCTCTGCGCCACCATGCTCAAGGCTATTCCCCACGGTGAGCACGGCGCGCCGAAACGCGGCTTCTTTGGCTGGTTCAACCGCAACTTCGACCGCGGCGTAAGAAGCTACGAGCGCGGTGTCGGTAACATACTCAAGCAAAAGGCGCCGTACCTGCTGGCCTACATCATCATCGTGGTCGGCATGATCTGGCTGTTCACCCGCATTCCGACGGCGTTCCTGCCGGAAGAAGACCAGGGTGTACTCTTCGCCCAGGTCCAGACCCCGGCTGGCTCCACCTCCGAGCGTACGCAAGTGGTCGTGGACGAGATGCGCGAATTCCTGCTGCGACCTGGCAAGGATGGCGGTGAAGGCGATGCGGTGAACTCGGTGTTTACCGTGACCGGCTTCAACTTCGCCGGTCGTGGCCAGAGCTCGGGTATGGCCTTCATCATGCTCAGGCCATGGGACGAACGTAACGCCGACAACAGCGTGTTCAAGGTCGCGGCGCGTGCCCAACAGCACTTCTTCACCTTCCGTGACGCCATGGTGTTCGCCTTCGCGCCACCGGCGGTACTGGAGCTGGGTAACGCCACCGGTTTCGATGTGTTCCTGCAGGACCGCGCCGGCATCGGCCATGAGAAGTTGATGGCTGCCCGTAACCAGTTCCTCGGCATGGCGGCGCAGAGCAAGGTGCTGTCGCAGGTGCGTCCGAACGGTCTGAACGACGAACCGCAATACCAGCTGGAAATCGATGATGAAAAGGCCAGTGCCTTGGGCATCACGATGACCGACATTAACAGCACCCTGTCGATTGCACTGGGCAGTAGCTACGTCAACGACTTCATCGACCGCGGTCGAGTGAAAAAGGTTTACATCCAAGGCCAGCCGGGTGCTCGCATGAGCCCTGAAGACCTGAAGAAATGGTACGTACGCAACAGCCAGGGCACCATGGTTCCGTTCTCTGCGTTCGCCAGGGGCGAGTGGATCTACGGCTCACCGAAGCTGTCGCGTTACAACGGCGTAGAAGCATTGGAAATCCTTGGTGCTCCAGCGCCTGGTTACAGTACTGGTGAGGCCATGGCCGAAGTCGAAGCCCTGGCCCAAAAACTGCCGGCGGGCGTGGGTATTTCCTGGACCGGTCTGTCCTATGAGGAGCGTCTGTCTGGCTCGCAAGCGCCTGCGCTGTACGCGTTGTCGTTGCTGATGGTCTTCCTCTGTCTGGCGGCGCTGTATGAAAGCTGGTCGATTCCGATTGCGGTGATGCTGGTCGTTCCGCTGGGGATCATCGGTGCCCTGCTCGCCACCAGCCTGCGCGGCCTGTCCAACGACGTGTACTTCCAGGTGGGCCTGTTGACGACCATCGGTCTGGCGGCGAAAAACGCCATTCTGATTGTCGAATTTGCCAAGGAACTGCATGAACAAGGGCGCAGCCTGGTGGACGCCGCGATCGAAGCCTGCCGGATGCGTTTGCGACCGATCATCATGACCTCGCTGGCCTTCGTCCTCGGTGTGGTACCACTGGCCATCTCCACCGGCGCAGGTTCGGGCAGCCAGCATGCGATCGGTACCGGGGTCATCGGCGGTATGCTGACAGCCACCGTATTGGCGATCTTCTGGGTCCCACTGTTCTTTGTCACTGTGTCGTCGATGGGTCAACGCAAGACTGCGGACCAGGATGTCGACGCTATTGAAACTCCTCAAGAGGCTGGCCAATGAGCAAGTCGCTACTCTCCCTGGCCATCGCCGCGTTCGTGCTCGGTGGCTGCTCGCTGATACCGGATTATCAGCAGCCCGCAGCACCGATTGCGCCGCAATACCCACAAGGTCCGGCGTACTCGCCGGCCCAGGCCGCGAGCCAGGCCGCCGCTGAACAAGGCTGGAAGCAGTTTTTCCGTGACCCGGCGCTGCAACAGCTGATCCAGACCGCTCTGGAGAACAACCGCGACCTGCGTGTCGCGGCGCTGAACATCGACGCGTTTGCGGCTCAATACCGCATCTCGCGCGCCGACCTGTTCCCGGCCGTCTCGTCGACCGGCAGCGGCAGCCGCCAGCGGATTCCGGCGCGTATGTCGCAAACCGGCAAAGAGGGCATCAGCAGCACCTACTCGGCCACCGTGGGCGTCAGCGCCTATGAACTCGACCTGTTCGGTCGCGTTCGCAGCCTGAACGAACAAGCGTTGCAAAACTACTTCGCCACTGAAGAGGCGCGCCGCAGCACCCAGATCAGCCTGGTGGCCAGCGTGGCCAACGCCTACCTGACCTGGCAGGCCGACAAGGAACAGCTGAAACTGTCCCAGGACACCCTCGCGACCTTCGAAGAAAGCTACCGGCTCACCGCTCGTAGCAACGAAGTCGGCGTAGCTTCGGCGCTGGACCTGAGCCAGTCGCGTACGGCGGTGGAAACTGCCCGGGTCCAACAGGCGAAATTCACTCGCCTGGTGGCCCAGGATGAAAACAGCCTGACGCTGCTGTTGGGCACTGGTGTACCTGCCAATCTGGCAGCGGGCCAGCCGTTGTCCGATGACCTGCTCAGCGAAGTGCCGGCCGGTCTGCCGTCCGACCTGTTGCAACGTCGCCCGGACATCCTTGAAGCCGAACACAAGCTCAAGGCTGCCAACGCCAACATCGGCGCGGCACGGGCAGCGTTCTTCCCGAGCATCAGCCTGACCGCCAATGCCGGCACCCTGAGCCCGGACCTCTCCGGTCTGTTCAAGGGTGGTTCGGGGACCTGGCTGTTCCAGCCGCAAATCAACCTGCCGATCTTCAATGCCGGTAGCCTGAGCGCCAGCCTGGATTACTCGAAAATCCAGAAAGACATCACGATCGCGCAGTACGAGAAGTCGATCCAGACCGCCTTCCAGGAAGTCTCCGATGGCCTCGCCGCACGCCTGACCTTCAACGAACAGTTGCAGGCCCAGCGTGATCTGGTGGCCGCCAACCAGAACTACTACCGCCTGGCCGAGCGTCGCTACCGCATCGGTGTCGACAGCAACCTGACCTTCCTCGACGCCCAGCGTCAGTTGTTCAGCGCGCAGCAATCGTTGATCACCGACCGCCTGTCGCAACTGGTCAGCGAAGTGAACCTGTACAAGGCGCTGGGTGGTGGCTGGAACGAGCAGACCGCGAAGAACGAACCGGTGAAAGAAGAAGCACCGAAGCTGAAGATGTTCTGATAACACCGGCAAAAACGAAGCCCACCTCACGGTGGGCTTAATGAGATGGTCACCCCCACACCCTGCGAGGGCTACGCTTTCGCAGGGT
>CAYNGZ010000290.1:0-1985 GCA_964396695.1 uncultured Pseudomonas sp.
CCGCACACTTCAAGTGCGCGTCGAGCTACCCAACCCGGACGCTCGCCTCAGGCCAGGCATGACCGTACAGGTTAGTCTCAATCGTTCGACGGAGCAAAAGGTGCTGTGGGTGCCCAGCGAGGCCGTCATCCGCACCGGTCGACGTGCCCTGGTGATGCTCGCTGAAGACGCTGGTCGCTACCGTCCTGTTGAAGTGCTGATCGGGCAGGAAAATGATGGCAAGACCGCGATAGTGAAAGGCCTGGAAGAGGGACAGCAGGTGGTGAGCTCTGGCCAGTTCCTGCTCGACTCGGAGGCCAGCCTAAAAGGCATCGTCGCAGGCTCGTTGGATATCCCTGCGCCACGTGCAGCAGGCTCGGCCCCGTATGATGACGGGTTACGCGTTGAACACCTGGATGAATCAGGGAGCCAGCCATGATTGCCGCGCTGATTCGCTGGTCGGTCGCCAACCGCTTTCTGGTATTGCTGGCGACGCTGTTCGTCACGGCCTGGGGCATTTGGTCGGTTCAAGGCACGCCTATCGATGCCCTGCCGGACCTGTCGGATGTGCAGGTGATCATCCGTACGCCGTATCCAGGACAAGCGCCGCAAATCGTCGAGAACCAGGTGACCTATCCGTTGGCGACCACCATGCTCTCGGTGCCGGGGGCCAAGACCGTACGCGGTTATTCCTTCTTCGGCGACAGTTTCGTTTACGTGCTGTTCGAAGACGGCACTGACCTGTACTGGGCCCGCTCCCGGGTGCTGGAGTACCTGAGCCAGATTCAAAGCCGCTTGCCGGCCGGTGCCAAGCCTGCATTGGGACCGGACGCTACGGGGGTGGGCTGGATTTTCCAGTACGCGCTGGTAGACCACAGTGGCGGGCATGACCTGGCACAACTGCGGGCCTTGCAGGACTGGTTTCTCAAATTCGAACTGAAAACCCTGCCGAACGTTGCTGAAGTCGCCACCGTGGGCGGCATGGTCAAGCAGTATCAGGTCCAGCTCGATCCGCTGAAACTGGCCAGCCTGGGCATCACGCAGGCGCAGGTCATCGAGGCGATCGGCAAGGCCAATCAGGAAACCGGTGGAGCCGTGCTGGAGATGGCAGAGACGGAATTCGTCGTGCGAGCGTCCGGCTACCTGAAGACGCTCAATGACTTTCGAGCGATTCCACTGAAGCTGGGTTCAGGCGGCGTACCGGTGACACTGGGCGATGTCGCCACGATCCAGTTGGGGCCGGAAATGCGCCGAGGCATCACCGAGCTCGATGGCGAAGGCGAGACGGTCGGCGGCGTGGTGATTCTGCGCAGCGGCAAGAATGCTCGCGAAACGATTGCGGCGGTAAAAGCCAGACTCGACGAACTGAAAAGCAGCCTGCCGGCGGGGGTGGAAATCGTCACGACCTACGACCGCAGCAAGCTGATCGACCGTGCAGTGAAAAACCTCAGTCACAAACTGCTCGAAGAGTTCATCGTTGTCGCGTTGGTCTGTGGGATATTCCTCTGGCACCTGCGCTCATCCCTGGTGGCGATTATCTCCTTGCCGGTTGGGGTGCTGATCGCCTTCATTGTCATGCGCCACCAGGGGATCAACGCCAACATCATGTCTCTGGGCGGGATCGCCATTGCCATCGGCGCCATGGTCGACGCCGCCGTGGTGATGATCGAAAACGCCCACAAGAAGATCGAAGCCTGGCATGTGGCCCATCCCGGAGAAGAGTTCAAAGGCGAGCATCACTGGCATTTTATGACCGAAGCGGGGGCCGATGTCGGCACGGCACTGTTCTTCGGATTCTCCCTCGCGCTGGTGCCGAGCGCGTTGCTCGTCGGCCTCGCCCTGCTGATCCAGCACTGGGCCGGGATCCCGTGGAGCGCGTGGGCGTTTCCGCTCTGGGGCCTCCTCGCGGCGGCGCCACTGTTCGTCCTGGGCGGCATGCTCGTCGTCGCCGCCGGCAACCTGTGGGCGGCGCTCGATCCCTCTGCTGAGCTTCTCGACTTGGGACG
>CAYNGZ010000290.1:1995-7011 GCA_964396695.1 uncultured Pseudomonas sp.
GGACCCAGGTGGGAACGTGAATGTTCTCTTTGTGTTTGATAATAACCCTGTCGTTCCTTCCGGTGTTCACGCTGGAGGCTCAGGAAGGACGGCTGTTCGGTCCATTGGCCTTCACCAAAACCTACGCCATGGCCGCGGCGGCTGGCCTGTCGGTGACCCTGATTCCGGTGCTGATGGGCTACTGGATTCGCGGGCGGATTCCCAATGAGCAACAGAACCCGCTGAACCGCTGGTTGATCCGGATCTACGAGCCGGCTCTGGACGCGGTATTGCGTCGACCCAAAGTAACGCTGCTGGTCGCGTTATTGGTGTTCGTCAGCGCGCTGTGGCCACTGTCTCGATTAGGTGGCGAGTTTCTTCCACCACTGGATGAGGGCGATCTGCTCTATATGCCTTCGGCGCTGCCAGGATTGTCAGCCCAGAAGGCGGCGCAGCTGTTGCAGCAAACCGATCGGCTGATCAAGACCGTCCCTGAGGTCGAACACGTCTTTGGCAAAGCGGGTCGCGCTGAAACCGCTACCGACCCGGCGCCGCTGGAGATGTTCGAGACCACTATCCAGTTCAAGCCGCATGAACAATGGCGCCCCGGCATGACTCAGGAAAAGCTGGTGGAGGAACTGGATCGAGTGGTCCGTGTCCCTGGATTGACCAACATCTGGATCCCGCCGATCCGCAATCGCATCGACATGCTCGCCACCGGGATCAAGAGCCCGATCGGTGTGAAGGTGGCAGGCAGCAATCTGACGGAGATCGATGCAGCGACTCAGGCCGTCGAACGTGCGGCCAAGGATGTACCCGGTGTGAGTTCTGCGCTGGCCGAGCGGCTGACCGGTGGCCGGTATATCGACGTGGATATCGACCGCAAGGCAGCCGCCCGTTACGAACTGAATATCGCCGATGTGCAGTCGATCGTGGCGGGGGCTGTCGGAGGAGAAAACGTTGGAGAGACTATTGAGGGACTGGCTCGTTTCCCGATCAACGTACGCTATCCCCGTGAGTGGCGTGACTCGCCAGGTGCTCTGGAGCAGTTGCCGATCTACACCCCACTGGGCAGTCAGATCACACTGGGCATGGTCGCCAACATCAAGGTCAGTGAAGGCCCGCCCATGCTCAAGAGCGAGAACGCTCGGCCGTCCGGATGGGTGTACATCGATGTGCGCGGGCGGGACATCGCCTCTGTGGTTGCCGACCTGCGTCAGGCCGTGAGTGAGCAGGTCAAGCTTCAACCAGGGATGAGCCTGAGTTATTCGGGGCAGTTCGAGTTTCTCGAGCGGGCCAATGCCCGGCTCAAATGGGTGGTGCCGGCCACGTTGCTGATCATCTTCGTGCTGCTTTACCTGACCTTTGCCCGCTTCGATGAGGCCTTGCTGATCATGGCCACGCTGCCGCTTGCCCTGACGGGTGGAGCCTGGTTTCTGTATCTGTTGGGGTTCAACCTTTCGGTGGCCACCGGTGTTGGCTTTATCGCGCTGGCCGGTGTGTCTGCCGAGTTTGGCGTGATCATGCTGCTGTACCTGAAGAACGCCTGGGCCGACCGCGAAGATGTCGGCGACAACACCGAACGCGGGCTGATCGCCGCGATTCGAGAAGGCGCGGTGCAACGGGTACGTCCCAAAGCGATGACCGTGGCGGTCATCATTGCCGGTCTGTTACCCATCTTGTTGGGCAGTGGTAGTGGCAGCGAAGTCATGAGCCGCATCGCGGCGCCCATGGTCGGCGGCATGGTCACCGCTCCCCTGCTGTCCCTGTTCGTCATTCCGGCAGCCTACCGCTTGATGCGCCGCCGGCACCTCCCGGTGGTACTCACCTGAGCAACTGAATCGAGGAGAAATCCGACGGTATGAGCCGCCCCTGCCAAGGGGCGGTTCATCGTCAGCCGACCTGAATAACATCGGTCTTTCATTCGAGTGCATGCAACCAACCGCGGCCCTGCCAGCCCATCGCGCAATGCCACCTATACTCAATTTCACCTCCCCTCGGGGCCTGCACTGCCAACAATAAGAAGCAGAGGTGAAACATGGTCTGGCAGCAAGTCTACGATCCCTTCGGCAACCCGGTGGTCTCGACCGTCATGGCGGCGTTACCGGTGGTGGTGATGCTCACGTCCCTGGCGTTTTTCCATGTCAAGGCGCACCTGGCGGCCCTGCTGGCGTTGAGCACAGCCTTGCTGATCGCGATCTTCGCCTTTGGCATGCCGGCGAACATGGCCGGTTCCGCCGCGCTGTTAGGCGCCGCCACCGGCCTGCTGCCCATTGGCTGGATCGTGCTCAACATCATCTTCCTGCATCGGCTGACCACCGAGAACGGCTCGTTCAAAGTCCTGCAGGACTCCCTCGCGCGCATCACCGATGATCGCCGTCTGCAATTACTGCTGATCGCCTTTTGCTTTGGTGCGTTCTTCGAAGGAGCGGCCGGATTCGGCACCCCGGTGGCGGTCACCGGGGCCATTCTGATCGGGCTGGGTTTCTCGCCTCTGGCCGCGTCTGGCCTGGCACTGATCGCCAACACCGCACCGGTGGCGTTCGGCGCGTTGGGCACGCCCATCATCACCTTGGCCAAGGTCACCGGGCTGGATGAAATGGAACTGTCGATGATGGTCGGCCGGCAACTACCGTTCTTCTCGGTGCTTGTGCCGTTCTGGTTGATCTGGGCCTTCGCCGGCTGGCGCAAGATGCTGGAAATCTGGCCGGCGATTCTGGTGGCCGGGGTCAGCTTCGCGGTGCCGCAGTTCTTCGTATCCAACTACCACGGGCCGATGCTGGTGGACGTGATTGCCGCGCTGATTTCCATGGCCTGCCTGACCGGTTTTCTCAAGGTCTGGAAACCCGCCCGTGTGCACACCTCCGCCGCCTTGTCCGGGCGAGTCGACGACTCGAAAATAGAGGAGCCCCAAGATGAGAAACCGGTCGCCAGTGCGACCTTTTCCAGCGATGCCCGGTCAGCTGTCATGCGTGCGTGGATGCCCTGGATCATCCTCACGGTCTTCGTCTTCGCCTGGGGTACTCAAGGCTTCAAAAACATGTTCGACACCCGTCCGGCCATGGACCCGCAAACCCACTCGGCCAAGCTCGATCCCCAGGGTAAGCCAATGAGCGAGGCGAACCCGATCTTCGCACCGGCCCTGACCCTCACCACCCTGCACTTGCAGGTCGAGAAGGTTCCGCCCGTGGTTCCGCAACCCAAGCCTGAGGAAGCGATCTACAAATTCACCTGGTTCACCAGCACCGGCAGCGGCATCTTGCTGGCGGCGATCCTCGGCGGGCTGTTGATGGGCTATTCCATCCCGCAACTGGTGAGCCAATACCTGCGAACACTGTGGGTGGTGCGCTATTCGCTCACCACGATCGCGGCCATGCTTGCCCTCGGTTTCATTACCCGCTATTCCGGCCTGGACGCGACCATGGGCCTGGCCTTCGCCGCCACCGGGATTTTCTACCCCATGTTCGGCACCCTGCTCGGCTGGCTCGGCGTTGCCTTGACCGGCTCGGACACCGCGTCCAACGTGCTGTTCGGCGGCTTGCAACGGGTGACCTCAGAACAACTGGGCATCAGCCCGATATTGATGGCCGCCGCCAACAGTTCCGGCGGGGTCATGGGCAAGATGGTCGACGCCCAATCGATCGTGGTCGCCTCCACCGCGACCCGCTGGTATGGGCATGAAGGGGAAATCCTGCGCTACGTGTTTTTCCACTCCATCGTGCTGGCGATACTGGTCGGTGGGCTGGTCACGTTGCAGGCATATGTGGCGCCGTTCAGCCATTTGCTCGTAGGCGGGCATTGATCGACGCGGGGATGGTTTTCCTCCTGTAAGTCCATGCCTGGGCATGGACTTTGACGATAACCATCGCCGCTTCTTACACCAGCCGCTCGATTCTCTGATGCTGCCAGACCCTGGTGTAATACGTCGTCTGCAACGCCAGCATGCTCAGGTAAGCCACCGGAAACGCCATCCATACCCCTTGCAACCCAAACTGCGCATCCAGCCAATACGCCATCGGCAACTGCACGCCTACCACGCACACGATCGCAATCGCCACCGGCACCATCACCGTGCCGCTGGCGCGCATGATGCCGCCGATGATCGCCTGAAAACCGAACACCAGCAGGCTCCAGAGCATGATGTGCAACAGGTGTTCGGCCATGGCCCGAGTGGAGGGATCGGTGAGGAACAACCCCAGCAGCCAGTGCGACAGCAGGTAACCCAGCACCACCAGGCCACCGGTCAGCCACACGTTGATCAACAGCCCCGTGCGCAGGATCGGCCCGATGCGCTCGATGCGCCCTGCCCCGATGGCCTGGGCGCCGAGGATCGACGCCGTGATCGCAATCGACAGCGCCGGGAATTGCACGTAATTGACGATCTGCGTCACCGCCCCGTACGCCGCCGTTGCCTGAGAACCGTGCTGGTTCACCAGCGCCAGGATCACCAACTCCGACAGCGACAGCACCACCATTTGCAACCCCGTGGGCAGACCGATGCGCAGCACCTTGCCAAGGATCTCCATGTCCAGCCGCATCGCCGCAAAAAACGCCCGATCCGGCGCCAACGGATGCCCCTTGCGAATCAACCGCCCCGCCAGCCAGCCCATCGCCGACAGGTTGCCCGCCAACCCGGCAAACGCTGCACTCTGAATGCCCATCTGCGGCAGCCCGAACCACCCGAGAATCAACGCCGGCGTCAGCGCCAGCCCGACACACGTCGACACCACCAACGCCAGCAGCGGCGATAGCGTATCGCTCACCCCGCGCAGCAATTGCGTAAACAACACAAACACCAACAACGACGGCAGGATCCACATCATCACCTGCGCATACGCCACCGCATCGTCCAGCACATCCCCCGGCGTCCCCAGCCCCTGCAACGCCGGCCGCGCAAACACACTCCCCACCACCGCCGCCACCAACCCGATCATCGCCCCCAACAGCAACGTCGTCCCCGCAATCGCCTTCACCCACCGCGGCTCACGCCCCCCCCAGGCCCGACCGCTCAACCCCCCCCCCCCCCCACCGAAGCCC
>CAYNGZ010000291.1:0-7006 GCA_964396695.1 uncultured Pseudomonas sp.
CCCATGTTCCTTACGCGACAGCGCGGCCTCGAAGAGGGGGCGGACCCTCCTACGAAGCCTGTGTAGGAGCTGCCGCAGGCTGCGATCTTTTACTTGGCTGATTCAATGCTTCAACGCTTTGCCACCGACCGCCACGGCCAGCAGCAACACGGCGATCAAACCAAAGGCGAAGTTCGAACACCGCGCTCCAGTCCAGTACCGCTCCTTCGGCAAGGAACACGATAAAACACAGGCTGCCGATAAACAGCACCACACCATGGGGAATGGCAAGCGCCGGCCCCGAACAGGAACAGCGAGGCGATGCGCGTCGACTTCTGTTCGAGGCGCCCAGGGCGGACGGAGACGGGAGGGACACTGGCGGTCATGACAATCCTTGGTACTTCGGGGGAGGCTGTGAGCAGGGACACGTCCTTGCACATCAGTGACCGTCAGACGACCTTGAGGTTCTGTAGGTGTGATTCGAGTCAGCAGCGCTTACAGTAGCGTCGTGTTCCAGACCTCACTCAGGACCAGTCCATGACGTTGCTTTTCGATGCACGCGGGAATATCTACGCCGTTGCCAGCCCGGACGATCTGCGCCAGCGCGGTATCGATTTGCCGGAGGACGCCAGCCTGGCGGCGCAAAGCCGTTCCGACTGGACGCTGTCCGCGGTAGAGGCCATTTGCAGTTGGGCCCCCGGCACCCAACCGGTCGGCGCCAAGGAGCACCGTTCGGATGGTTTGCTGGTTGGCCCGTTTCAGGCCGCGCCACCGTTTGACCTGTTGATCGTCAACACCGACGGCAGTCTGGCCGAGCGCAGTGGTAACGGTCTGACGATTTTTGCCCGGGCCCTGACCGAACAGGGCCTGATGCCGGCGCAGGGGCGTTGCCTGCTCAGGGTTCACCATGACAAGGGCGATGCGTTATCGCCGGTCGAGACCTCGGTAACGCCCGCTCAAGTGGAAGGCGTGCAAGGTTTTTGGCTGGATCTGGGCAAACCGGCTTTCGGGCCGGAGGCGGTGGGGGGGCATGCGGTTGAGACGCGGACGTTGAATCAACGTGAGTTGAGCCATGTGCCGATGCTCGCGCGGCTGAACCGGCAATGGGATCACAGCCGGTTCGTGCGGATCGGTAATCCCC
Source organism: uncultured Pseudomonas sp. (assembly GCA_964396695.1). GTDB lineage: Bacteria > Pseudomonadota > Gammaproteobacteria > Pseudomonadales > Pseudomonadaceae > Aquipseudomonas. Next base: position 1,121 of record CAYNGZ010000291.1, read on the forward strand.
ATTGTGTGACGCTGGTGGCGGATGCCGATGCGTTGCCGAGCAATGAGCAGATGCGCGAGCCCGGGTTGTCGGCCGACCTGACGCGCATCGCTTTTGCCCCGCCGATCGGGGCTGGCGAGCCCTGTGCGGCGGGCGTCAATCTGCAATGGGCGATGCGCGAATCCGGGAACCGCATTGCCGCTCGGGTCTTCGAGCGCGGCGAAGGGCCGACTGCCTCTTCCGGTACCAGCGCCAGCGCGGTGGCCTGCGCGGCGTGGAGCGTGGGGTGGGTGTCGGCAGGGACCGTGGCGGTGGTGATGCCCGGCGGTACGGCACCGGTGTTTCTTGAAGAACAGGCCGGTGAGTTGAGCCGGGTCAGTTTGTTCGGGACGGCGCGGTTGATGTCTTGATTCTGCGGTGCCGGTCAGGTTGCCATCGCGAGCCCGGTCAACCGAACACTTCGACCACCGGCATCTGCCGCTTCATCAACACCTTCCCGGCGCGAATCGAATACAGCGGCAAGCCCTGGCTGCGGATCACTTCATAATCGCTGTCCGCCGAAAGAATCAGCAGGTTCGCCGGACGTCCCGGCTCCAGTCCGTAACGATCACCCAGGGCCATGGCTTTGGCGCTGTTGCCGGTGACCAGGTCCAGCGCGGTTTGCAGGTTGCGATAACCAAGCATGTGGCAGATGTGCAGGCCGGCTTCGAGTACCCGCAGGATGTTGCCGTTGCCCAGCGGATACCACGGGTCGACGATCGAGTCCTGACCGAAACACACGTTCATTCCGGCTTCCAGCAACTCGTTGACCCGGGTGACGCCACGGCGTTTCGGGAACGTGTCGAAACGTCCTTGCAGGTGAATGCTCTCGGTCGGGCAGGACACAAAACTGATCCCCGAGTGCCCGAGCAGACGAAACAGTTTGGCGCAGTAGGCATTGTCGTAGGAGCCCATGGCCGTGGTGTGGCTGGCGGTCACCCGTGAACCCATGTCGCGGCTGCGGGCTTCTTCGGCCAATACTTCAAGAAAGCGTGAGTGCGGGTCGTCGGTTTCGTCGCAATGCACATCCACCAGGCAGTCGGTGCGCTCGGCCAGGTCCATCAGGAACTTCACCGAGCTGACGCCTTGGTCGCGGGTGTACTCGAAATGCGGAATACCGCCGACCACATCGGCGCCCAGGGCAATGGCCTCGGTCATCAATTCGCGGCCATTGCGGTAGGACTCGATGCCTTCCTGAGGGAAGGCGACGATTTGCAGGTCGACCAGGTGCCGGCTCTCTTCGCGCACTTCAAGCATCGCCTTGAGCGCAGTCAGCTCAGGGTCGGTGACGTCGACATGGGTGCGCACATGCTGGATACCGTGGGCGGCGAGGGCGCTGATGGTCTTTTTGGCGCGGGTTTTTGTGTCGTCCGCTGTGATGGTTGCCTTGCGCTCGCCCCAGCACTCGATACCTTCGAACAGCGTGCCGCTCATGTTCCAGCGCGGTTCACCGGCGGTCAGCGTCGCGTCGAGGTGAATGTGCGGCTCGACGAAGGGCGGCACCACCAGATTGCCGCCGGCGTCGAGGTCTTCGGGGCTCAGGGTCGGGGCTTCGGTCTGCCGGGCGATGCTGGCGATCAGACCATTCTCCAGGTGCAATTCATGCAGGCCTTCACGGTTTCGCAGGCGGGCGTTGATGATGTGCATGGGCGGGTCCTTTTCTCGATCGCGTCAGTGAATGCCTGAATCATAGGCATAAAAAAACCACCGGTCTCGGTGGTTTTTCTGGATCCCCTGGCTTATTCGCCGCGGTAGATGCAGCCGCTGGTGCAGGTCTCGTGGATACGAATGGCGCTGAGTTCCGGCAGCAAAGGTTTCAATTCATTCCAGATGAATTTGGCCAGGACTTCACTGGTCGGATTTTCCAGACCGGGAATGTCGTTCAGGTAGTTGTGGTCCAGACGCTCGTACAGCGGCTTGAAGATTTCCTTGATTTCCGAGAAGTCGCGGATCCAGCCGGTGTGTGGATCGAGGTCGCCGCTCAGGTGAATCGCCACTTTGAACGAGTGACCGTGCAGGCGGCCGCACTTGTGGCCTTCCGGGACGTGGGGCAGGCGGTGGGCGGATTCGAAGGTAAACTCTTTGAAGATTTCCACGGTGGTTTGAGCTCTGTCAGGTGGCTATCGCCCACGGCGATGGGGCAGGTCGCGAGTTTAACAGTTTGGGTTCAGGGTTGCGGGAAAACACTGACTAAAGGGTCAACAGCTGCTCGCCCAAACGTCCGCTGGCGCTGAGTTCGAGGAACTCGTCACCGAGCCGCTGGCTCTCGTCCATGGCGGTTTTCCAGTATTTCCTACGGCTGGACGGGTCAGCCATGAAGCGCTTGAAATCGTTCCGGTCGGGCAACTTGCCGTAGGGCAGGCGCGACAGGTAGGCCTTCGACGGCGCCACCAGCAAGACGTCCTGCAAGCGCTGCGGATTGCCGCGCCGCCACGGCAGGGTCTTGTCGAACCAGCCGGGAATCACCCGATCGGTGAAGTGCGGGTAGAGCACGATGTCGTTACCGCTGTAGGGCAAATCGAGGTGGTAATCCAGCAAGCCGCCGTCGCGATAAGTCCCCGCGCCCGCACCGGGCAAATCGCGCACACCTTCCATGACCATCGGGATCGAACCTGACGCGAGCAAGGCCTGGCGCAAGTTGCCGGCGTTGAGCGGGACGAAACGCGACGGGAAGTCGTTCAGCGCATTGAGCGGTGGCGCCAGGCGCGGGTCATGCACGATCAGCCGCTCGAAATGCCGCGACAACCGCGAACGCCCGCGCAGGTTGTCGGCGATCACCGATGACAGTCCCAGCCCGAGCCGTCCGCGATGGTCGTCGGCCAGCAGGCCGTGGCTTTTCACGACCATGATATTCAGCCGATAGAGCGGGTTGCCGAGCAGCAGCGCATCGCGGCCATCGAGCAAGTCATGCAGCATGCGCTGCGAGCGCTGGCTGATTTGCGTCATGGTCACGCCCTTGTTGAAGCGCTGGGCGTTGTACAGCTCACCCAGACGTCTGATGCCTTCGGCGGCGTCCGGCAAACAGGCACTGGCGAAGCGCCAGGAACCGACCGAGGCGCCGATCAACGAGCGCTCGCGCGGCGCGCCCGGCAGCCATTCGCCGAACAGCGCCAGGTCCAGACCTTGAATCCCCAACGCTTTCGGTCCGCCGGCGGCACCGGGGAGCGTGCCGACATCCCGGGCGCTCAAGCCGTGTTCGCGAATCCGCGTAAAGGCTCGTGGGCCGGCCTTGAGGGTCAGGGCGGGGAATTTGATGTGGATGGCGGTCATACCGGTCTCTGTGCAGGCGAGCGGGTGATTATACGAGAGTTTCACCGGAGTACCCGCGGCAGCTCCCTGGCTCCAATGATGGCAATTCAGTTTCAGTTAAGTTGACGGGGCTAGGGTGACTCCCCGGCTAATTTATGAAGAATACGCAAGCACTCCATGCTCAGGATAGGTAATGAAGGTTAATTTGCGCGTGTATGGGCTGACGGCCCTGACGTTTCTGGCCGTCTGCCCGGCGGTGTTGGCCCGCGACCTGAATCAGGACGAAGCCCTGCGCCTGCGTCAACAAGGGGTGATTCTGCCGCTTGAGCAGCTGCTGCAGCAGGCCATGGACCGCTACCCCGGCGCCAAGCTGCTGGAAGCCGGGCTTGAAGAAAAGCACGACGTCTACCTCTACGAAGTCGAGTTGCTGACCGTCGATGGCGTGGTGCGTGATCTGGACCTGGACGCCGCCACCGGACGCTTGATCAAAGACAAGGAAGATGACTGATGCGCCTGTTGCTGGTGGAAGACCACGTCCCGCTGGCCGACGAATTGATGGCTGGGCTCAACCGCCAGGGCTATGCCGTCGACTGGTTGGCCGATGGCCGTGATGCGCTGCAACAAGGCAGCAGCGAACCCTACGACTTGATCATCCTCGACCTGGGGCTGCCGGGGTTGCCGGGGCTGGAAGTGCTTGGCCAATGGCGTGCTGCTGGCCTGGGTACGCCCGTGTTGGTGCTGACCGCGCGCGACGCCTGGGCCGAACGCATCGAAGGGCTCAAGGCCGGCGCCGACGACTACCTGAGCAAGCCGTTTCACCCGGAGGAACTGCACCTGCGGATTCAAGCATTGTTGCGGCGTTCCCACGGCCAGGCCAATCAACCGACGCTCAAGGCCGCCGGGTTACAGCTGGACGAGGGCCGTCAATGCGTGATCAGCGACGGCGCGGACATTCAGCTGACCGCCGCCGAGTTCCGTCTGTTGCGCTATTTCATGCTTCACCCGCAGCAGATCCTCTCCAAAAGCCATCTTGCCGAACACCTTTACGACGGTGAAACCGAGCGCGACTCCAACGTGCTGGAAGTTCACGTCAACCACCTGCGTCGCAAACTCGGCCGCAACGTGATCGAAACCCGACGCGGTCAAGGTTACCGGTTCGGTGGACACGCTCAGTGAAGTCGATTCAACGGCGTTTGAGCCTGGGGCTGATCAGCGTCATGGTGATCGTCGGGCTGGTGCTGGCGCAAACCAGTTTGTGGTTGTTCGAAATGGGGTTGCAGCGGTATCTGGAAGCCGGGCTGCGCAACGACAGTGAAAACCTGCTGGTGGCGTTGGTGCGCGGCCCGCAGGGGTTGCAGCTGGATGAACGGCGTCTGTCCCCGGCGTACCAGCGCCCGTTCTCCGGGCATTATTTCCATATCGACTTCGCTGACAGCCACTGGCGCTCACGTTCGCTGTGGGATCAGGAATTACCGCTGCTCGATCATCCCGGGCTGCACAGCAACCTGCAACTGGGACCGGAAGGCCAGCAATTGCTGGTGTTGCGCGCGGACTACCGGCGATGGGGGCAGTCAATTTCTATTAGTGTGGCGCAGGACTACACCCCGGTGCGCGAGAGCTTCCAGCGCATGCGCCAGGTCGGGCTCGGGTTGGGGCTGACCGGTTTGCTGCTGATTCTGGTGTTGCAGCGCGTCACTGTGCGGCGCGCCTTGCGACCGCTGGAAAACGCCCGCGAGCAGATCGCGCAGCTGCAACAGGGGCGCCGTTCGCAACTGGACGCGCAAGTGCCGCGGGAACTGGAGCCTTTGGTGGCGCAGATCAACCATTTGCTGGCGCACACCGAAGACAGTCTCAAGCGTTCGCGCAATGCCCTGGGCAACCTTGGGCATGCGCTGAAGACGCCATTGGCGGTGTTGTTGAGTCTGGCGTCGAGTGAAAAACTCGACGCTCATCCCGAACTGCGCACGCTTCTTCGCGAGCAACTCGAACAGGTTCAGCAGCGACTCAATCGCGAATTGAATCACGCGCGCCTGGCGGGCGATGCCTTGCCCGGTGCGCAGTTCGATTGCGCTGCCGAACTGCCGGGGTTGTTGGCAACCTTGAGCATGATCCACGGCGAACACCTGCACCTGAGCTACACGGCGCCGGCGGGTTTGCTCTTGCCTTGGGATCGTGAGGATGTGCTGGAACTGCTCGGCAATCTGCTGGACAACGCCTGCAAATGGGCGGATGCCGAGGTTCGCTTGAGTGTCGTCGAGACGCCTGAAGGGTTTGTGCTGGCGGTAGAAGACGATGGGCCGGGGATTCCCGAAGCCCAGCGCGATCAGGTGTTCAGCCGTGGGGCGCGGCTGGACGAGCAGACTGACGGACATGGCCTCGGGTTGGGCATCGTGCGCGATATTGTCGAGGCATGGGGCGGGGAGCTGGTGTTGCAGGAGAGCGAGTGGGGTGGGTTGAAGGTGGTGGTGGAGTTGCCGAAGCGGTGAAGCTTGAAAGCGACCCCTCACCCTAACCCTCTCCCCAAGGGGCGAGGGGACTGACCGAGGTGTCTTTAGAAATACTGCGACCGGGACTGTCAGATATTTTGTGTGCGGGCCGGTAACGGCCTGCCGTCAGGCA
>CAYNGZ010000292.1:0-6966 GCA_964396695.1 uncultured Pseudomonas sp.
ATCGGCTCCCTTTCCCCAAAAGGCGAGGGGACTGACTGAGGTGTTCTTTCGAGTTGCATCGACCTGAAAGTCCGAGTCGAACTCAGGTTTTGAAAGGCTTGGAGATCGGCTCCCTTTCCCCCTCTCCCCCGTGGGGAGAGGGCTGGGGTGAGGGGGTGGATTTTGGATCAGAACAGAGCATTCAGGCGCTGAGTTCTCTTAACTGACTGGCATCGGGGCACCGGCGTGCCCTTCTTTTTGTTGATTCGAGGACAAGGATGGACAGGGTCACCGGCTTCAAGATCATCGCAGGCCTGGCCATGCTGATGGTCGCGATACACCTGCTGAATGTGCTAACAGGCTACGGCCTGACGACGTTCGGCCTGGTCCCTCGAACCGCCCACGGCCTCGTCGGAATTGTGACCTCACCGTTTCTGCACGTATCCTTTGCGCACTTGATCGCCAATCTGCTGCCGTTCCTGGTGCTGGGAACCCTGGTGATCGCCGAGGGCTTCAGACGCTTTGCGGCGGTCAGCGCAATCATCATTCTGCTCGGCGGCTCGCTGGTCTGGCTGTTCGGTTTCAAGGGCGTTCATGTGGGCGCCAGCGCCTGGGTCTTTGGCCTCTGGGCCTACCTTCTGGGACGCGCCTGGTTCCACCGCAGCTGGAGCAACGTGCTGATCGCCGGCACTGTCGCCCTCCTCTACGGAGGTCTGATTTTCGGCTTTTTCCCACGCCTGGGCGTTTCAGTTGAAGGGCACATGGGCGGTGCATTCGCCGGATTTATTGCAGCCAGGCTACTTCTCTCTGCGCCACCCGCTTCCAGGGCGGCGAATTCATCTAAATTGCCTCCACCCGCCTGAAGGAAATCGCCAATGGGATGGTTTAAACAGTTGATGGGCCTTGAGGCCCCGACACCCAAGGACAGCGCACCGGTTGCCGGCCCCCTCGGGCTCGGCCAGGGAAAAGCGCTGGTGTTCGACACCACCCTCAAGCTGTTGCTCGACGAAAAAACCAGCGTGGTCATTCCCGACACCCAACAGATCTGGAGCGTCGGCACCGTCGACCTCGGCCAGTCGACCTGGCTTTCGCGCTACTACATGGACGACGAAGACTTCTGGCTACAGGTTCACACCACCGGTGCCATCGCCGGCCAGGTCGAGTCGGTGATCTTGTTCAACTACCAAAGCTACGTCACCCTCAACAGTGAAGCCGAACTGCGCAGGCTCGCGGGGCCGGACAGCCTGATCGGCCTGCCGACCTACACCCATGACGGCGTCGAATACAGCCGCGAATGGGGCACCGAGGCCGGGCAGACCGAATTGGTGGCCTTCACTGAGCAGGTCCGCAATCCGGATCAGTCCTACGTCGTGGAACATCGTTCGATGCTCTACGCCCGCGAGGCCGGTCTAACCGACCGCCGCGAATTCCTGCTGTTCTCGGTGGAAGAAGACGCCGAAGGCAGCGTCAGCTTGAGCACCTCACTGGGTATCTCGCTGTACACCACCGACCTCACGACTCTTTAAAAAGGAACAGCCCATGCTAGAAGCACTCTCCGTCTCGCTGAACAAAGCCGCCGTCCTGGGATTTGTTTCGTACATCATCGGCGCCACCGTGCTGTTCGCGATTTTCCAGTTCGTCTACACCCGCATCACGCCGCACAAAGAGTTCGAACTGATCCGCTCCGGCAACACCGCAGCCGCCATCGCCCTGTCCGGCGCCATCATCGGTTTCGCGATTCCGGCGAGCAATGTGATTGCCTACTCGGTCAGCCTGCTGGACTTCGCGGTATGGGCACTGATAGCCGCAGTGGTGCAACTGCTGGCGTTCCTGATGACCAACCTGGTGCTCAAAGGCACCTCCGAGCGCATCCGTAACGGTGAAATCGCAGCAGCGATCTACGTCGCAGCCGTCGCCATCAGCGTTGGCCTGCTCAATGCTGCGTGCATGACCCCTTCGCAGAACTGATCGCGCCACGGAGGCAATGATGAAACGAAGCAAGTACGTTCAACTGTCCCTGGCGGCATCGGTCGCCGTCGCGATATCAGGCTGCGGGCCGACAGAAAAAACCTACGCAGTGAATCAAAAGTTCAACTTTCAATCCGTGCAGCAGTGCGTGGATCAAAAGTTTCCGGTGAATGTCTGCTCCGATGCCTACATGACCGCCATCGCCGAACACCGTCGCCTCGCGCCGCTGTATGACAGCCAGGCCGATTGCGATGCCGACTTTGTCGCCGACTGGTGCCAGCAGGACTCCACCGGCAAGTTCATTCCAAAGCTCGGCGGTTTCGAGCTGGCAGCCAATGGCCAGGTCACGCAGACCCAGCTGGACGCCGCCAGAGCCCAGCTGCCCACCTCCGAAGTGAGCTCAGGCGGTTCAGGAGGAATGGTAAACGGTCTTCTGGCCGGCATGCTGATCAGCAACATGCTGAACAGCAACCGGGGCAGCTACAACTCCGAACCGGTTTACCGCTACCGCGATTCACGCGGTGATTACTCATCGTCGACGCTCAGCCAGCGCATCGCCACAGGATCGAGCTTCACCAAATCCGACCAGGCGAAATACGGCAACGGCTACAACAGCTCCACATTCAAGTCGAGCAGCTCCAAGCCAATCTCGGTGGCGTCGTCCACTTCCCGGGGTGGTTTTGGCAGCCAGGCCAGCGCCCGCAGCGGCTGGGGTGGCTCGAGCAGTTTCGGTCGATCGAGCAGTTAAGGAGCGAGCGCCATGAAGAAAATCCTCTGCCAGGAACGTCACGACTGGAAGCAGACCGCCGAAAACCTCGGCTTCATGTTTCACACCATCGACGACGAACCCTACTGGGACGAGAGCGCGTATTACCAATTCACGCTCAAGCAGATCGAGAACGATCTCGAAGACCCGACTACCGAGATCCATGAGATGTGCATGGACCTGGTCGACCGCGTGGTGCAGAGCGAAGAACTGCTGGAACGCCTGAGCATTCCAGCGCCCTTCTTTGACATGATTCGCACTTCATGGCGCGAAGGCCACCCGCACCTTTACGGTCGCCTGGACTTTTCCTACAACGGCAACGGCCCCGCCAAATTGCTGGAACTCAACTACGACACGCCCACCAGCCTGTACGAGGCGTCGGCATTTCAGTGGGGCTGGCTGGAGCAATGCATCGAACGCGGCTTGCTGCCCAGCCATGCCGACCAGTTCAACAGCATCGACACCAAACTGCACCAGGCCTTTGCGCACTTGCAGATCAAACAGCCTTTCTACTTCGCCTCGATGAAACAGTCGGTCGAAGACAAGGGCACCACCGACTACCTGCGCCTGATCGCGGAAAAAGTCGGGATCGAGTCACGCCACATCGATATCGAAGACATCGGCCTCAACAGTGAAGGACGCTTCGTCGATCTCGAAGAACGCTGGATTCCCCACCTGTTCAAACTGCACGCCTGGGAATTCATTTTCCACGAGCCGTTTGGTGAAGCCATCGCCCAGAGCGACACGCAGTTTTTCGAGCCGGCCTGGAAATCGATCATCTCGAACAAAGGCATCCTGCCCCTGCTGTGGGAGTTCAACAAAGGGCACCCGAATCTGCTCGCCTCCCACCTGGACCCCGAGCCCGGCAAAGCGGTGCCTAAAGGCTGGGTGCGCAAGCCGTTCTTCTCCCGCGAAGGCGCCAACATCGAGCTACACACCCCGGATGGCCTGGTCGTGAAGGAGGACGGGCCATATACCGACGCACCGTTCATCCTCCAGGAGTTCGCCCCACTGCCGCAATTCGGCGACAGCTACACGCTGATCGGCTCCTGGGTGATCGGCGACCAGGCCGCCGGCATTGGCGTGCGCGAGGACAACAGCTTGATCACCAAAGACTCAAGCCGGTTTTTGCCACACCTGATACTTGACTGAACAACGCTCCCACAAAAAAGGCCCATCGCATCAAGCGACGGGCCTTTTTATTTAGAGCGGATTCAGCGGCAAATCAGAACGGTTATGCCTACCTTAAAAAGGTAAACATCCAGATTTATCCTTAAAAAACAGAGCAGTAGCCAACACACACAACGGCCTGATCAGTTTTTTGTCAATAAATCGAGTCATTCACACGAGTTTGTTTACATCTCAGCTTGCGCTTGGGACGTGTCGATCGTTAGGGATGGGATAGATCGGTGAAGCGGTACTCCTTCAAAAAGGGACCGCCCCCATGGGACGAGATCCCGATGGGTAGCTTCGCGATGCGAAGGCTTAGTGGCTGTTTGTTTGAGTAGGCCAGCAACCTACCATGACAGCGGACTCTCAAGAGACGCTAGCAAGTGGTCCTATTCTTAGCTGAGTCAAAACGAACGTCAAGATCAATTAACCGACGAATGTGGTTTGAAGACTCACCAGTCCCGAAACCCGAAACAGGTGGGTGCGCACAGCAAAATACAACCTTCGGAGATGGCATGGGATTTGACCTATTCGCCTATCCCCTTGGGGTAAGTCTAGGTAGAGAACTATAAAACTTCATTCTCTTGTTATTACAGACCTAGACCTATTTAGTAATTACCCGTCTCTTATTATTTGTATCTTGGTTTCGCGAACCCTCTGTAGTGCGAGTTATAAAACTTTCAGAACTCTCAAGCATCAATCCTGACTTAAGCGAATCGGGCCAACCTTCGATAGCTTTTTGGGCCTTGATTACTTGCTGCGCCAAGCTACTTGACTTTTTCATCGTCCTCCACTCCGTTTCTGATCTAGCGACAGTTTAACACCAAGCTTTATCAGTAGCCGTGGAATTTCGCTACCGACTATCGCCTCCTCCAACTGCAGATAGCTATTCATGAAACGCACAACCCTCGGCTGATCGCTTGCTTCCCTCCAATCTACGGCCCGCCCATCGTCATCCTTCCTAGGATTTTTAGGGTCAAAAATATCCTGATACTGGCGGGGAGCGACACCTTGAAACGGCTCGAAATTCACCTGTGTTCTGGACGGCGCAGGAGCATCTACGCTAATCGAATCTTGATGTAATTGCTTCGCCTTGCTTTTCGGATAAGGCTCTATGTAAACAACACGTTTAATTCCACTAGCTACAATGTGTCTGGCACACATGTGACATGGGAAAGTTGTGCAATAAAGCGTCGCACCTGCGACCGACACCCCTAACCGAGCCGCCGACATCAGAGCTGCCATCTCAGCATGCACACTACGCCCAAACTCTAACAAGTTCATTATCCGACTACTCTTCAGCACTTTCTTTTTTTCACCAGAAATCAAGCTTTGAACTAGTGCGCTTATATCCTTGCTTACGATCTTACTTGAAAGCAAACCGCCAGCATTCAGCTTCTCAAGAATTTCCCCCAAAACTTGAACTCGCTCGTCCGCCATCGAGTCCACGCCCTTCTGAAAATCACGTGCATCACCAGGATCCCCAGGCCAGTATAGATCTCCACCAGATTTTGGAACATCATTACAGCCAACTGCGATGATATCGCCCTCAGGTTTTAATATTGCCGCACCAACTTGACGATTTAAATCAGCCGAGCGCAATGCTGCCGACCGAGCATGATATATCCCGTGCTCATCACGAGTAGGAGTTAGAAAAATATTCCCAAACAAAAGTTGTAAAAAACGACCTATCTGGGAGTCTATAGTAGACTTGTTCCTACCATCAACAAACAAATCCGCTAGCGGAAATGCATCCTTCACATCTTGGCCAAGAGGAACACTTTCTTCCTGCTCATCTTTTTGAACAAGACGTTCTGCCTTCGAGCGCGCATTAATACCACTCCCAAACTGGGATCTGCTTATTCTCTCAGAAAGCGCTGTCACCCTTACATCTCGAGGAGAGTATACCGAAATAAGAAAAAAACCCTTACCATAAACGGCTCTTAACATCTCAATTTCTTTTGGATGTTTTAAAGAGCGCAAAATGAACGCTTGCCTTGCAGGTTTTCCAGCGCTTTTATCATCTCTGATCTGCCTGATCGAGGCTAATCCCAAAATGGCAACAGCTGCTCCCTGCTCTCCTTTAACCCTTAGCTTTGTCCCCTCATCCATAAGCGCATTTATACGTTTATCTTCAGATTTATCTCCATGATAAGAACTAAAGAAAGCTTCAATCTGCTCACTCAATCTAACTGTATGCGCTTCATAACTAAATACTTTTAGTTGACTTTTAAGCACAGCAATCACTGGATCTAAATTTACGCCAATTGGACCCACCAGCCCAAACACAAGCTCGGGATTACGCAAAGGTGTCAATACGGAGGAACGAGAAGAGCCAAGAAGGTCCTCGCCCAAAGGTGAACGCTTAGAAACCCTACCATTTTTTGTATTTTCAGCCTTCGCCATACCGAGATCCTTGTGATCTAGACGTGCCAATCACCTACGTAACCATGCCAGCCTCCCAAAGGATTGGGCTGCACCTGAACATTGAAAAGCCAACCCACTCCACATACTTACTAGACAGTAGCTACTCATCTCGGAAATAACATTTTTTCTAAAAAAAATATCACCATGGGTCGCTCGGCCATCGAATAATTTGATGGATTAGCCTTTCTGATTGAGCCTGATGAATGACTGAATCGCCCCTGGCTTCGTAGACATACCCGAAGGCCCCACTGTGGATTGTGGACCTGCTCATGGCCCCTCCGGCACTGTCCCACCGAGCCTTAAGCACTCGCTAGACCAATACCTTCAGGGTTGCAAGCAGTGAACACTGATATGGATTCAGGTATGGGGGTATGGGGGTAATCTCCATATTCAATCCTGCGGATGCCACGACTGCCTTGCAACATCAAACACTCACCGGTCCAGAGGGCAGCCGCGTCGCGTTAGCACTTGGTAATCAGTTCGCTACCATCGCTAAATTCGGCTTTCCTCAGCAATTGATCGTTGAGATCTTACTCGTAAGCAGTGCAGCGCACGTCGGAGCCTATTTCCTGCTGGATCAGGCCGCGAGGGAAAGAGTCGGGGCTAGTGTGCTGTTCTCGAAATAATTTACCCATTAGCCTGTGAGGCCATAGCCT
>CAYNGZ010000293.1:0-6861 GCA_964396695.1 uncultured Pseudomonas sp.
GTATCTGTTCTCGCACTGAGAGGGATTGCCGTGCTCACGGGCTGCGTCGGTCCGACGCCGAAGCCCAATGACCCGTACTACGCGCCCGTGTTGCCTCGTACTCCATTGCCGGCGGCCGCGAACAACGGTTCGATCTATCAGGCCGGTTTCGAGCAGAACCTGTACAGCGACCGCAAGGCGTTCCGGGTGGGTGACATCATCACCATCACCCTGAACGAGAAGACTCAGGCCAGTAAAAATGCCAACTCCCAGGTGGACAAAACCAGCAAGACCGGACTCGGTCTGACCTCGTTGTTCGGTGGCACTCCCGCCTCCAATAGTCCTCTGAGCCTGGGGGCCAACTACAGCGGTGACCGCGCAACCAAGGGAGACAGCAAGGCCGGGCAGGGCAACAGCCTGACCGGTTCGATCACGGTGACCGTGGCCGATGTGTTGCCCAACGGCATCATCGCCGTGCGCGGCGAGAAGTGGATGACCCTTAACACCGGTGATGAGCTGGTGCGCATTGCCGGTCTGGTCCGGGCGGACGATATCGCGACCGATAACACGGTGCCGTCGACTCGTATCGCCGATGCGCGCATCACCTATTCGGGGACCGGTTCGTTTGCCGACGCGAGTCAGCCAGGCTGGTTCGACCGTTTCTTCTTAAGCCCGTTGTTCCCTTTCTAGGTGATGAAGCGACTCATGTTTAATTTCAAGCACCTGATGGCGGCCGTGTTGTTGCTGTCCACCTCCCTCGGCGTTCAGGCCGAGCGGTTGAAGGACATCGCCAGTATTTCAGGCGTGCGCTCCAACCAATTGATCGGTTACGGCCTGGTCGTCGGGCTCAACGGTACCGGTGACCAGACCACGCAAACCCCGTTCACCCTGCAAACCTTCAACAACATGCTCTCGCAGTTCGGCATCAAGGTGCCGGCCGGTTCCGGCAATGTGCAGTTGAAGAACGTCGCGGCGGTGTCGGTCAGTGCCGACTTGCCGGCGTTCGCCAAGCCGGGTCAGCAGGTCGACATCACCGTGTCGTCGATCGGCAACTCCAAGAGCCTGCGCGGCGGCACCTTGCTGCTGACGCCACTCAAGGGGATCGACGGTAATGTCTATGCCGTTGCTCAGGGCAACCTGGTGGTCGGTGGTTTTGATGCCGAGGGTCGCGACGGTTCGAAGATCACCGTCAACGTTCCGTCGGCCGGTCGCATCCCGGGCGGTGCGTCGGTGGAGCGTTCGGTGCCGAGCGGTTTCAACCAGGGCAACAGCCTGACCCTGAACCTCAATCGGTCTGACTTCACCACCGCCAAGCGCGTCGTCGACAAGATCAACAACATGCTCGGCCCTGGTGTTGCGCAGGCGATTGATGGCGGTTCGATCCGCGTCACGGCACCACTCGATCCGAGTCAGCGCGTCGACTACCTGTCGATCCTGGAAAACCTCGAAGTCGATCCGGGTCAGGCAGTGGCCAAGGTCATCATCAACTCGCGGACCGGCACCATCGTGATCGGTCAGAACGTCAAGGTTTCACCGGCCGCCGTGACTCACGGCAGCCTGACCGTGACCATCACCGAAGACCCGATCGTCAGCCAGCCGGGGCCTTTGTCCAACGGTCAGACGGCCGTCGTGCCGCGTTCCCGGGTCAATGCCCAGCAGGAAGCCAAGCCGATGTTCAAGTTTGGCCCTGGCACCACGCTGGACGAAATTGTCCGTGCGGTGAATCAGGTCGGCGCGGCGCCGGGTGACTTGATGGCGATCCTCGAAGCGTTGAAACAGGCCGGCGCGCTGCAAGCCGACCTGATCGTGATTTGAGGTAGCGAACGTGGATATGCGCAAGAGCGGTCTGGTCAGCAGCAGCGACTCGGGGTCGTACTCGGACCTGAACCGGCTTAACCAGCTCAAGGTCGGTGACAAGAACAGCGATGCGAACATGCGCAAAGTGGCGCAGGAGTTCGAGTCGCTGTTCCTTGGCGAGATGCTCAAGTCCATGCGCTCGGCCACCGAAGCACTGGGCAAGGACAATCCGCTCAACACGCCGGCGGCCAAGCAGTACCAGGAAATGTACGACCAGCAGTTGGCGGTTTCCTTGTCCCGTCAGGGTCATGGTATCGGTCTGGCTGACGTGCTGATGCGCCAGATGTCGAAGAACAAACCGCTGGCGCCGGGCGAGGCGGCGGCGATGTCTGCCGCCAAGCAGGAGGCGGCGAAAGCGGCGGTGACGACGCCGGTGGCTGCGGGTACGGTGGGCACCAATGGACCCTTGTCGCGACTGAATGGCGAGCGTCCGCTGTGGGCGTCGCGGTCGGTCAGGGCGCCGGCGTCAACGGCCGATCACAGTAACGACGTGGCGATGCTCAATCAGCGGCGCCTGGCACTGCCGCCGAAACTCGCGGATCGCTTGCTCGCGGGTCTGGTGCCGTCGGCATCGACGATCGCTGCGACCACGGCGACGGCGCTCAACAACAGCTCGTTGCCTCGGGGCAGTCAAACCGGTTCGGGACCTCTGTTCAATGGCGATTGGCTGGCCTCGCAAACGGATTCGGCATCGAGCGGGCGCCTGCAGATTTATGGTCGCGCCATGGCTCAGATACCACTGGCGCCGGCGAAGAGGGCCTTCAGCTCTGCCGACGAATTCGTCAACACCATGATGCCGATGGCCAAGGAAGCCGCCGACCGCATCGGCGTCGATCCGCGTTATCTGGTGGCCCAGGCGGCCCTGGAAACCGGTTGGGGCAAATCGGTCATGCGCGCCCAGGATGGCAGCAGCAGTCACAACCTGTTCGGTATCAAGACCGGCAGCAGCTGGAAGGGCGATTCGGCGCGGGCAATCACCAGCGAATTCAGGAATGGCGCGATGGTCAAGGAGACGGCGGAGTTCCGTTCCTATGGCTCTTACAAGGACAGCTTCCATGACCTGGTGACATTGCTGCAAACCAATAATCGCTATCAAGATGTTGTGAAGTCGGCCGATAACCCAGAACAGTTTGTACGCGAGTTGCAGAAGGCCGGGTATGCAACCGACCCGGACTACGCCAGCAAGATTTCGCAGATTGCCAAGCAGATGAAGAGTTACCAGAACTACGCTGCTGCGGGCACGTCCACGACGCCTTTATAGGCATAAGGTATAAGGTCTGAATCATGAGTTTGCTCAATATCGGGATGTCGGGGTTGAATGCGGCCTCATCGTCTTTGGCGGTGACCGGCAACAACATTGCCAACGTTGACACGGCCGGCTACTCGCGTCAGCAAACCGTACAGGTCAGCAAGTCCTCGATTCAGTACGGCAACAACGTCTTCATCGGCACCGGCACGACCCTGGCGGACGTGCGCCGGGTGTATAGCGCCTACCTCGACACCCAGTTGCAGACCACCACTTCGCTTAACGGTCAGGCATCGTCCTACCTGGGGCAGGTCACGCCAGTCGACACGCTACTGTCCGACAAGGACACCGGCCTGAGTGGTGCATTGCAGAAGTTCTTCTCTTCCCTGCAAAGTGTCACGACCACGCCTGGTGATGATGCGTCCCGCCAATCGGTGATGACCAACGCCAAGGCCCTGAGCGATCGTTTCAACTCGATCTCCAAGCAGTTGACTGACCAGAACACCGGCATCAACTCCAACCTGTCGGGCATGGTGTCCCAGGTGAATAAACTGGCGACGTCGATCGCCCAGTACAACCAGCAGATTTCTCAGACGGCCGGCAGCAATACCAGCAACAGCAGTGGGCCGAGCGACCTGCTCGACAAGCGCAATGAAGCGGTCCGTCAGCTTTCCGAGCTGGTCGGCGCTCAGGTTGTCGAGCGCGGCACCAACTACGACGTCTACATCGGCAGCGGCCAGCCGCTGGTGATGGGCAGCACCACCAATACCCTGGAAACCGTACCGGGCAAGACTGATCCGACTCAGTCGTCGCTCCAGTTGAACCGTGGTTCGAGCGTCATCGATATCACCTCGGTGGTGACGACCGGGCAGATGGGTGGCTTGCTGAGTTATCGCAGCGAAGTGCTCAACCCGGCAATCAACCAGTTGGGGCGCGTGGCACTGGTTGTCGCTGATCAGATGAACCAGCAGCAGGCCCAGGGCATCGACAAGAACGGCAACTTCGGTTCGGCGATCTTCAACAACATCAACAGTGCCACGCTGATCTCGCAGCGCAGCATTGCCCAGGCAGGTAACAGCGCCGGTTCCGGTAACCTCAATGTCACCATCAATGACACCGGCAAGCTGACCACCAACGATTATCAGGTGACCTTCACCAGCGCCACGAACTACAACGTCACGCGCTCCGATGGCACCAACATGGGGGCCTTCAGCACCACCACGACGCCCCCTCCGGTGATCGACGGCTTCAGCATGACGCTTAATGGCGGTGGTGCCATGAGTGCCGGCGACACCTTCAAGGTGACGCCGACCCGCAGCGGCGCCAGCGATATCCAGACCGTGATCAGCGACCCGAAAAAGCTCGCCGCCGCGGCGCCTCTGAGCGGTGTCGCCAGCGCCAACAACAAAGGCACCTACACCCAGCCTACGTTGACCAGCACCCTGGATATCTACAACCCGGCGGCCAATGCCGACCTGCAAACGGGGCTCCAGTATTCGACGCCGGTCAAAGTGGTGTTCGATCCGGCAGGCGCCGGGACCCAGGGGTACAAGCTTTACGATGCCAAGGGCGTCAGCATGGGTTCGGGCACCATCGTTCCCGGCCAGAGCAACACCTTGAACCTGCAAGTGAACATGGTCGATGGCACGGGTGCCGCGATCATGGATAACTCGGTCGTGCCACCGGTACAAAAGACGTTCTCGGTTCAAACAACCGTCAATGGCTCACCTGCTGCCGGTGAGAGCTTCAGCATTTCGTTGACCGGCGCCAACTCTTCGGACAACCGCAACGGCACCGCACTGGTGGGCTTGCAGACCAGGCAAACCGTGGAAACCGGCTCGGCGAACAAGGGTGTCAGCATCTCGGATGCTTACGGGAAGCTGGTGTCCAACGTCGGTGCACAGGCAGCTCAGGCCCAGTCTGACAGCGATGCAGCCACAACGATTCTGACCGGCGCCAAGAGTGCTCGCGATGCTCTGTCGGGTGTCAACCTCGATGAAGAGTCCGGCAATCTGGTGAAGTACCAGCAGTACTACACCGCCTCATCGCAGATCATCAAGGCTGCGCAGGAAACCTTCAGCACGCTGATCAACAGTCTTTAAGGAGTCGTAATTCATGCGCATTTCTACCGCCCAGTATTACGAAACGACCGCTGCCAACTATCAGCGTAACTACAGCAACGCGATCAAGAGCAGCGCCGAGGCGAGCAGCCTGACCAAGGTCAACACGGCTGCCGATGATCCGATCGGTGCTGCGCGCCTGATCCAGCTCGGCCAACAGAGTGCGATGCTGGATCAGTATGCCGGCAATATCAGCACGCTCAAGGGCGCTTACAGCCAGGCCGAAACGGCGTTGAGCGCCATTGGCACTGCCTTGCAGCGAGCCAAGGAACTGGCCCTGGGCGCGAACAACGGCACGCAGACCGATGCGGACCGTCAGGCCGCGGCCCAGGAGTTGGGGCAGATCCAGAGCCAGGTGCTGGGCCTCATGAACAGTCAGGATGCCAACGGCAACTACCTGTTCGGCGGTTCCAAAACCAGTACGCCGCCGTACACGGCAAACTCCGATGGCACTTACAGCTATAACGGTGACCAGTCCGACGTGAATCTGGCCATCGGCGATTCCATGTCGGTTGCCAGCAACATCACCGGTTGGGATGCCTTCCAGAAAGCAGTCAATACCACTCGCTCCCAAACCATCATGACCGCACCCGCGGTGGATGACGGTCGGGTGACGCTGTCCAACGGCCAGATCAGCAATACCGGAACATTCGATTCCAAGTTCGCCGCTGGCCAGCCTTACACCGTGAACTTTGTCAGCAGCACGCAACTGCAGATCACCGATGCGCTGGGTAACGATGTCACCGCCGAAGCCAGCCAGAACGGTGTGATCAGCAATAAGGACGCGTCTAACCAGACGGTCAGCTTCCGGGGGGTGGATCTGACCCTGAACATCAACCTGAAGCCTGGCGATACCGTTCCGGATACGGTGATTGCCGGCCATAGTTTTCAGTTCTCGATCAAGCCGGACACCATCAATGCTTCGCGCAGCCCGGGCAACCCGTCGACGGCGGTTGTTTCCAGCGCCACCCAGAGCAACGCGACCGCCTATAACAGCACGTTCCCGGCAAGCGGTGCGATCCTCAAGTTCACCAGTGCCACCGCTTACGACCTGTATGCATCGCCGATCACGGCGACCAGCCAACCGGTTTCCTCGGGCACCATGGCGGGTTCTACGGCGACCGCTGCCGGCGTCACGTTCACGCTGAGCAGTGCTCCGGCCGCTGGCGATCAATTTGTGGTCCAGTCCAATAACCACCAGACCCAGAATATTCTGGACACGCTGGGGCAGTTGCGCACGGCGTTGAATAGCCCGGCCGATAACAACCCTGTGGCCTTGCAGAAAATGCAGGCGGCTGTCGCGGCAGGCCTTGGCAACCTGGACACTGCGCAGGCGCAGGTGGGTTCGGCAATCACTTCCGTGGGTGTGCGTGGTCAGGCACTGGATGATCAGACCGCAACCAACCAGAGCCTGAGCCTTGCCAATACGACCAGCCAGTCGGCCATTCGCGACTCTGACCCGGCTGCGGTCATGACTCGTCTGACGTTGCAGCAAACCATGTTGCAGGCCGCGCAACTGGCGTTCAGCAAAATCAGTCAGCTGGGTCTGTTCAACAAGATCTAAAGAGGCCTGGCGCGAAAGCGCCCGGCCGTAAACCGCCGAATACCAATCGCCTTTTTTCAGCGGTTTCAGGGGCTCGCCCGACCGGGCGAGCGCCC
>CAYNGZ010000294.1:0-6861 GCA_964396695.1 uncultured Pseudomonas sp.
GGTCTGGGCGGTGATGGTCAGGCTGTTGGCATCGGCCAGGGCTTTTTGCAGATCGCTTTGCTGGGTGCTGCGATCAGTGAGCATCTGCTCGAGTTGTGGTACCGACAGGTTGGCGTAGCGTTGTTCGACCGGTATGACTTTGCTGGCCTTGAGGCGCTCCAGCTCGCGCTGGTTCTCGATGTTCTGCTTGGGCGCAGTGCTCAGTTGCTGCTTGAGGTCGTCCAGGCGCTTTTCGTAATCGTTCCTGTTGGACAGTTGGGTCAGCGTCTGTTGCAGCACCATTTGCAGGGCTTTTTGATCGGCCTCGGGCAGTTTGCGCTCGGCGATCTTGTCCAGACTCTTCTGGACGGTCTCGGCGGACGGCGGTTCGGCCGCTTGCAGAGTGCCGATGGAGAGACTGAGCCCGAGCAGGGCAATGGCAAAAAATGAGCGCAGAGTTGGCATAGAGACCGATCGAAAACGTAACGAAAAAGAGAGTTTAGAGGAACAATCCGGGGCCTGGGCGACTTCCTTCGGGGAATCTGACGCCCACTTTGGCGATCTTGTTCCCGTCCATGACCGCAACCGTCCAGATGGTGTTGTTCCATTCCACCTGGTCGCCGACTACCGGAGCACCCCCCACTTTCTGAGTGATGAAACGACCCAGCGGCATGTCCGGGTCGACCCCTTCGAGTTGCAGTCCGTACAGCGCTGAAACCGCACCCAGCTGGGCGTCGCCTTCCAGAACGAAGTCGCCGAAGAAGCGCAAATCGAGGCCCCGCTGCGGTGCCTGGCTGAAGAGTTTTCCAAGTGCCGGCAGGTTGTGTTCATGGCCGATAACGCAGAGCAAATCGCCGACTTCGAGCACCGTACTACCCGACGGATGGAGCAGTTGCTGGCGGCGAAACAGCGCCGCGATCCGCGTGCCTTCGGGCATTTTCAGCTCGCGAAGCGCGGCGCCGATGCACCATTTCTCCGCACCAAGACGATAAACGAACAGCTCCCACTCGCTGGTGACATGCACTTCGAGGGCGGATCGGGAGATTGGCGCGGGCTCCGGCGGGACGGTCACCTTCAGCAGTTTGGCGACCCACGGCAGGCTGGTGCCTTGCACCAGCAGCGACACCAGCACGATGAAGAACGCGAGGTTGAAGTACAGCTGGGCGTTCGGCAGGCCGGCCATCAACGGGAACACCGCCAGAATGATCGGGACCGCGCCACGCAGGCCTACCCAGGAAATAAAGGCTTTCTCGCGTCCATGGAACGCCTTGAACGGCAGCAGTCCCGCCATCACCGACAGCGGCCGCGCAAACAGAATCATCCACAGCGCCAGGCCGAGGGCGGGCAGGGCGATGGGCAACAAGTCGTGAGGCGTCACCAGCAGCCCCAGCACCAGGAACATGCCGATCTGCGCCAGCCAGGCCATGCCGTCGAGCATGTGCAGAATGCCGTGGCGGCTGCGCACCGGGCGGTTGCCGATCATCAGGCCGCACAGGTATACCGCGAGGAAGCCGCTGCCGTGCAAGGCGTTGGTCAGGGCAAACACAACCAGACCGCCGGCAATTACCAGAATCGGATACAGGCCGGCGGCCAGGTGGATTCGATTGACCATTTGCAGCATCAGCCAGCCACCCGTCAGACCGATGATCGCGCCGATGCCGAACTCGCGAATCAGATGCCCGAGCAGGCTCCAGTGCAGGCCGGTCTGGCCGCTGGCGAGCATGTCGATCAAGGTGACGGTGAGAAACACCGCCATCGGGTCGTTGCTGCCGGATTCGATTTCCAGGCTGGCGGTCACCCGTTCGTTCAGGCCTTTGCCGCCCAGCAGCGAGAACACCGCCGCGGCGTCGGTCGAACCGACGATGGCGCCGATCAGCAGGCCCTGGATCAGGTTCAGGTTGAACAGCCAGGCAGCGGCCATGCCGGTCAGCCCGGTGGTGATCAGTACCCCGACGGTGGCCAGCGATAGCGCCGGCCATAACGCCACACGGAAACTCGCGACCCGGGTGCGCAACCCGCCGTCGAGCAGGATCACGGCCAGGGCGAGGTTGCCGACCAGATACGCCGTTGGGTAGTTATCGAAGATGATGCCGCCGCCGTCGACGCCAGCGGCCATGCCCACGGCCAGGATGATCACCAGAATCGGGATCCCGAGGCGGGACGAAAGTGAGCTCACCAGAATGCTCGCACCTACCAGCAACGCGCCGATCAAGAACAGGCTGTTGATGGTCGTCGCATTCAAAGGCAGTACTCCGTAAAGCTGAAAGACGGGCGCAAACTGACCATGCAGTCTGCGTGCCAGCGATTCTAACCTGTTGAAATGTGATGCTGTCAAAAAGCTTTTGAAGCAGGCGAATTCAAGTTCTGTGTTCGGCTTGCAATCGACCCCTCACCCCAGCCCTCTCCCCAAAGGGGAGAGGGGAAAGGGAGCCGATCTCTGTTGTTCATGAGGCCTGCATTCAACTCGGAATATCAGGTCGCAGTACTTCGATATGCGCATGCGGTCAGTCCCCTCGCCCCTTTGGGGAGAGGGTTAGGGTGAGGGGGGATCTAAATGACACGCCTCAGAGGCTAAACCGCCCAACCATATTGTTCAGGTCCAGCGCCAGGCGCGACAGCTCGTTGCTGGCGGCGCTGGTCTGGTTGGCGCCAGTGGCCGATTGCACCGACAGGTCGCGGATGTTCACCAGGTTGCGGTCGACTTCACGGGCCACTTGGGCCTGTTCTTCGGCGGCGCTGGCGATCACCAGGTTACGCTCGTTGATTTCGACGATGGCGCTGTTGATGGTATCCAGCGACAGGCCGGCACCACGGGCGATGTTCAGGGTCGATTCAGCGCGTTCGGTGCTGTTGCGCATCGAGTCGACGGCGTGTTCGGTGCCACTCTGGATGCTGCCGATCATGCGCTCGATTTCGCTGGTCGATTGCTGCGTGCGATGCGCCAGGGCGCGAACTTCGTCCGCCACCACGG
This sequence comes from uncultured Pseudomonas sp., assembly GCA_964396695.1. GTDB lineage: Bacteria > Pseudomonadota > Gammaproteobacteria > Pseudomonadales > Pseudomonadaceae > Aquipseudomonas. The sequence continues at coordinate 2,951 of CAYNGZ010000294.1, forward strand.
CAAAACCGCGACCGGCTTCACCGGCACGAGCGGCTTCGATGGCGGCGTTCAGTGCCAGCAGGTTGGTCTGGTCGGCCAGGCCGCGAATCACGTCCAGCACCTTGCCGATGTCTCGCGACTCGTTGGCCAGGTCGCCGATCAGGGTGGCGGTGCTCTGCACATCGGCACTCATGCGTTCGATGGCGCTGACGGTTTCCTGCACCAGGTCACGGCCGTCACCGGCAGAAGTGGTGGCGTTTTTCGACGCTTCGGAGGTGCTCACCGCGTTGCGCGCCACTTCTTCCACGGCGCTGGTCATTTCATTGACCGCCGTCGCGGCTTGCTCGATTTCGTTGTTCTGCTGGGTCAGGCCACGGGCGCTTTCGTCGGTGACGCTGTTCAGTTCTTCGGCGGCGGAGGCCAGCTGAGTCGCGGAGCCCGAGATCCGTTGCAGGGTGTCGCGCAGTTTCTCCTGCATCTTCAACATGGCCTGCAACAAGCGGCCAGCTTCGTCGCTGCCGTCGACGATGATCGGCCGGGTCAGATTGCCCTCGGCGATTTCTTCAGCGGCGCTCAGTGCCTTGGCGATGGGCTGGGTGATGCTGTTGGTCAGCAGCCAGGCAAACAGCAGGGTCAAACCCGTGGCGATCACCAGCAGTTGCACGTACTCATCGTAGGCCGCACGTTCTTGCGGGCTGTTGATGACTTTTTCGTAATCGGCCTGGGCTGCGCGGGTTTGCTGGCTGCGTTGATCGAACAGCGCGAGGGTCTTTTGCTGTACGTCCGGCTCGCGGTTGGTCAGCAAACGGTAAGACAGCACCCGCTGGCGCAAGGCGAGCTGGGTGAATTCGTCCAGGGCCTTGATGCTCGGCACGCTGCCCTGAACGATCTCTTCACCGGCAGCGCGAATCTTGCTCATCTGATTCAAGGCGAACACACCCAGAATCAACATCAGTGCGCCAATCAGGGTGAAGCCTGTGAACGCCCTGGGGGCGATATTCATATTACGAAGGGACATGGAGTTCACCGTAAAGCGCGCATGGGCACGAGGTCTGAGACGAGGTATGTATGACTTATCGGTCATACGACTAAAGTCTTGAGCCGCTGTGCGCTTTTGCCGCAGATCAGTCGTACTGACGAACTGTCAGGAACCCGAGCGGACAATCGCAGTCTTTAAAACTCGCAAGCAAGGTTGCCGCCAGGCAAATCAAGGCTCTACGCCTGAATATCCCTGGCGCCAGTGGTGACTTTTCTTTATCGTACGCGCCCTTTGAAAATGCTCGGAAAATCAAAATGTTGGAAGCATCCCTAAGCCAATTGGAACAACTGGTCAGCGACCTGGTGCAACAGAACCAGGAGCTGCTCGGCATGAACGCAACCCTGAGCGCAGAACTGGCCCAGGCCAAGGATGAAAACGAAAGCCTGCAATTGAGCCTGATGGAACAGGAAGAGAAGCAGGGCGCCACCGTCGCGCGCATTCAAGCGCTGGTTGAGCGCGTGAGCGCGGGTCCTGTGAACGCATGAGACACGGTGCCGACGGGATAAAAGTCGTCTCGATTCTTGGGGAAGACTATTCGATCAAGGCGCCGGCCGGGGAAGAGCAGACCCTGCTGGACGCCGCATTGATGTTGAAAGCGGTGCTGGCCGAGACCAAAAAGAAATACCCGACCCTGATCGGGGACAAACTGCTGGTGCTGACGGCGATGAACCTGTGTTCGCAGCAGCTCGACATGCAGAAGCGTCATCAGCAGGAACTCGACCGTTACCAAGAGCAAGTCAGCGCCACGGTTGAAGTGATTTCCAAGACGATCAGTCAGGCCTGATCAGTTTGCGCACAACCAAAGAGTAGATTGTTGATTTAGTTGTATACAATCGGCACGGCTGTTGCAGTGGTTCTGCCTCTTACTCTTTGGGGGTGCTTCATGCAGTTCTGGCGACGCAGTATTCAATGGCAGTTGGTCCTGAGTATGGGCACCGCCCTGCTGGTCAGTATTCTGATCGTGGTCGGCATTTATACCCTGGTGGTCAACCGCCTCGCCCAGCGCTATCTGGTCGAGCAAGCGCTGCCGTCGAGCATCGAAGCGATGCGCAACGATATCGAACGGATTCTGGTCCAGCCGCTCACCGCGGCCAAGGACATCGCCAGCAACAGCATGGTGCGCCAGTGGTTGGCCGAAGGTGAAAACACTGACCGGGCCAATGGCTTCGTCAGCTACCTGGAAGGCATCCGCGCCGAGCACAAAGCCTTTACCGCGCTGATCGCAGGCGCTGGGTCGGGCCACTACTACACCGAAAAAGGTCTCGACCGGACCCTCAGTCGGTCCAGTCCGACTGACGCCTGGTTCTATTCCTTCCTCGACAGCAACCAGCCGCGCACCCTCAATATCGACAAAGACACAGCGACCGGCGAGTTGGCCTTGTTCATCGACCTCAAGGTCTCGCAGGGCGGCAAAGTCGTGGGCGTTGCGGGGTTGGGCCTGAGCATGAAGGAGCTCTCGGAGCTGATTCACAACTTCAGCTTTGGCGAGCGAAGGAGGGTCTATCTGGTGCGTTCCGACGGTTTGATCCAGGTTCATCCCGAGGCCGGGTTCAGTAACAAACGCCAGTTGGCCGAGCAGATCGGCAGCCCGGCGGCGCAAGCGGTGATGGGCCATCAAGGCCTGACCAGCAGCGGTTTTGTGCGCGATGGCGAAGACTACCTGGCCCTGAGCCTGCCATTGCGCGATCTGGGCTGGACCCTGGTGGTCGAAGTGCCGCAATCGCAAATTTACGCCGAGGCCCGACACGCGATGTGGCTGACCAGCGCCATCGGTTCTGGCGTGGCGCTGGTGTGCCTGTTTTTGGTGGTGTTGCTGGCTCGCGGACTGGTTCGGCCGATCCGGCAGGTAACAGCGGCACTGGTAGCGATTGGTAGCGGTGGTGGCGATTTGACCCACAGGTTAGATTCCAGTCGTGCCGATGAGCTGGGTGATCTGGCTCGTGGCTTCAACCGTTTCCTTGAAAATCAACGCACCATGATCGGCGAAGTGCTGGCCACCAGCGAGCGTTTGCGCACGGCCGTCGGACAGGTTGCGCGAGTGGTGGATAACACCGCCGAGCGTTCCGGGCGACAGCAGGAAATGACCGACATGGTCGCCACCGCCGTGCACGAGATGGGCCTCACCGTGCAGGAAATCGCGCAGAACGCCGGCAACGCGGCAGTCGCCTCGCAGACCGCTCGCGATGAAGCGTTGCAGGCGCGTGAGGTGGTCGGCGGCTCGATCCGGCATATCGAAAGCATGTCCGATGAAATCGGTATGGCTGCCAATGCAGTCGGTGAGCTGGCGACTCAGGTGGCGTCGATCGATCAGGTGCTGGCGGTGATTCGCGGGATCTCCGAACAGACCAATTTGCTGGCATTGAACGCGGCGATTGAAGCGGCGCGGGCCGGAGACATGGGTCGGGGCTTTGCGGTGGTGGCGGATGAAGTGCGGACACTGGCACGCCGCACGCAATCGTCCACCGACGAAATCCAGCAGATGATCGGCAGCCTCAAGCAGGGCGCGGAAAACGCCGTGTCGTCGATGCACACAGGGCAAGCGGCGACCGGCACTGGCGTCGAGTCGAGCCAGCGCACCGGGGCGTCGTTGACGGCGATTACCGGTCAGGTCGAACGCATCAGCGACATGAACCATCAAGTGGCGACGGCCACCGAAGAGCAGTCGGCGGTGACCGAAGAGATCAACCGTAACGTGCAGGGGATTTCCGATCTGGCGCGGGCCACGGCGGGTGAGGTGAGGGCTTGCCGAGAGGATTGCCAGACCTTGCAGCGGTTGGCGGATGATTTGGCGCGGCAGATGGGTGGGTTCAAGCTGAAGTAAGTGTTGATGATGCGTAAGTCATCGCGAGCAAGCTCGCTTGTATGCTGGTACTTGAAGGGAGGAGGAGGGACA
>CAYNGZ010000295.1:0-6858 GCA_964396695.1 uncultured Pseudomonas sp.
AGCCAGAATAACTGGCAAAAAAAAAAACCGGCAAAAAGCCGGGGCAAAAAACGGGATTAGCCTGATGAGGGGATAGTCCAGGAGTCCGACCTAAGGCCTCTTGGTCTATCAAACGATTCCGCGACCAGTTGCGTTTAATAATAATCATTATCATTTGCAAGTCAAATGTTTTCATCCGCCTTATTGGAAATTTTTTTTTTCCTGCGGCCCTCCCAAACGTCTGCGGCTTGACTCGAATCGCAGCGCTCCTTAATCGCTTTTTCCTGCTCAATCTTTCTGGTCACCGTCCAGGGATCTGTCCACCATGGCCTTGGCCATGTCGATCATGTGCACCACTGAAAACGCCAGATCGCGGCTTGCACCATGCAGATTGTCCGCCGACTCATAGGCGGTCGCTGCTGCACAGCGCAGCAAGTCCGACGCATGGACCAGAGCCTCTTCACTGCTGATGTTACGGTTTACATCGAAGAATCGTTCCGCGACTTCGAATTCTGAAACAGTTGGTTTCAAGTAATAATCGAGGGCGCGCTGGGCTGCTGCACAGCCCTTGAGCGAGGTGAAGTTTGCGTCGAATTCCTGTTCTGCCGTGTCTTTGCGGGTGGTATCCATGATGGGTAATGCTCCGTGGGTGGGACGAATGAGTAATCTGAATCCTAGTACCAAATGTATTTATTACGAGGAATTAAATAATACAATATGTGTGTTGAGGGTCCGGCTACGCGAAGTATTGTTCCGCCCATGGATAAATGGATTGAGTTGGTCAAGGCCAAGATGAGTGAACTCAAAATCACTCAGGAAAAGCTCGCAGAGCGTCTCGGGATGTCTCAGGGCGGCGTCGGCCATTGGCTGAACAAGCGTCGCCAGCCCGGTCTCGAGGACATGAACCGGGTGCTTCAGGAGCTGGGGCTGGGGTTTCTTGAAGTCGCCCTGGTGATCAGGGAGTCCGAGTCTGCGAAAGAAGATGCGCAAGAGGGCGATGACGACCTGTCGCTGGCGCAAAAGTACAACCCGTACTTTCGCTACCCGGTCAGTGACTGGCGCGGCATTGGTGAAGTGCGCGAGCCTGCGCCGGCCGCTTATGCCAAGGGGCGCTACGAGTTATCGGATTATCACGCTCAAGGTCCGGCGTTCTGGCTGGTCGTGGTCGGCGATGCGATGACCGCACCGAGCGGCATCAGCATTGCGCAAGACATGCTGATTCTCGTCGACCCGGCGGTTGAGGCCGTGCCCGGAAAACTGGTGATTGCACAATGGCCTGACAGTGCTGAAGCGACTTTTCGCAAGCTGATCGAAGAGGGTGGCCAACGGTATCTCGTGCCGCTGAATCCGACTTACCCGAAAGCCCTGTTTACCGACGAATGTCGGATCATTGGTGTGGTGGTGCAGGCAACCGCTAAATTTTAGTCAGACAGGTCCTACGGCGTAGGACCTGTCATCAGACCGCGACTACTCCAGCTCCACCAGCGCGCTGCCTTCGTTGACCATCTCGCCTTCCTGGCAATACAAGGCTTTGACCACGCCCGCATGGGGCGCACGAATGCTGTGCTCCATTTTCATGGCTTCCAGTACCACCAGTTGTGCACCGGCTTCGACCGTTTGCCCTGGCTCCACCAATACCCGGACGATGCTGCCATTCATTGGCGCGGTCAGACCGCCGTGATGACTATGGCTGGCTTCTACCGCGGCGATGGGGTCGTAAGGTTTGACGCAGCGCAGTTCACCATCCCATTGCAGATACAGGCTTTCACCGTGACGGATTGCGCGATGCTGACGGCGCAATCCGTGATGTTCGACCCGCAATTGCTCACCGTTGAGCTCGGCGTTGCGGGTGTCAGCCGGCGCCAGGGTGATTGCTCGGTCCTGGTCTTCGCAACTCAAGTGCAGCGTGATTTCTGCTGGCAACCCGGCACGGAAACCGCTGCCAACGGCCCATGGCGAACTTGGGTCATCAGTACGTACGTGGTGTGCCTGGCTTTGCGCAAAGGCCTGCGCAGCGGCTTGCCAGAATTCGTCGCTGAGCTCGCTGGGTGCTGGCAGCAATTGTTCCTGATAGCGTGGGATGAATCCGGTGTCCAGTTCAGCAGCGGCGAAGGCCGGATGACCGACGATTCTGCGCAGAAAGCTGATGTTGGTCTTCAGCCCGCCAATGGCGAACTCATCGAGCATGCTCAGCAGCCGCAGCCGCGCTTGCTCGCGATCCTCACCCCAGGCGATCAGTTTGCCGAGCATCGGGTCGTAGAACGGCGAGATGCTGTCGCCTTCCTCGACACCGCTGTCGACGCGTCGGCCAGGGCCTGCGGCCGATTCGCGGTACAGCGCCAGGTGACCGGTGGCCGGGAGGAAATCATTGCTCGGGTCTTCGGCATATAAGCGCACTTCAATCGCATGGCCGAGCAACGGCACTTGCGCCTGAGTCATTGGTAGCGGCTCGCCTTGGGCGACGCGAATCTGCCAGGCCACCAGATCGAGGCCGGTGATGGCTTCCGTGACCGGATGCTCGACCTGCAAACGGGTGTTCATCTCCATGAAGAAGAACTCACCGCGAGAATCCAGCAGAAACTCCACAGTGCCTGCGCCGACATAACCGATCGCTTGCGCTGCACGAACTGCCGCTTCGCCCATGGCTTTGCGCAGTTCCGTGCTCAGGCCAGGCGCCGGTGCTTCTTCGACGACTTTCTGGTGACGACGTTGAATCGAGCAATCACGTTCATTGAGGTACAGGCAATTGCCGTGCTGATCCGCGAAGACCTGGATTTCCACATGACGTGGCTTGAGCAGGTACTTCTCCACCAGCATCCGCGAATCGCCAAACGATGATTGGGCTTCACGCTGGGCCGAGGCCAGGGCTTCGGCCAGCTGGCTGACGTCCTCGACCACTTTCATGCCTTTGCCGCCACCGCCGGCAGTCGCCTTGAGCAACACCGGATAGCCGATGCGCTCGGCGGCGTCGCGGAAGGTTTCCAGGTCCTGGGCTTCGCCGTGATAACCCGGCACTAGCGGTACGCCCGCGGTTTCCATCAAGGCTTTGGCGGCGGATTTGCTGCCCATGGCGTCGATGGCCGAAGCGGGTGGGCCAAGGAAGATCAAACCGGCGGCTTCAATGGCGCGGGCGAACCCGGCGTTCTCCGAGAGGAAGCCATAACCCGGGTGGATCGCCTGGGCGCCGCTGGCCTTGGCGGCGGCGAGCAGTTTGTCGATTTGCAGGTAGCTGTCAGCGGCTTTGCTGCCGCCCAGATCGACGCGGATGTCCGCCTCGCGACTGTGCCGCGCATCGCGATCGGTGGCGCTGTGCACGGCCACGGTGGTCAGGCCCAGCGCCTTGGCGGTGCGCATCACTCGGCAGGCGATTTCGCCACGGTTGGCCACCAGCAAGGTGGTGAGAACAGGGGCGCTCATCAACGCGGCTCCTTGGTGGTTTCGGGCTGCCAGCTTGGCGGACGTTTTTGCAGGAACGCCCGCAAGCCTTCCTGACCTTCAGGGCTGACACGAATTCGGGCGATCGCGTTTTCGCAGTAACGGCGCAACGCCGGGTTCAGGGCACCGTTGCCGACTTCACGCAGCAACTCCTTGCTTGAGCGCATGGCGTGCGGGCTGTTGAGCAACAGGGTGTTGATCCACTGTTCGACCTGCGACTCCAGTTCGCTGGCCGGATAGCTTTCGCTGAGCAGGCCGATTTCTTGAGCGCGTTGGCCGCTGAAGCGTTCAGCAGTCAGGGCGTAACGGCGTGCGGCACGTTCGCCGATGGCTTGCACAACGAACGGGCTGATCACCGCTGGCGCCAGTCCGATGCGCACTTCCGACAGACAGAATTGCGCGTCATCGGTGCCAATTGCCATGTCGCAGCAACTGATCAGGCCCAGTGCGCCGCCATAGGCTGCACCCTGGACTACCGCCAGCGTCGGGATCTTCAGCTTGGCCAGGTTGTACATCAACTCGGCCAGCTCGCGGGCGTCGTCGAGGTTGGTGTGGTAATCGAGTTCGGCCGATTGCTGCATCCAGGCCAGGTCAGCACCTGCGCTGAAATGCTTGCCGCGCCCGCGCACCAGCAGGAAACGCAGGTTCGGGTCGCTTTGGACCTTGTCCAGCGCGAGGATCAGTTCGCGGATCATTTCGGCGTTGAAGGCGTTGTTTTTCGCCTCGCGACTCAACCACAGCGTGGCGAAACCACGCGGGTCGGTCAGCAGTTCCAGGGTATTGAAGTCGCTCATGGTTTTCTCCAGATCACATCCGGAACACGCCGAAGCGGCTCGGTTCGATAGGTGCATTCAGCGATGCGGACAAGGCCAGGGCCAGTACGTCGCGGGTTTGTGCCGGGTCAATGACGCCGTCGTCCCACAGCCGAGCGCTGGAGTAGTAGGGGTGGCCCTGTTCTTCATACTGATCGAGGATCGGTTGCTTGATCTCGGCTTCTTGAGCGTCAGAGAACGGATGACCGCTGCGTTCAGCCTGTTCGCGCTTGACCTGTACCAGCACACCGGCGGCTTGCTCGGCGCCCATCACGCCGATTCGTGCGTTTGGCCACATCCACAGGAACCGCGGATCATAGGCCCGGCCACACATGCCGTAGTTACCGGCGCCGAAGCTGCCGCCGATGATCACGGTGAATTTCGGCACCTTGGCGCAGGCCACGGCAGTCACCAGTTTTGCGCCGTGCTTGGCGATGCCACCGGCTTCGTATTTCTGACCGACCATGAAGCCGGTGATGTTTTGCAGGAACAGCAATGGAATCCCGCGCTGGCAGGCCAGCTCGATGAAGTGCGCGCCTTTCTGCGCGGCTTCGGCGAAGAGGATGCCGTTGTTGGCGAGTATGGCAATCGGGTAGCCATGCAGGTGCGCAAAACCACAGACCAGCGTCGTCCCGAACAGCGCTTTGAATTCATCGAACACCGAGCCGTCGACCAGTCGCGCGATGACTTCACGCACATCGAACGGCTGCTTGGCATCGACCGGCACCACACCGTACAGCTCATCGCTGGCAAAGAGCGGGGCGATCGGTGTGCGTTGCTGCAACTCACCAAGCTTGCGCCAGTTGAGGTTGGCGACGCTGCGTCGGGCCAGGGCCAGCGCATGTTCGTCACTGTCGGCATAGTGATCGGCCACACCCGAAATCTTGCAGTGCACATCGGCACCGCCAAGGTCTTCGGCGCTGACCACTTCACCGGTCGCGGCTTTCACCAGTGGGGGACCGGCGAGGAAAATCGTCGCCTGCTGACGGACCATGATCGCTTCATCGGCCATGGCCGGCACATAAGCGCCACCGGCGGTGCAGGAGCCCATGACCACGGCGATCTGCGGGATGCCCATGGCACTCATGTTGGCCTGGTTGAAGAAGATCCGGCCGAAGTGCTCACGGTCCGGGAACACTTCATCCTGACGCGGCAGGTTGGCGCCGCCGGAGTCCACCAGGTAGATGCACGGCAGACGATTCTGTTGGGCGATGGTCTGGGCGCGCAGGTGTTTTTTCACCGTCAGCGGGTAGTACGAGCCACCTTTCACTGTGGCGTCGTTGGCGACGATCATGCATTCGACGCCTTCGACCCGACCGATGCCGGCGATCACCCCGGCGGCTGGAACCTCTTCACCGTAGACCTCGTAAGCCGCCAGTTGGCTGATTTCCAGAAAGGGCGAACCGGGGTCGAGCAGGCGATTGATCCGTTCGCGGGGCAGCAGTTTGCCACGTGAAGTATGCCGTTCTTGCGCCTTGGCACCACCGCCTTGTTGAACCTGGGTGAGCAGGGTATTCAGGGCGTCGACCTGAGCAAGCATCGCCGCGCTGTTGCTGGCGAATTCCGCCGAACGGGGGTTGAGCTGGGTGTGCAGGATTGCCATGGACAGCTCCGTTAGCGGGTTTCGTTGAACAGTTCACGACCGATCAGCATGCGACGGATCTCACTGGTACCCGCGCCGATTTCATACAGCTTGGCGTCACGCAGCAGACGGCCAGCCGGGAATTCGTTGATGTAGCCGTTGCCACCGAGAATCTGGATCGCATCGAGGGCCATTTGCGTGGCGCGTTCGGCACTGTAGAGGATCACCCCGGCGGCGTCCTTGCGGGTGGTTTCGCCACGCTCGCAGGCTTGGGCCACCGCGTACAGGTAGGCGCGGCTGGCATTCAACTGGGTGTACATGTCGGCGACCTTGCCCTGGATCAGCTGGAATTCGCCGATGCTTTGGCCGAACTGTTTACGGTCGTGGATGTACGGAACGATGAGGTCCATGCAGGCCTGCATGATCCCGGTCGGGCCGCCGGAGAGCACCACGCGCTCGTAGTCGAGGCCGCTCATCAGCACTTTCACGCCACCGTTGAGCACGCCGAGGATGTTTTCTTCCGGGACTTCAACGTCGTCGAAGAACAGCTCGCAGGTGTTCGAACCGCGCATGCCGAGCTTGTCGAATTTGTTGCTGCGGCTGAAGCCTTTCCAGTCGCGCTCGACGATGAACGCGGTAATGCCGTGCGGGCCCTTTTCCAGGTCGGTCTTGGCGTAGATCACGTAGGTGTTGGCGTCCGGACCGTTGGTGATCCAGGTCTTGCTGCCGTTGAGCACGTAATGGTCGCCACGTTTGTCGGCGCGCAGTTTCATCGAAACCACATCGGAACCAGCGTTCGGCTCGCTCATGGCCAGGGCGCCGATGTGTTCGCCGCTGATCAGCTTCGGCAGGTATTTGGCTTTCTGTTCGTGGGTGCCGTTGCGGTTGATCTGGTTGACGCAGAGGTTGGAGTGGGCGCCGTAGGAAAGGGCGACCGAGGCCGAACCGCGGCTGATCTCTTCCATAGCCACCACGTTAGCCAGATAGCCCAGGCCGGCGCCGCCGTATTCCTCCGGAACGGTAAACCCCCGCCCCCCCATGTCCCCCGAA
>CAYNGZ010000296.1:0-6804 GCA_964396695.1 uncultured Pseudomonas sp.
CGTTGCGGTGCTGTTGCTGCTGGCGGTGTTGTGGGTGGCGGTGTGGTGGTTGCGCACCCAGAGCGGTGCCGCGATTCGCAGTTTCTACCTGTCGGTCCGGCACATGGAGCAGGAGCAGGGGACTCAGGATCGTTATCAGATTCCATGGCTGCTGATGCTCGGCAACGAAACCCAGGGCACTCAACTGTGTGCCCAATGGCGCTTGCAGCCAACCGACAAACCGGCCTGGTTCGGGCGCTGGTGGTCGGACCCCGAGGGCGCAGTGCTGGTGGTGCCACAGGCGTTGTTCCTGCCCGATGAAGGCTTGAACCTGCGACGCGGCGGCTGGTGGCGTCTGCTGGGGTTGATCGTGCGCCTGCGCAGCAAGCGGCCGCTGGACGCGGTGATCTGGACCGTGCCAATCAGTCAGTTGGGCGATCCGGAGCAGGCGGCCAGCCTCGGTCTGGCGGCACGGCGGCGTTTCATCGATTTGTTGCAGCGTTTCGGTCTGAGCCTGCCGGTGTATGTAGTCATCACCGGGATGGAGGAGTTGCCGGGCTTTCAGGCGTTGATTGGCGCGTTGCCGACAGAGGCGCGGGAACGTGCACTGGGTTGGTCGTCGCCGTATTCGCCTGAAGCGGTCTGGCAATCGCAATGGAGTGATCAGGCGCTGGATCAGGTGAGCCGGGCATTGTCTGAATCGATCATCGAGATCGGCGCCTTGTCCGGGCATTTGAGCAGCGAACTGTTTGCCTTGCCGGACCGTTTCGAAGCGCTGCGGCGCACCCTGCAAACCCTGCTTGAACCGGTTTTCCAGGGCAACGCACAAGGCGAGGCGCCGCGTTTTCGCGGGATTTACTTCACCGCCAATCAAGCGCCAGAGAGTTCCGGGGACAGCTTCTCGGCCTACGACACGGTGTTGCAGCAGAGCGCTTTTGCCCGGCAGTTGTGGCAGCGACAGATTGTCGCTGAGCGTGGCGTGGCTCAGGTCGTACCGCGTATTTTGCGGCTGCGCCAACGCTGGCAACGGGTGACCGGGGTGGTGGCGTTGGTGGTCGGGCTGGTCTGGGCGATCAGCATGGTTTGGGTCTGGCAATCCTCGGTCAAGGACGCTCATGAGTTGTCGCGCCTGTTGCAAGGCGCGCAGAAAAACTATGCCGTGGTCACCGACGAAGCCCATCGGCTGGAACCGACGCGACGTAACGTCGAGAGTTTCTGGCGGGTACTGGAAAGAGCCCCGCGCTGGAGTTTCACCTCGGTGGTCTTTCCGACGTCCTGGTTTTCATCACTGGATGCGCGGATGGAGGACGAACTGCGGCTCACTGCCCAGCGGCAGTTGCTGGTGCCGCTGCAAGAGTTGCTGGTATCGGACCTGACGCAGCTCAAGGCGATTCGCAATACCGAGCGCCGACTGAGCGTGGAAAGCGAAGACCCGGCGCAATGGCAAAACTACGTCAAGGCCAAGGAGCTGGTGGAGCGCGCGGTGCGTCTCGAGCAACAAAACCAGTGGTTCAATCAGGCGTTGAACAACCCTCGGACCCCACTCGATGACCTGGTGCTGCTGAGCAATAACGCATTGTCACAGAACCTCAATGTCGGCACGTTGCGTCGTGCGGCCTTCTATAACCGTGTACTGCTCAATTCCGACACCAGTGGCTTGAAAGCGCTGGACCTGACCTCGGAACGCTCGACCCTCTCGACGAATTTCACCGGCCTCATGGAGCGCTGGCTGGACCAGTACTTTCTGGCGGACAACTTCGTGCGTCAGGCCGGTTATCTCAAGCTGCAACTGGAACGGTTGGAGTCGGGCAGTGGCAACTCCCTCAGCGAACTCGAGGACTTGAGGGCGCTGATTGACGACTTGCAAGCGTTGATTGGCTTGACCAACTCGGCGTGGGGACGGGGCAAGGGGCAGGACCTGGTGCCGGGCTACCGCGAGCTGATGGATAAAGTACGCCAAAGCGCCTTGCTCGGACCGCAACTGCAGCAACGGCTGGACATGCAGGCCTCGAAATTGCAGCAGAGCTTTCGTGATCAATGGATTGCTCAGGCCGGCTCGCGTGGCAATTTGCTGATTCAACAAGGCAGCGGGCAACTGGTGTTGCAAGAGCGTGTCAGCCAGTTGAACAACGCTGTGCAGGCGTTATTCAGGCGCGACTTCGTGGCCATCGCGCTGCGTCAGGATGATTCCGACCTCAGTGCTTCACAGAGTCAGAGTGCTGACAATGATGGTCTCAACAGTGCGTTGAATTACTTCGCCAGTTACAAAAGCTACGCGAGTGAAGAGTTGCCACGCATCCCGCCGGCTTACCGGGGGGCGCTGCTCGAGGCGGCGGAAGGGGCGGCGGCCAAGGCGATGTGGGCCAGCCTGGAGGACCAGAGTGGCCAGACACAGCAAGGTGCAGGGTTCAATGTGCAGGCCTCGCAGGCTGTGGCGTTGCAGAAAGCCTTTGTCGAGTTGCGGCGCAGTGACCTGGCCACCCGTTTGCAGAACGCGCTCAACCGCCGGGCGATGGCCGAGGTGGTGAGTGGTCTGAACGAAATAGGGGCCCAGCCGGTGTTCAGGGAGAGAACCAGCATTGCACAGTGGGACGGTTCGAAGAACCTGGGTTTGCAGCTGTACGGCGCCAGCGATGTGCAGGATCTGAAGCTGAGCCTCAAGCAGCAGTTCAACACCATGTTGGGGATTACCGAACGACGTACCCCGGCACTGGAGTGGCTGAAGGTCCAGCAGCAAAACCTGTCGGGGCTGGACTACGAACGGGTTGTGCAGTTCAACGCCTTGAATGATGAACTGCTCAAGTACAAGGATCAGAACCCCGCCAGTTCTCCGGCAGAGATCGAACAGCTGGTGAGCCGGGATTTCATCGAAATGGACGCCGGGTCCTGCGCACAGATCCTGCAAACCGCCAACCTTTCCGGCGGTCGCGGGACGCTGGCCCTGAGGGCCCAGGAGCTGCAGCAAACCGCGATGCAACGCTGTCAGTCGCTGCAACAGCAACAGGCTTCGGCGGCGTGGAACGACCTGGCCAACTACTTCAACCAGTACCTGGCCGAGCGTTTTCCGTTCTCCAATGGCACACAGGTTACCGATGCCGACCCGGCGCGGGTTCAGCATTTGCTGGAGTTGATCGACAAGCGCCTGCCGGTGGCACAAGCCGGTTTGTTGCTCAGCCGGACGCCGGAGCGTTTGGCCGCCGAGGACTTTCTCAATCGCTTGAAACAGGCCAGCACCTGGCTCGGGCCGCTGTTTATGCGAGATAAAAGCGGCATCCTGGGAGTCGAGATGGACGTGCGCTGGCGCACTGATCGTGAGGAAGAGCATGGCGCCGATCAGGTCATTGCCTGGGGCCTGAATGCCGGCAATCAACAGATCAATTATCCCGGCGAGGCCCAGCAGAACCTGCGCTGGATGGTCGGCCAACCCGTCAGGTTGACGTTGCGCTGGGCCAGGAATGGTCCCCAGCGGCCGGTCAGCGACCCGCTGCAACCGAACCTGGTCATCAAGGATCTGGAGGCCGGCTGGGAGTACGGCGGCCCCTGGTCCTTGTTGCGCCTGATGCGTTCGCACCAGTCGATGCAGCGTCAGCCAAGCATGGACTACACGGATTTTCCGCTGACCTTGCGCTTGCCGGTCACCGCGAGTACCCGCATTGAGGAGCCCACACAGATGTTCATGCGCCTGTCATGGATGACTCAGGGATCGAAACTGCCGTTGTCCATTCAACCGTTGCCAACACGTGCTCCGCGTTCACCCTTTATGTCGACGGGTTCGACGGCGGCCATCATGACGAACGAGGAGGGCTTGTGAGTCTGCCGTCGCTATCGCCATTACCGTCGCCGCTGCCAGAGTTGATCGCACAGTTGATCGAACCGATCAGCGACGAAACGCCCTGTGGTCAGGACCTGCGTTATGAGCCTGAATTCGATCAATTGCGTGAGCTGCGCCGCGAGGACGATGCCAGTTTGCCGACCGGGGTCTGGCAGTCGTCGATCAAGCGTGCCCAATGGCCGGAACTGGTAAAACTGGCCAGCCGTTTGCTGCTGGAGCGCAGCAAGGACTTGATGCTCAGTGCCTGGCTCGGCGAGGCCTGGTTGCATCTGGACGGCCTGGAAGGATTGCCGGGCAGCCTGGCGCTGGTGGCGGGGTTGTGCGAGCGCTACCCCGAGCAACTTCACCCTCAGGCCGAGGACGGCGACCAGTCGTGGCGGGTCATTCCTCTCGAATGGCTGGTGCGGCGCTACAGCGAAATCCTGCTCACCCGGGTGCCGTTGTTCGACGTTCGCACCGGCGAATTTGCGGGCTATTGCCTGGATGACTGGCGGCGCTTGCAGGTACAGCAAGTGATGGTCAATGACACCAAGGCTGCAAAAACCTCAGCTGAAACGGCTCGCAACGAACAGAAAAAACTCACCGAACAGATTCGTGCAACACCACTGTCCTTCTGGTTGCGCAGCCAAGGCAGCCTGTTGCTGAGCTTGCAGCATCTGCAACGTTTGGAGGACTGGAGCGATGCCTGCCTGGGCAGTCAGGCGCCGGGCTACACATCGTTGCGGGACATCATCGAGGCGTTGTTGACGCTCGTTCAGGAGTTCATCGCCATGCATCCACATCAGCCCACCCAGGCTCCGGTTGAGTCGCCGCAGGTTCAGGTGCCGGAGCACACGCTGGAGCCGGAACCTGCGCCAGCCCCGCAGGCCATGCGCGAGCCGCTGAGTCGCGAAGAGGCTTATCGGCAACTGTTGCTGATTGCCGAGTACCTGGCGCGAACCGAGCCCCACAGTCCGGTGCCCTACTTGATCCGGCGCGGTGTGGAGTGGGGTAACAAACCACTGAGCGAACTGCTCGGCGAATTGATATCGGCTGACGCGGAGTCGCGTCGACTTTGGACGTTACTGGGGGTTCTCTAACCTCTCAGAGCGGTTCGGGCAACTTCACAGGTGTCAACACCGGACGATCGGAGAAAAACGCCATCAGGTTCTGCCCCACCAGTTCGACGGTTCCCCGGGTTGCTTCCGGTGACAGGCCGGCCACGTGAGGCGTGAGGATCACGTTGCTCAATGCCTTGAGCGCATCCGGCACCTGAGGTTCGGCATCGAATACATCGAGCGCGGCACCGGCGATCCGCCGTTGCTCAAGCGCGGTAATCAGATCGTTGGTGGCAACCACGCTGGCGCGGGCAATGTTGACGATAAAACCGTGCGGGCCCAATGCATCCAGCACCTGTTTGTTGACCAGGTGTTGCGTGCCGATGCCGCCGGGCGTGCACACGATCAGAAAGTCAGAGGCCCGGGCCAGCTCGGTGGGCGTCGAGCAAAAGTCGTAGGGGACATCGCTGAGCAACTGGCGGCTGTGGTAGCTCACCGTCATGTCGAAACCATTGGCGGCGCGTTTGGCGACGGCCATGCCGACGGCGCCGAGACCCAGAATGCCCACGTGTTTGCCGGCCAATGACGGGCGCATGATCTTCGGCCATTCACCGCGTCGCACCGCCGCGTCGCACCGAGGGATGTCGCGCACCAACGACAGCAACAAGGCCATCGCATGATCGGCCACCGATGAGGCGTTCACGCCGGCGCCATTGGTGACGGTAATGCCCCGGTCGCTGGCCGCTTGCAGGTCGACCTCCTCGTAACCGGCACCGATCACGCAGATGATTTTCAGGTTCGGCAGCGCGGCGATTTCGTCGGTGTAGAGCCCCAGTGGTCCGCGAGTCAGCACGGCGTCGATCTGCCCGCCATGACTGTCGATGGCCTGGGCGCGCTCGGCGGGAGTAGGGGCGAGAATCAGGTGAAAGCCTTGATGTTCGAGGATCGGCAGGTAATCGTTAATGGTTTCAACCAGTACCAGAACGGTTGCAGGCATGCTGGGCTCCTGTGGGCATCGGACTGTCGGGGCTCAAATGTCGATTCAGATTGCTGACTCAAGAGTGGTTTGGCAATCACCAATAATAGAAGCAGGATCAAAAGATCGCAGCCTTCGGCAGTTCCTACGAAGGTGAGGCGTACAACAATCCGAAGGCTGCGATCTTTTCCGCGCATCAGAACCTGACGTCCGCTGTGTTCAGCAATTTGACGAACGCCCCGCCAAGGGTTGCATTGTGGTGTTCAATGATCATTCTGGCCGATAACGCTGCAGTGTCCATGCAGGTGTGGGCATCGGCGACCAGCACGGGATTGAATCCCAGGTCGGCCGCGGCCCGGCAGGTACTGTCGATGCAGTACTGGGTTTTCATGCCGACGATGATCAATGGGTTTATCGAGGCGTCGGTGAGTTGTTGTACCAGTTGAGTACCGAGGAAGCAATTGGGGCGGGTTTTATCGAACAGGGTGTCGACATGGGCATCCAGCTCCAGCTCGGGAAGCAATTGCCAGAATGGGCTGCCAGCCTCGATGGGCGAACCCTGAGGGCCGGTGTGTCGTACCGCATAAATCGGCACCTCACGCTCTCGCGCCCGGTGAATGAGTTGCCGAATGTTGGCAAGCACTCGTTCGCCGTCGTGGGGCTTGTCCGGGCTGTTGAACAGACCGACCTGCATATCGATGATCAAAAGTGCCGATGACATAGGTGTTTCTCCATGAAGTGCCGAACGGACGGGAGAAACAACAAGGCCCCGTCCATTGCTGGCGGGGCCTTGGGTTCACTGCGCTGTATTCATGTCAGCCAGCCACCGCACGACCCGCCGGAAGCGGTCGTGGTGGTGCGGGTGAGGTTCAGCGCAAGAAAATTCATGGGCTGATCATGCGGTGGGTTCAGTCAACATGTCAACGCCGTCGCAGGCCATTTTTGGGTGTGCTGGGTTCGCGGATTAAGGATTCCCATGT
>CAYNGZ010000297.1:0-6785 GCA_964396695.1 uncultured Pseudomonas sp.
GGGCGCGGTTGAAACACGGTGATGGACGGTCGACCGCACGTGGTGCACATGATCAGTAATTACGAAGTCACGTGGTTAATCAACACCACTGAAGGTCGTCAGTCGATCGCTGATTCGTATTCCATTCGTCGTAATGCCTTGCAGCACAAGATCTACTGCACGACCACCATTGCTGCTGGCGAAGCTATCTGTGAAGCGCTGAAGTTCGGTCCCGAGAAGACTGTGCGCCGCTTGCAGGATCTACACGCAGGATTGAAGGCATGAGCATAACCAAGTACCCAATGACTGTTCAGGGCGCAAAAGCCCTGGAAGAAGAGCACGCTCACCTGACCAAGGTCGTCCGTCCGAAGCTTAGCCAGGACATTGGTACGGCCCGCGAGTTGGGTGACTTGAAGGAAAACGCCGAATACCACGCTGCTCGCGAGCAGCAGGGTATGGTCGAGGCGCGGATCCGCGACATCGAAGGCCGCATGCAGAATGCGGTGATCATCGATGTCACGACCATTCCTCATACCGGCAAAGTGATTTTTGGCACGACTGTCGATATCGCCAACGTCGAGACGGATGAAAGCGTGACTTACCAGATCGTTGGTGAGGACGAAGCTGATATCAAGCTCGGCAAAATCTCTGTCGGCTCGCCGATTGCCCGAGCCTTGATCGCCAAGGAAGAGGGTGATGTGGTGGCGGTCAAAACGCCTGGTGGCGTTATCGAGTACGAGATTGTCGAAGTTCGCCATATCTGAAGGCAGGCGTCTGCTTCGTGCGGGCGCCATGCTGTGGCAGCTGACTCAGATGTTATGGGTTGGCGGTCTGTGGTTGTTGCATATCGGTCTGCTGCCGGTGCTGGGCCGAATTGGCCTGGCGCCGCTGCTGATCGAAGAAGTTTCAAGCATGCTGAGTGCGCTGCTGGTCGGGTTCTCGGCAGCGTGTGTGGTTTTTCAGGTTCTGGTGCTGGTTCAGGCCAAGGGCCTTGTCAGTCTATGGCGCGATATTCGCGGGCAACTGCTATTGATAGCGTTGTACGCGAGTGCGATGTACTTCGTGGTGCGAAGCGACTGGCCGGATGCCCGGCTCTGGTTGTTGTTCAGCTATCTAGTGCTGGGGTTTTCCGGGGTGCTGCTGGTATTGCAACCGGTGCCGGGGTGGGGTGGCAGGGTGCGCGAAGCACACCCTTGACCCGTACCATCACTTGAAGCGATGGACGTTCGACAGCTGCTTGTTTACGCTGAAGTTCTTCCGGTAAATCAGTGCCATCTTGCCGATGACTTGTACCAGATCCGCTTTGCCGGCCTTGCACAGTTCAGCAATGGCTGCCAGGCGCGATTCGCGGTCGAGGATGCTGAGCTTGATCTTGATCAGCTCGTGATCGCCCAGTGCGCGTTCCAGTTCGGCTAAAACACCTTCAGTCAAACCGTTGTCGGCCACAGTCAAAACTGGTTTCAGATGGTGGCCAATGGATTTGTACTGTTTCTTCTGCTCTTGAGTGAGCGGCATAATCTGACCCTTTCGTCTGGATTCTGTAAAATGGCGGCCATTTTACCCGAGGGCTCGTGGATCCGCCCAATTAATCACGACCCTTATCATCGAGGTGCCCAATGGCGCGTTCCAAGACAAGCCTTGGTTGGCTGAAAAGACATGTCAATGACCCCTATGTGAAGCAGGCGCAGAAGGATGGCTACCGCTCGCGTGCGAGTTACAAGCTTCTGGAGGTCCAGGAGAAATACAAGCTGATCCGTCCGGGCATGAGCGTCGTCGACCTGGGTGCGGCGCCCGGTGGCTGGTCGCAGGTCACTAGCCGGCTGATCGGTGGCCAGGGGCGTCTGATCGCCTCGGACATCCTGGAAATGGACGGCATTCCGGACGTGACTTTCATCCAGGGTGACTTCACTCAGGACGAAGTGCTCGCCCGGATCCTTGAAGCCGTGGGTAATTCGCAGGTGGACCTTGTGATTTCCGATATGGCCCCCAATATGAGTGGTACGCCTGCCGTGGACATGCCAAAAGCCATGTTCCTCTGCGAACTGGCTCTTGATCTGGCGGATCGGATACTCAAGCCGGGTGGCAATTTCCTGATCAAGATTTTTCAGGGCGAAGGGTTCGATACTTACCTGAAGGACGCTCGTCAGAAATTCGACAAGGTCCAGATGATCAAGCCGGACTCTTCCCGTGACAGTTCCCGCGAGCAATACCTGCTGGCTTGGGGCTACCGCGGCGGTAGCGAGTAAAACGAGGTTTTTTGGCGGGGTGATAGGTTTTTCGTATTTCGCCCTTCGTGCATAAGCGAATATTGTGTAGAAAGTGTTTCACAAAGGGTTACAGACGGCGCCTGCCAGAGCTGTAGGTAATGTAGTAAGTTAGGCCGGTGAATATCATGCGAAGCGCGCGCCAGTAGCGGAGCTTGCTTCAGAGGGTAGTTAATTGAACGATATGGCAAAGAATCTGATCCTGTGGTTGATCATCGCGGCTGTCCTGGTGACGGTGATGAACAACTTCTCCAGTCCTAACGAGCCACAGACCCTCAACTATTCCGACTTCATCCAGCAGGTCAAGGATGGCAAGGTCGAGCGCGTAGCCGTGGACGGCTATGTCATTACTGGCAAGCGCAATGATGGCGACAGCTTCAAGACCATCCGTCCGGCCATTCAGGACAACGGTCTGATCGGCGATCTGGTGGATAACCACGTAGTCGTTGAAGGCAAGCAGCCTGAACAGCAAAGCATCTGGACTCAGCTCCTGGTCGCAAGCTTCCCGATCCTGGTGATCATCGCTGTCTTCATGTTCTTCATGCGGCAGATGCAGGGTGGTGCCGGTGGCAAGGGCGGGCCGATGAGCTTCGGCAAGAGCAAGGCGCGCCTGCTTTCCGAGGATCAGGTAAAAACTACCCTGGCTGACGTTGCCGGTTGTGATGAAGCCAAGGAAGAAGTGGGTGAGCTGGTCGAGTTTCTGCGTGATCCGGGCAAATTCCAGCGCCTGGGTGGTCGAATTCCTCGTGGCGTGCTGATGGTGGGGCCGCCGGGTACCGGTAAAACCCTGTTGGCCAAAGCCATTGCTGGCGAAGCCAAAGTGCCGTTTTTCACCATTTCCGGTTCGGACTTCGTCGAAATGTTCGTCGGTGTGGGTGCCAGCCGTGTTCGCGACATGTTCGAGCAGGCGAAAAAACACGCTCCGTGCATCATCTTTATCGATGAAATCGACGCTGTTGGTCGTCATCGTGGTGCTGGCATGGGCGGTGGTCACGATGAGCGTGAGCAGACCCTCAACCAGTTGCTGGTAGAGATGGATGGTTTCGAAATGAATGACGGCATCATCGTCATCGCCGCCACCAACCGTCCCGACGTGCTTGACCCTGCGTTGTTGCGTCCAGGCCGTTTCGACCGTCAGGTCGTCGTGGGGCTGCCGGACATCCGCGGTCGTGAGCAGATCCTGAAAGTCCACATGCGTAAAGTTCCTATGGGTGACGACGTCGCTCCAGCCGTTATCGCGCGTGGTACGCCTGGTTTCTCGGGTGCCGACCTGGCAAATCTGGTGAACGAGGCGTCGCTGTTCGCAGCCCGTGCCGGCAAGCGCATCGTCGAGATGAAAGAGTTCGAACTGGCGAAAGACAAGATCATGATGGGCGCCGAGCGCAAGTCCATGGTCATGTCCGAAAAAGAGAAGCAGAACACCGCTTATCACGAAGCAGGTCATGCGATCGTCGGTCGCGTGGTGCCTGAGCACGATCCGGTCTACAAGGTTTCGATCATTCCGCGTGGTCGTGCGCTGGGTGTGACCATGTTCCTGCCGGAAGAGGATCGCTACAGTCTGTCCAAGCGCGCGTTGATCAGCCAGATCTGCTCGCTGTACGGTGGCCGTATTGCCGAGGAAATGACCTTGGGTTTCGATGGCGTGACTACCGGTGCATCCAACGACATCATGCGTGCCAGCCAGATTGCGCGAAACATGGTCACCAAGTGGGGGTTGTCGGAAAAACTCGGTCCTTTGATGTATGCCGAAGAAGAGGGCGAAGTGTTCCTCGGTCGTGGCGGCGGCGGTCAACACGCCAGCTTCTCGGGCGAGACGGCCAAGCTGATCGACTCTGAAGTGCGCAGCATCATTGACCAGTGCTACGGCACGGCCAAGCAGATCCTGACGGACAACCGCGAGAAGCTTGATGCCATGGCCGATGCGTTGATGAAGTACGAAACCATCGATGCCGATCAGATCGACGACATCATGGCCGGTCGCACACCGCGTGAGCCTCGTGACTGGTCGGGCGGCACCGGTACTCCTCCAGTCGTACAGGAGGAGCGTCCGGAAACTCCCATCGGTGGTCCGGCTGCCGACGTCTAAGGTTTGAAATGACTCTTGTACCGTCCTCGACCCGGTTGCCTTGCGGCAACCGGGTTCTTGATTTAGCCCATACGCATGTCATGGGCATTCTTAATGTCACTCCCGATTCCTTCTCCGATGGCGGTCGCTTTAGCCAGCTCGATGCTGCTCTGCGGCACGCTGAGGCGATGGTAGCTGCCGGTGCGACCCTCATTGATGTAGGTGGTGAATCGACCCGGCCTGGCGCACGGGCGGTTTCGCCGCTTGAGGAGCTCGAGCGTGTGGCGCCGATCGTCGAGCGGATTCATCGTGAACTGGATGTGATTATTTCGGTCGATACCTCGACGCCTGCGGTGATGCGTGAAACTGCGCGCCTTGGTGCCGGTCTGATCAACGATGTGCGTTCGTTGCGTCGAGACGGGGCGCTGGATGCTGCTGCGGCTTCCGGATTGCCGGTGTGCCTGATGCACATGCTGGGTGAGCCAGGAGATATGCAGGACAATCCGCAATATGTTGATGTGACGCGCGAGGTTGGCGAGTTCCTTGCCGAGCGTATGGCGTCATGCGCGGCAGTCGGTATTCCGGCCGAGCGGATTATTCTTGATCCGGGTTTCGGGTTTGCGAAAAACCTGCAGCACAATTTGAGTCTGTTCAAACATATGGATGACCTGCATGCCTTGGGGCGGCCCCTGTTGGTCGGGGTTTCGCGAAAGAGCATGATCGGGCAGGCATTGAATCGTCCGGTGGGGGAGCGGCTGCATGGCGGTCTGGCTCTCGCGGCGTTGGCTGTCGTCAAGGGTGCGCGCATCTTGCGTGTGCATGATGTGGCTGAAACAGTAGATGTGGTACGGATGATCACCGCGGTTGAATCAGCCGAATAAGAATGATGGAGCACTTATGACTAAGAAATATTTTGGTACCGACGGCATTCGTGGTCGGGTCGGCGAATATCCGATCACTCCTGAATTCATGCTCAAGCTCGGCTGGGCTGCGGGTATGGCCTTCCGCAGCAAAGGGGCCTGCCGCGTCCTGGTTGGCAAGGACACTCGCATCTCTGGTTATATGTTCGAGTCGGCGCTTGAGGCCGGTCTGACCTCCGCCGGGGCTGATGTCATGCTGCTGGGGCCGATGCCTACTCCGGCTATCGCCTATCTGACGCGTACCTTCCATGCCGAGGCTGGTATTGTAATCAGTGCTTCGCACAATCCTCATGACGATAACGGCATCAAGTTCTTCTCTGGTCAGGGCACGAAACTGCCGGACGATGTCGAGCTGATGATCGAGGAGTTGCTCGATATGCCGATGACGGTGGTGGAGTCGAGCAAGATCGGCAAAGTCTCGCGAATCAATGATGCCTCTGGTCGTTACATCGAATTCTGCAAAGCCAGCGTGCCAACCGGAACCAATTTTTCCGGTCTTAAAATTGTGATCGACTGCGCACACGGTGCTACCTACAAGGTGGCTCCGAGTGTTTTTCGGGAGTTGGGCGCACAGGTGACGGTGCTCTCTGCACAGCCTGATGGCCTGAACATCAATCACAACTGCGGCTCGACCCATATGGGGCAGTTGCAGGCGGCCGTAGTGGCCGAGCAGGCCGATCTGGGTATTGCCTTCGATGGTGATGGCGACCGGGTGTTGATGGTTGATCACACGGGCGCGATTGTTGATGGCGATGAGTTGCTGTTCATCATCGCGCGCGATCTGCATGAACGTGACAAGTTGCAAGGGGGGGTTGTTGGAACCCTGATGAGCAATCTGGGGCTGGAGTTGGCCCTGGCGGATCTGGGCGTTCCTTTTGTGCGGGCTAATGTGGGTGATCGTTATGTGATCGCCGAACTGCTTGAGCGCAATTGGCTGGTGGGTGGTGAGAACTCTGGTCACGTCGTGTGCTTTAGTCATACCACTACGGGTGATGCGATTATCGCTGCGTTGCAGGTATTGATGTCGCTGAAGCGCCGCTCTGAAAGTCTCGCGCAGTCGCGTCAGGCGCTACGCAAGTGCCCTCAGGTCTTGATCAATGTGCGTTTCGATGGTGGTGCAAACCCGCTGGGACATGCAGTTGTCAAAGAAGCCAGCGAGCGCGTCACCAAGGCTATGGCGGGGCGCGGTCGCGTGTTGTTGCGCAAGTCTGGCACGGAGCCGCTGGTGCGGGTCATGGTCGAAGGTGAAGACGAAACACTGGTTCGTGGTTACGCCGAAGAGCTGGAAAAACTGGTTACTTAAGTTTCTGCCTGATTTCGGCTTGCCAGTAATGATGTGGTTGGGTAACATCTGCGCCCACTTTGATCGACGAGGTACAGCATGCGTCGCCCTATGGTAGCTGGTAACTGGAAGATGCACGGTACCCGCGCCAGCGTCGCTGAGCTGATTAACGGCCTTCGTCATCTGGCCTTGCCGAGCGGTGTTGAGGTCGCGGTATTCCCGCCTTGCTTGTATATCAATCAAGTGATTGATGGCTTGGAAGGACAGTCGAGTTT
>CAYNGZ010000298.1:0-6763 GCA_964396695.1 uncultured Pseudomonas sp.
ATCAATAAGTTATTTTTTGTTCCATAAGAGCTGCCGCAGGCTGCGATCTTTTCGACAATTCACACCCCCGCCGCCTTCAACCGCTGCGCATGCTCGACGAACAACCGCACCGGGTCGGCACCCTTGCCCACCAGCCCCAGCGACTGATTGACGATGTCGAAATGATCCAGCGGGTATTCATCGCCAATCACCGTGCCCAGGTGCGAGCTGTAGCGCCCGACCAGGCCGTCGCAATGCCCGGCCTCGCGAACGAAGGTGGTGGCAAACAAGCGACAACTGCGGTTGGTGGCGTCGAACAGGTTGCCGCCACGGTCGGTCTTGCCCGGCTGCAAGGTCCCGGACCAGGAGTAATAACGCACGCCGTTGACCAGCTCAGGTCCGTGCCCGCCCCAGGTCTGGGGTAATCCCTGTGGATAATGCTGATTGAACAACGCAACACCTTCGCTGGTCAGCGAGTTGTGCGAAGCATGGATATCCACCGGCCATTTCGGCCCGCGATAACCGGTTTCCAGCAGGCCCATCAACCACGCGACCAGCTGCAACAACGCGCTCAGCACCCGGCCTCTCGCGCTGTCGGGTGGATAGTGTGTGTGGAAATGGTCCGCCAACTCCGAGCCATGGTTGGGGCCGGCTACCGACGTCACCGAGGCCACCTGGTCCGGACGCTTGGCGGCCGCGTAACGGGCGGTCAGCGAACCCTGGCTGTGGCCGATCAGATTGACCTTGTCCGCACCGGTTTCGCGCAGTATTTCATCGATTTGCGCCAACAACTCTTCACCGCGCACTTCGTTGGAGTTGACCGGCGAAACCTGCACCGCAATCACTGTCGCCCCACCCCGGCGCAGCGCCGGGATGATCCCGTACCAGTAGGGGTAGAACAGCAGGCGAATAAACCCGAGCATTCCCGGGACCAGCACCAAGGGGTAACGCGTGGCGGTTTCCTGCGACATGGGCAGACATCCTTGTTGATCAATGAGAAGGCCTGAGGTGGGATGCTGGATGTCGGCCCCGAGCATCGCCACCGAAGATGACACCTTCACGACCAGTCTATGACATTCAACGATCGCTACTTCAACCCCACCACTCCCGCCACGATCAACCCCACCGACAGCAGTTTGATCAGCGTCAGGCTTTCGCCCAGCAAGACAAACCCCAGAAACACGGTGCCCAGCGACCCCACAGCCGTCCAGACCGGATAGGCGATGCTCACCGGCAGCTCGCGCATGGCCAGCGTCAGGAAGTAAATTCCCCCCACGGCGGCCACCACCGTGATCAATGATGGCCACCACCGGGTGAAGCCTTCGGCGTACTTCATGCCCATGGCAAACGTCACTTCAAATCCTGCGGCGATCAGCAAAAACACCCAGGCCATCTCAAAATACCCTGGCCAGCGCCAACAAGCGTTGCTCGGCCTCAGACGCCGACACCGCAAAGGTCCGTTCGGCGGACTCTTCGCCCTCGGCCGCGACCACGGTAATGTCGTCGATCCCCATGAAACCCAACGCTGTGCGCAGCAACGGATCGGCATGGTTCATCGCTTCATTCTCGCCGCCGGGACCAAAACCGAAGCCACCACGGCTGGTGACGATCAGGACCTTTTTACCCTTCACCAGCGGTTCGTACTGAGCAATGCCGTTGTCCAGGCTGTGATTGAAGGTCAGGCCCAGGCGCACGACCTGGTCGATCCAGGCCTTGAGGCCGCTGGGTACGCTGAAGTTGTGCATGGGTGTGGAGATCACCAGCACATCGTGGTCGAGTAATTCGCCGACCAGTTCATCGCTGAACGCAAGGTCAGCCTGCATCGACAGCGGTCAGGCTTCGGGTCCGGAATGAAACGCGGCGGCGATGAACGCTTCGTTGACCGGCGGGATCAGCGTTCGACCGACTTCACGACGGGTCAACAGCGCCTGCGGATGATGGGCCTGCCAGGCCGTAAGAAACACCTCGGCCAAACGTCGCGAATGCGAGCGGTCACCACGAGGACTGGCGTGTATCGCAAGAATCTTGCTCATCTTGAACTCCTTGAAATGACTCAACCTGAAAGATCAAACTGCGTTGAAGCAGGTGGCTTGAAGCTTGAAGCTCGCAGCGACCTCTCTTCAAATGAGCAAAAGTTATTCAGGATGAATCCATTTCATCCATGGAGATTCTCGGATGTTTGCCTCCCTGCCCCTGACCGCGCTGCGCGCGTTCGAGTCCGCCTCACGACTGCTGAGTTTCAAAGCGGCTGCCGATGAGCTGTCGGTGACGCCGACAGCGATCTCTCATCAAATCCGCTCGCTGGAGAACTGGCTCGGTGTACCGTTGTTCGAGCGCTTGCCGCGCCGCGTGAAACTGACCGACTGCGGTGAACGGCTGTTCCACAGCCTCCATGGCGCCTTGCTTGAAGTGGCGCAAAGCGTCGACACCCTGCGCCCGCAACGCAGTGGCAGCACGCTGATGATTTCCACCACGGCCGCCTTTGCCACGTTGTGGCTGGTGCCGCGACTGGGACGGTTTTACGCCAGCCATCCGAACATCAAGCTGCGACTGGACACCCATTGCGAGGTCATCGACCTGCATCAGGACGCCAGCGTCGATCTGGTGATTCGCTACAGCCTCGAGGACTACCCGAATCTCTACGGCCAATGCCTGTTCGATGAGCAGTTCGGGGTCTACGGTTCGCCCGAACAGGTAGCATCGGCAAGCAACCGGCCACCGACACTGATCAGCGTGAACTGGCACAACTCCAAACTGTACGCCCACGGCTGGGAAGCCTGGTGCGCGCAGGCGGGGGAAACCTGGCTGGACGGCCACCCGGTCACGCGTGAATACGACGAAGAGCATTACGCCCTGCAAGCGGCGATTGCCGGTCAGGGCCTGGTGCTGGCGAGCAACATTCTGGTGTCGGAAAGTGTCGCCAGCGGTTTACTGGTGGGTTATCGCCCTGAGATTCAGGTCGATGGCGCCGGTTACAGTGCACTGTGTGTGCCCGGTCGCGAACGGCACCCGCCGGTGCGGGCGTTTTTTCAATGGCTGAATGAAGAAGCGAAGCTTTCGGGGCTCTTGCCAAAATCGCAGCCGTCACGCGCCCTTCCGTAGGCGCCTGCCCAACTATCGGGTCGGTTTGACCGTCACCGGTGCCTTGCCTTCCTTCATCTGCGCCAGCAACGGCGCACACTGATTCGGCTCGCCGCCGCTCGGCGCCACCAGTGCCAGCAACCCCGCTGCGGGACCTGCAATCGCGCCCAGCGCCACCATCCCCGCGCCCCGCAACATCAGCGGCACGCCCTTCACACCGGCATCCGGCTTGATGAACTTACCGCGCACATACAGCGGCGAACGCAACGAGATCAGCCGCACGCCCTTGGACTCTGGCGTGATGGTCAGGTCGAGTTGCTCAGTGGCCATGTTTGCCGTGCCGTCGATGTAGACGATCGCGTTCTCGGTGTCGAACACAAACAGCCGGGAGGTCGCCAGACCATTCTTGACGTCGAAGTCGGCCGCTGCGCAATTGATCTTCACGTCCTGGTCGCCAAAGATTTTCCCGACCACGTAATTACCGACGTTCAACCCGGCCAGCTCCATCAGTTGACGACTGATCGCCCCGTCGTTCATCAACATCTTCAGATCGCCATCGGCGCTGCCCAGCAACGCCGCCACCGAGTTGCCACGACCTGCGAGGTCGGCGTCACCGTTGAGCTCACCGAAGCTGGTTTTCATGGTCTCGAAGCTCGGGAACAGTTGCTTGAGTTTGAAGCCGCGGGCGGTCAGTTTCGCCCGCCCTTCCAGCGGCGTGGCACGACCGTTGAGACGAATCTGTGCGTCGAGCTTCCCGCCCGCCACACCGAAGCGCAGCGGTTCCAGACTGAGCTGGCCATCGTTGAGCAGCATGTGGGTGTAAAGATCGGTGAACGGCAGCCTCTCGCTTTGAACGATGCGTTTACCGGTAAATTCGACATCGGCGTCCATATCGCGCCAGCGCTCGGTACGGAACTCCTCGACCGGCAACACCTTGTCCGCCGGCTGCTTGCTTTCGCCACCTCGGGCCTTTTGCCTGGCGTTGGAGTCGGCGCCGATCAACGGCGCGAGGTCGGTGAACAGCAGTTGATCGGAGACCAGCGCACCACTGAGTTTGGGCCGTGGCTGACTGGCGACGTACGCCAGGTTGCCGTGAATATCGCTGCCGCCGATGGTGCCATTGAACTCCTCGTAGTGGAACATCGCACCGTCCGGCTCGCGCAACCTGGCGGTCAGATGACCGTCAGTGGTGTAAGGCGGCGAAGCCGGCAGGGTGACGCCGGTCAATGGATAGAGGTTACCCAGGCTAGTGCCGGCCAGTTTCAGCCGCAGATCCAGCGCGCCGAGGTTCAGCGGGTCAGTCAGGGTGCCGGCCAGCTCGACGCTGGTGTCGGCAATCTTCACCTGCGCGTGCAACGGGAACGGCTTGGCCGCGTCCTGTAATGCCAACAGCCCGCCAACCTTGCCTTGACCTGCGAGTTTCTGTCCGTGGTACTGGCCGTTGACCTTCAGCGCGAACGCATAATCCTGCGGCGCCGAGCCCTTCTCCAGGGCTTTCTTCGCCGCTTTATCACCGACGATGTCGCTGAACGGAATCGGCTTGCCCAGGAGGTCGACCAGCAGGTCGAGTTGAGTGTTCAGGGTCTGGTCGTCGAGGGTGACGTGGCCCTTGTCGAAACCGATGGCGCCGATGTCCACCACCCAGCGGGACGGTTCGGCGTTCGGGTCTTTCGGATCGAACGTGAAGGTCCAGTTGGCACGGCCATCGGCCAGACGTTGCAGGTCGGCGTTGGGTTCGGTGAGGTCGATGCGCGGAATCACCACCCGCTGCACCAACAAGGCCAACGGCGAAATCCGCAGCTCGACACGTTTGAGACTGACCATTTGCGGCTTCTTCGACCAGTCCGGGTTGCCCAGGCTCAAGTCCTCGGCCACCACATGCGGCCACGGCACCCAGGCGCGCCAACCGCCCTCATCGACTTCCCGCTTCCAGAGCACCGTCAGGTTGCCGTTGATGGCAAAGGGGCGGTGCAGTTCTTCGGAGACTTTGGTGTTGAGCGGTGGCTTGATCCGGTTCCAGTCGAAGAACGCGATGATCAGCACCAGCAGGGCCATCAGCAGCACGAGGCTGCCGACAATCCAGGCGAGCATTTTACGAGTGCGCGTCATTGCACAGGGCTCCAGATTACGACTCAGCGCCCTGACTGCGACGCATGCATGAAACGGTAGGCCAGAAATCGGCCGACAATGGGAACGACGACTGGCAAAGGCCCGCAGGTTTAACGCAAAGCCCCATTCAAGCGCAAAAAAAATATTTTTCCCTGACCAGTCAGCCAGCTATGCGTTACCCGCCCCGCACTTGTGCGACGCGCGAGTGAGTCGAAAACACCCACCCCGGTGCAAAAGCGTTCCCCGGAAATGCCCGTTCTAGAGGCTTTCCGCCGAACAATCAATTCCGTTGATTATTACCATTGTCTTTATGAACTTTTATATCGACTTATCGAGAGTAGCATTGGCTCCGTACCCACTTTATCGCCCTCCGAAGGAGCAACCCATCATGAAACGCCAAGTACTGCTTAGCCTGACCCTCTCGATGTTAGCCAGCACCGCTTTTGCTCTGCCAGCGGCCGATCATGCCACTCCGCAAGTCAAATCCAGCCATTCGGTTTACAGCCAAACGGTTGCCGACGGTGCCAACGGTAACGAACGCCTGAAAGAAAAAGGCCTGATTACTCAGGACGGCTACGACAAGACTCCACAAGGCCAGACCCTGGCTTCCGACGGTTCTGACCGCACACCACAAGGCCAAACCCTGGCTGAAGGTGGTGGTGACCGCGTGATCGAACGCAACGCCAGCCTGAGCTAAGCCCATGTTGGCCCGGAAAAAAGCCCGATCTCCTGGATCGGGCTTTGACTTTATGTACCTCGCACGTCCCCGCCTCACCGCCCTTTACTCAAGTTCGACGCCGGCAAAGCTGATTTGCTAGAGTGCGCCGCTGTCCTTGATTAGAAGTCAGCCGCCTGATGCTGCCCCGCGCCGAACAGAAACAACAAACCCGCAACGCCTTGATGGACGCTGCCCGCCACCTGATGGAAGGCGGCCGAGGATACGGCAGCCTGAGCCTGCGTGAAGTGGCGAAAACCGCCGGCATTGTTCCGACCGGCTTCTACCGGCACTTTGCCGATATGGATCAGCTCGGGTTGGAACTGGTCAGTGAAGTCGGCCAGACCTTCCGCGAAACCATCCGCCTGGTGCGCCACAACGAATTCGTCATGGGCGGGATCATCGACGCCTCGGTGCGAATCTTCCTCGATGTGGTCGCAGCCAACCGCTCGCAGTTCCTGTTCCTGGCCCGCGAACAATATGGCGGCTCGCTGCCGGTGCGCCTGGCCATCGGCAAACTGCGCGAAAACATCAGCTCGGACCTGGCCGCCGATCTGTCCTTGATGCCCAAACTGCAACACCTCGATTTCGCCGGGTTGTCGGTCATGGCCGACCTGATCGTCAAAAGCGTGTTCGCCACCCTTCCCGACATCATCGACCCACCCGCCGAAGCATTGCCCGAGCACCTGACGCCCCAGGCGAAGATCACTCAGCAGTTGCGCTTTATATTTATCGGCTTGAAGCATTGGCAAGGCCTGGGCAGTACCGAGTAATCATTTAAAAGATCGCACTGATCGTTCACTCCCGCGTGGGAACGATCAATCCCTGTAGGAGGGTCCGCCCCCTCTTCGAGGCCGCGCTGTCGCGTAAGGAACATGG
>CAYNGZ010000299.1:0-6718 GCA_964396695.1 uncultured Pseudomonas sp.
TAAATCAATAAGTTATTTTTTGTTCCATAAGAGCTGCCGAAGGCTGCGATCTCTTGATCTTGATGAGATTGAGCAGCCTCGGCTGCTCTTTTGCTTTATGAGAGAACACCCATGACCGCCGCTGAAAATCGCATTCTAGAGCTGCGCGCTGAGCTGGATCAGCACAACTACCGTTACCATG
Source organism: uncultured Pseudomonas sp. (assembly GCA_964396695.1). Lineage (GTDB taxonomy): Bacteria > Pseudomonadota > Gammaproteobacteria > Pseudomonadales > Pseudomonadaceae > Aquipseudomonas. The sequence goes on from CAYNGZ010000299.1 coordinate 182, forward strand.
TGCTTGATGAGCCGAGCATTCCGGACGCCGAGTACGATCGACTGTTCCATGAACTCAAGGCGTTGGAAGCGGCAAACCCCGAGCTGATCACCAGCGACTCGCCGACTCAGCGGGTTGGCAGTGCAGCGCTTTCGGCGTTCACTCAAGTGCAGCACGAAGTGCCGATGCTGAGTCTGGGCAACGCCTTCGAAGAAACCGACATGCGCGAGTTCGATCGTCGGGTCACTGAAGGTCTGGATTTGCCGGTCGGCGATTTGTTCGGCGGTGGTGCCGAGGTTGAATACAGCTGCGAGCCCAAGCTCGATGGTCTGGCGGTCAGCTTGTTGTATCAGGACGGTCTGCTGGTACGCGGCGCTACTCGCGGCGATGGCACCACCGGTGAAGACATCAGCGTCAACGTGCGCACCGTGCGCAACATTCCGCTCAAACTGCAAGGCGACGGCTGGCCGGCGACCCTGGAAGTGCGCGGCGAAGTGTATATGTCCAAGGCCGGTTTCGAGCGCCTTAACGCCACGCAACTGGATGTCGGCGGCAAGACCTTTGCCAACCCCCGCAACGCCGCGGCGGGCAGCTTGCGCCAGCTGGATTCGAAGATTACCGCCAGTCGTCCGTTGGAGTTTTGTTGCTACGGCCTTGGCCAGGTTTCGGCTGAAATTGCCGACACCCATATCGGCAATTTGCAGCAGCTCAAGCAATGGGGCATGCCGGTCAGTCGCGAGTTGAAACTGGCCAGGGGCATCGATGAATGCCTGGATTACTACCGCGACATTGGCGAGCGCCGTAACGCGTTGCCGTATGAAATCGATGGTGTGGTGTTCAAGGTCAACAGCATCGCCTCGCAGCGTGAGCTGGGCTTCCGTGCTCGCGAGCCACGCTGGGCGATTGCCCACAAGTTCCCGGCGATGGAAGAACTCACCGAGTTGCTCGACGTGGAATTCCAGGTCGGTCGAACCGGTGCGGTCACCCCCGTTGCCCGTTTGAAGCCGGTGAAAGTGGCCGGCGTGACGGTGTCCAATGCGACCTTGCACAACATGGATGAAGTGGCGCGTCTGGGCTTGATGATCGGTGATACGGTGATCATCCGCCGTGCCGGTGACGTGATCCCGCAGGTGGTGCAGGTCGTCGTCGAGCGTCGTCCGGAAAACGCGCGCCCGGTGCAGATTCCCGAGAGCTGTCCGGTCTGTGGTTCCCACGTCGAACGCACGCAACTGGTCAAGCGCAGCAAGGGCCGCGAAACCGTCAGCGAAGGCGCGGTGTATCGCTGCGTCGGGCGTCTGGCCTGTGGGGCGCAGCTCAAGCAGGCGATCATTCACTTCGTCTCGCGCCGGGCCATGGACATCGAAGGGCTGGGCGAGAAGAGCGTCGAGCAGTTGGTGGATGAAGGTCTGGTCAGCTCGCCGGCGGATCTGTACGCCTTGAGCTTCGAGCAGATTGTCGACCTTGAAGGGTTCGCCGAGCTGTCGAGCAAGAACCTGCTTGGTGCCATTGCCGACAGCAAGAAACCGGGATTGGCGCGATTCATCTACGCCCTTGGTATTCCGGATGTCGGTGAAGAGACGGCCAAGGTCCTGGCGCGCTCGCTGGCGTCGCTTGCGCGGGTTCAGCAAGCATTGCCGCAAGTGCTGACGTATTTACCGGATGTCGGGCTGGAAGTCGCCTACGAGATTCATGGCTTCTTCGAAGACGCGCACAACCGGAAGGTGATCGAAGAACTGCTCAAGCATGGTCTGGAGATTCAGGATCAGGGCGAGTTGGGCGCCGAGTTCGCCGCCAGTACCACCCTGGGCGGGATGATCGACAAGCTGAACATTCCTTCGGTCGGACCGGGCGGGGCGCAGAAGCTGGCCGACAAGTTCGGATCGCTGGAAGCGGTCATCAGCGCCGACTGGCTGGACATGCGTCAGGCGCTGCCGGAGAAGCAGGCGAACGCTGTTCGGGAGTTCTTCGCCATCGAACAGAATCGTCAACTGGCGCTGGATGCCGAAAAACAATTGCGCGACTTCGGCATGCACTGGCACAGCGAGAAGAAAGTCGTCGAAGGCTTGCCGCTGGCAGGCCAGACCTGGGTCCTCACCGGTTCTCTGGAACTGATGAGTCGCGACGTCGCCAAGGACAAGCTCGAAAGCCTCGGTGCCAAGGTGGCGGGTTCGGTGTCGGCCAAAACCTATTGTGTAGTGGCGGGGCCCGGTGCCGGCTCCAAATTGGTCAAGGCCAATGAGCTGGGGTTGAAGGTGCTGGACGAAGAAGCGTTCGTGGCGTTTTTGGCTGGGCACGGCATCACGGTCTGAAACCGCCAAAATCGCAGCCTGCGGGGGCGACGTATACAGGTAGGAGGGTCCGCCCCGTCTTCGACGCCGCGCTGTCGCGTAAGGAACATGGGCCAGGGCTGGCAAGCCAGCCCTTAAAAATAATATATAAATCAATAAGTTATTTTTTGTTCCATAAGAGCTGCCGCAGGCTGCGATCTTTTCAAGACCAACGCATGTCCTTGACCCGACTCATATTTTTTAATCCGCGCCAACGGTTGTAACTTCGTCTCAGATAGGTACAATGGCGCGGCTCGCCGTCAGGTGAGCGTCGTTATGGTGACCCCATCGGTCCCCCCGCAACGATCAGCCGTGAACCCGGTCAGGCCTGGAAGGGAGCAGCCGCAGCGGTGACATTGTGTGCCGGGGTGTGGCTGGTGGGGTTGCCACCTTAACGCCAGGCCTTCTTTCGCAAGGCTTGTACATCCTCAGAAAAATCCAGACTTTTATCTCATTGATCTTCTCTGATCGATGCCTCGTTTCGTCTGAAACAACCTCGCCGTCATTCCGAAAGCGCAAACACCCGCAGCCGATGCCCATCGGGATCGAGCGCGACGAAGGTGTAGCCGAAATCCAGTGCAATCGGCTCCTGGGCGATGCGTAGCCCTTGCGCAGCCCATGCGGCATACAGCGTGTCGACCGTCTGTTCGTCGGCCACCGAGAATCCCAGTTCGCCGCCGCCACCCGCTGCTTCGGCCGCAGGTTCCACGGTGTGCCTGGACCACAGCCCAAGCTTCAGGCCCGAATCGAGAATGAACAGCGCGAAGGTCGGTTGCAGTTCAACCGGTGGTTTTTCCAGCAGGCGGCTGTAGAAGTTGGCGCTGGTGGCGGGGCTGTCGACGTACAACAGCAGGTAGTGTTGGGCGTTCATGGTGACTCCGATGTCGTGGGCATTGAGGCCTCTAGCCTAGACGCTCGGGCTGTCAGTTTCTGTCAGTAGTCGATAACAAAAGAGCAGGCATGTGTATCAATCTGATACGCATGTCTGCTCTTTTTTGTTTCTGGCTCTAGGCTCTGTACGAAAACTGCCTGCGCGTCGACCAGACTGCGTTAAAAACAGGCTCGGAATGCTCATTTAGGAGCCTAAACTCCGCTTCCTCGCCTGTTTTTGCCTTGCCTGGTCGCCGCTCGGCGAGTTTTCGTACAGGCCCTACGGCTTGGACAAGGCCTGGTCTACCGCCGCGATCAGCTTTCCCAGATCCTTCGGGGTGGCTTTGTGTATGACACCGAACAAATACGCTCGCTGTTCGTCTTCGTCGCCTAAATCTGCGAAAAACGCTTTGAGCTTCACTCCCAGGACATCGGCAAGCATAAACAGGGCTTCTACGCTGGGGGTATAGGTGCCGGTTTCGAAGCGGCTGATGGTTTTGGGGTCAAAACCGGTTTTTTCACCGAGTTCAGCCTGAGTAAGCCCCGCCATCTTGCGATAGCGCCTTATGGCTGGACCCAAACTTGAAATTTGCATCGCTCAATTCCCATTTAGAATCAAGAACTTAACGATAGATTTTTGCATTAGGCAACTGCATGATCCATCACCTTGCTTTGCAAAATGTGATGTATTTCGTAGACTCTGCGTTTCGCACGGGCATTGGTGACCTGACTTCAGAAGTCCGGGCAATGTGATACGGCCAGCATTGCGTTACCTCGCGAGGTGTGTAGTACGCCGCCGACGCGAAATGCCCGTTCAATATTACCAGAGTCGGTGTTTTTGACGCGTCTGGACCCTGGTTGATCTTAGTCTGTCCGGGGGCCATCGAATGCTGTTCATGGAGTTTTTACGTGCATCTGAATTTGCCGGCCCGCTCTTTTACAAGAATGTTGCCCCAACAGCATCACACGCTGCGATCCCCTGCGCAGTGCAGCACCTTTCAACACATCTCTTCCGGGCGTTGTGCGCTGGTCGAGCGGTATAACCGCTAGCCACAGTGAGCCGTACTCATGGATGAGAAGTACCGTAGGGCCGTAGATGCAGCCGCCATTTTCTCCGAGACCGACCTGGCCGGACGCATCACTTACGTCAACGATCTGTTTTGCTCGGTGTCCGGTTATAGCCGCGAGGAATTGCTGGGTGCCAACCACCGCATCCTCAACTCGGGCCTGCATCCTGACGATTTCTTCGCAACGATGTGGCGAACCATTGCCCTGGGCAAGGTCTGGAAGGGCGAAATCTGCAACCGGGCCAAGGACGGTAGCCTGTATTGGGTCGATAGCACCATGGTGCCGGTGTTGGACGAGTCGACCGGGCGGGTCCGTCGGTATTTGTCGATTCGCTTCGACATCAGTGAAAAGCGTCAGTTGCTGCATTCCCTGCAATGGCGGGTCGGTCATGACGTTCTGACCGGTCTGCCCAATCGGGCGTATCTTTCCGACTTGCTTGAGCAGGCCCTGGATTATTCTCGCGTCGAGAACGTGCCGTTGGCGGTGTGCATGCTCGACCTCGACGGCTTCAAGGCGGTCAATGACGGCTATGGTCACGCCAGTGGTGACTTGTTGCTGGTTGAGGTGGCCAAGCGCTTGAGCACTATCGTTCGTGGTGAGGATGTGGTGGCGCGGCTGGCCGGGGACGAGTTCGTGCTGATCTTGCGTTTTGTGCGCGATCTGCCGGAATTGCGCGCGGCGCTGCATCGAGTGTTGGGGGCGATCTCGGCGCCGTATTCGATACTGGGCAAGGACATCAATGTCTTTGCCAGCATCGGTGTCACGCTGTTCCCGGTTGACAGCGAAGACGCAGAAACCCTGCTGCGCCATGCCGATCAGGCGATGTACGTGGCCAAACAAAGCGGACGTAACCGTTTTCACCTGTTCGATGTCGCGCGCGACCAAGAGGTCAAGGCAACTCATCAGACGGTCGCGCGGGTCCGTCAGGCATTGCTTAATAACGAGCTGCGCCTGCATTTTCAGCCCAAGGTCAATATGCGTTGCGGCGCGGTGGTCGGCTTTGAAGCGTTGCTGCGCTGGGAGCATCCGCAGAGCGGCCTGGTGCCGCCCAGAGAGTTTCTGCCATTTGTGGAGGAGACTGATCTGATCGTCGATATTGGCGAGTGGGTGATGGAGCAGGTTCTGGCGCAGTTGTCCCAATGGCAAAAGAACGGTCAACGCTGGCCGATCAGCGTCAATATCGCGGCAAGGCATTTTCAGCGGGCGGACTTTTTTGAACGGCTCAAGAATGTGCTCGAGCGGCACGCCTGGGTCGCTCCCCAGTTGCTTGACCTGGAGATTGTCGAATCGGTGGCGATCGAGAATATTCAGCACGTCAGCACCTGCCTGCAAGCCTGTCAGGCGCTGGGCGTGAGGTTCTCTCTGGGGGATTTTGGCACGGGCTATTCGTCGCTGAGTTACCTCAAGCGCCTGCGCACGCACACCATCAAGATCGATCGGTCCTTTGTGCGCGATATTCTGCATGACCGCGACGATCTGGCGTTGACCACCGCGGTGATCGGCCTTGCGCGGGCCTTTGGGCGAGAAGTGATCGCCGAGGGCCTGGAGAGCGTCGAGCATGGCGAGTTGCTGTTGCGCCTGGGCTGTGAGGTGGCGCAGGGCTATTTCATTGCGCGGCCGATGCCCGCCAGTGAGGTGCCGCGTTGGGTCGAGTCCTTTGTCGCGCCGACGCAGTGGCAAGCGTTGGAGCAGGCGGTCTGAGACTTGTCGCGGTCACTTGGCCAGGGGCGGTTCGTCCTTTGCGGTGTGGCAGAAGCCGATTAAAGCGCCCCCAAAGAGCAGCTTAGCCAGATTCGCCGAGCGCACCGGATGCAATTTTGCCCTTGCTCCGCTAGCATTACCCGCTTCCGCTTCCCAGTTGCGACGGTTTTCGATGAGTTATCAGGTTCTTGCACGTAAATGGCGTCCGCGCTCGTTCCGCGAAATGGTCGGCCAGACCCATGTGCTCAAGGCCCTGATCAACGCGCTGGACAACCAGCGCCTGCACCACGCCTACCTTTTCACCGGTACCCGTGGCGTGGGCAAGACCACTATCGCGCGCATCCTGGCCAAGTGCCTGAACTGCGAGACCGGCGTCAGCTCCACTCCGTGCGGGCAGTGTTCGGTCTGCCGCGAGATCGATGAAGGTCGTTTCGTCGACCTGATCGAAGTCGACGCCGCCAGCCGCACCAAGGTCGAGGACACCCGCGAACTGCTCGACAATGTGCAGTACTCGCCGAGCCGTGGGCGTTTCAAGGTCTACCTGATCGACGAAGTGCACATGCTTTCCAGCCATTCCTTCAATGCGCTGTTG
>CAYNGZ010000300.1:0-4575 GCA_964396695.1 uncultured Pseudomonas sp.
GGGCTGGCAAGCCAGCCCTTAAAAATAATATATAAATCAATAAGTTATTTTTTGCTCCATAAGAGCTGCCGCAGGCTGCGATCTTTTGCATTGAATCAGACGCGTGAAGTAAACAACGCCTGATGCTGGCGGCATTGCTCGGCGCTGAGCATGAACACACCGTGACCGCCACGCTCGAACTCCAGCCAGGCGAAATCGACTCCCGGGTACAACGCCTCGACGTGCACCTGGCTGTTGCCGACTTCAACGATCAGCAAGCCCTTCTCGGTCAGGTGATCCGCCGCTTCGGCGAGCATGCGCCGTACCAGGTTCAAACCATCGTCACCACAGGCCAGGCCCAGTTCCGGCTCATGCTGGTACTCGTCCGGCATATCAGCGAAATCTTCAGCGTCCACATAAGGCGGGTTGGACACGATCAAGTCAAAGCGTTGCCCCGGCAAACCGTCGAAACCATCGCCCTGGACAGTGAACACCCGCTCATCGACACCATGGCGCTCGATGTTCTGATTGGCCACTTCCAGCGCTTCGAAGGACAGGTCCGCCAACACCACTTCAGCGTTCTGGAACTCGTAGGCGCAGGCAATGCCGATGCAACCGGAACCGGTGCACAGGTCGAGAATCCGCGCAGGCTCGGTACCCAGCCATGGCGCAAAACGTTTTTCGATCAGTTCGCCAATCGGTGAGCGCGGGATCAATACACGCTCGTCGACGATGAACGACAGACCGCAGAACCAGGCTTCGCCCAACAGGTAAGCCGTCGGGATGCGCTCCTCGATTCGACGCTTGAGCAAACGCTGCAGGTTTACCAGCTCGTCGTCTTCAAGACGACAGTCCAGGTAGCTGTCGGCGATTTCCCACGGCAGGTGCAACGCCCCCAACACCAACTGACGGGCTTCGTCCCAGGCGTTGTCGGTCCCATGGCCGAAAAACAGATCCTCCCCATGAAAGCGGCTGACAGCCCAACGAATATGGTCGCGCAAGGTGCGCAGGCGGGAAGTGATCACGGGGGCAAACTCCTGAAAAAACGACTGGCGATTCTAACAGCCTAAACCCGCCCCGACGACGCAAGAAAAATCACGGGGCAAATGTAGGAATGATCCTGATTTTCAGCTTTTGATTGAACATCCGCTCAGCTCTTGACAGGCTGCAGGCCAGCAACGACGGTGCCTACGATGGTAGCGATTCACAGAAACGCTCAGCCAGAGGACAATGTCGCAAAAGCCCCACTCGAAGGAGCCCCAGAATGTCCGTTCCAAAAACGATGTTTCAACTCAGCGGTCGTGGTTACGCGCCAGCCAATCTGGCCCACGCAACGCTGGTGATCATCGATGCACAGAAAGAGTACTTGAGCGGCCCCCTGGCCCTTTCCGGCATCGACGCCGCTGTCGACAACATCAAGCAATTGCTCGCGGCTGCCCGCAAGGCCGGCCGGCCGGTCGTCCATGTACGCCACCTCGGCACCGTCGGTGGCCTGTTCGACCCACAGGGCGAACGCGGTGAATTCATCCCGGGCGTTGAGCCACTGGCTGACGAAACCATCATTGGCAAATTGCTGCCCAGCGCGTTCCACGGCACCCCGCTGGAAAAACGCCTGCAAGACTTCGGCTCGCTGGACCTGATCGTCTGCGGTTTCATGAGTCACTCCAGCGTCAGCACCACCGTTCGCGCCGCCAAGAATCTGGGCTTTCGCTGCACCCTGGTCGAAGATGCCTGCGCCACGCGAGACCTGCCTTTCAAAGGTGGAGTCCTCAGCGCCGAACATGTCCAACAGACTGAAATGGCGATCATGGCCGACAACTTCGCCACGCTCGCCCAGACCCGGGACCTGATCTGATCGAGCGCTTGATGGGCGGCCAACACCGCCGCTCATCCGCAAAAGCCTTTCATTCCCTGCAATTGCCTTAGCCTCAGGAACCACCCGGTCAACTCCCGGTCGAAGGGCCGATACCCATTGAGGAATGGTCGGAATGAAGATATCCGATGGATTTGACGCTCGCCGCTTGCGGCCCAAAGGCCCACGCAACTGGCGTTATCGCTTTGGCGCGGCATTTTCCGCGCTGCTGGCGACCCTCGGCGTGCTGCTGGCGATGGCCGGTGCCGCCAGCCTGTTGGGCCACCCGCCGGCCCTCGGCGAGCTGAACGCCAGCAAGGCTGGCGCGGCAGTGATCCTGGCGATTGGCCTGTTGCTGCTGTATGTCGGTGTTGCCTTGTGGCGCCGCTGCCGCCGCCGGATGCGTCAACCCCGCGAGCTGAACCTGGCTCCGCATTTGATGAAAAAACATGACTGAATGGCGCGCGTTGCGTTTTGACGCGCCCGATTCACCTCGACTTGGGTAAACTGGCCGCCCTTCGCGGAGGCTGACATGCAAGACGACGATTTTTCCCTGTTCAAAAGTGCGATCCAAGGCGTCAAGCCGATCAAGCACGATCGCGCCGAAACCGGTAAACCCAAAGCTGACCGCGCGCACATCGCCAAGCTGCGTCAGGCCGCCACCGTGCGTACCGATGCCACCGCCGTTGACGGTCTGTCCGATCAGTTCGTGATCGATGTCGGTCCGGAAGACGAGTTGATGTGGGCGCGTGACGGTGTGCAGGAAAGCCAGATGCGCAAGCTGAAGATCGGGCAGATCCCGTTCGAAGGCAGCCTCGACCTGCACGGCATGACCGTCGAAAAAGCCCGCGAGACGCTGTGGGCCTTTCTCGCCGAAGCCACAAAATTCGAAATCCGTTGCGTACGCGTGACCCATGGCAAAGCTGTGCGCCTGGACGGCAAACGGCCCATGATCAAAAGCCACGTCAACACGTGGCTGCGTCAGCATCCGCAGGTGCTTGGCTTCACGTCGTGCCAGGCCAGACACGGTGGCGCCGGAGCGGTTTATGTGATGCTCAAACGGACCATGATGGAAGGTCGCGACGAGTAAAGCTGTTGCTCTACGCTTGCAGCGCCGTGCCCGCCACCGTACCCTTGTCCTTTGCGTAAAATCCCACAGGTAGTTTCATGTCCCTGGAACAGAATTACACCGCGATCCTCGGCCAGCTTGGCGAAGACGCCACCCGCGAAGGTCTGCTCGACACGCCAAAGCGTGCCGCCAAAGCCATGCAGTACCTTTGCCGCGGTTACGAACAGACGCTCGAAGAAGTCACCAACGGTGCCTTGTTCAGCTCCGACAACAGTGAAATGGTGCTGGTCAAGAACATCGAGCTCTACTCGTTGTGCGAACACCACTTGCTGCCGTTCATCGGCAAGGCCCACGTTGCCTATATCCCGAGTGGCAAGGTGTTGGGCCTGTCGAAAGTCGCGCGGATCGTCGATATGTACGCCCGCCGCCTGCAGATCCAGGAAAACCTCAGCCGGCAGATCGCCGAAGCAGTCCAGCAGGTGACTGGCGCACTGGGCGTGGCCGTGGTGATCGAAGCCCAGCACATGTGCATGATGATGCGCGGTGTAGAGAAACAGAACTCATCGATGATCACCTCGGTGATGCTCGGTGAGTTCCGCGAAAACGCGGCGACCCGCAGCGAGTTTCTCAGCCTGATCAAGTAATCCGCAGCACGAAGAAAACCGGCATTCATCGCCGGTTTTTTTTCGCCGGTGAAAAATCGGGTAAGCTGCGCGCCTTTCCTATCGCCTGTGAGGCTTGCATCGTGTTCGTCAAAGCGCTTCGTGTCGGCCTCGGCCAGTTGATCATCTTCATCGACTTCCTCACCCGCCCGAGCAAAAAGAAGCGCCCCGCCGCCGCTCAGGCCCAGGTCGAGAACGCGGCGAAAGGCCTGACGCTGTATCAGTTCCACGCCTGCCCGTTCTGCGTGAAAACCCGCCGCACCCTGCGCCGCCTGAATGTGCCAGTGGCTCTGCGTGATGCGAAGAACAACGAACAGGATCGCCAGACCCTGCTTGAGCAAGGCGGCAAGATCAAGGTCCCGTGCCTGCGTATCGAAGAGAATGGCCAGACCACCTGGATGTACGAGTCCAAGGTGATCATCGATTATCTGGACAAGCGGTTTGCGGCAGCCTGAGCCCGGGCGATGAATCCGAGACAAAAAGAAACCGGCCAAACAGGCCGGTTTCTTTTTGTCTGCTCTGCGGCTGGACTTGTATTAGCCGATCTGGCGCTTTCGCGAGTAATCGAGCGTCGACCGGCTGCTCCCACACTGGATCGATGTCGAACACAAATCCCATCCTCAACGCCAAACAACCGTGCGAGCTTGCTCCGGGCGACAATCCGACGATGGCGTCCTTTCTGGCGATATATCCCGACCGCCAATCTTTTCGTCTACAAAATCAAAAAACATTATTTGCTTTATTTGTATACAAAAGCATAATTCGCTTCGTGCGAGTTCCTGACCAAGCGGTCAATAAATTCGCAAGTGCCTCAAAGAGCCGCTGCCCACCTCATGTGTCCGGCTCTGGAAATAACAATAAAACTCTTGAGGAGTACTCGCTGTGGAAAGCCGCAAATCCGAAGCCTCGACGCTGGAACTCTCGCCGCCGTTACGCAATGGCTGGCTGGAGCGCATCTTTAAACTCAGCTTGCATGGCACCACGGTGAAGACCGAGCTGATCGCAGGTCTTAC
>CAYNGZ010000300.1:4585-6718 GCA_964396695.1 uncultured Pseudomonas sp.
AAGGGCGCTGGCCCCATGTCGTAAAACTTTCATCTCGAAGGACTACATCATCTTCATCACGCCCAACACCATTGCTGACGCCGGGTCGGACCACGGGGCAGCCTTCGTTGCGACCTGAATCGCCGCTGCACTTGGGTGCCTGCTGATGGGGCTGTACGCCAACTGGCCCGTCGGCCTCGCGCCAGGCATGGGCCTGAACGCCTTCTTTACCTACACCGTGGTCGGCACCATGGGCTACAACTGGGAAACCGCGCTGGGCGCGGTGTTCATTTCCGGTGTGTTGTTCATGTTCCTGACGCTGTCGCGCGTACGGGAATGGCTGCTCAACAGTATCCCCGTGAGCTTGCGCTTCGCCATGGGCGCGGGGGTCGGATTGTTCCTGGGGATCATCGGCCTGAAAACCGCCGGCATCATCGTCGCCAGCCCGGCCACGCTGATCAAACTGGGCAATCTGCGTGACCCAGGTCCGCTGTTGGCCGCCATCTGCTTCCTGATGATTGCGGTGCTGAGTTATCACCGCGTGTTCGGCGCGATCCTGATCAGCATCATCACCGTGACCCTCGCCGGTTGGGGTCTGGGCCTGGTGCACTACAACGGCATTCTGTCGACCCCGCCAAGCCTGGCACCGACCTGGATGGCCATGGACATCGCCGGCGTGTTCAACGTCAGCATGATCAGCGTGGTGCTGGCGTTCCTTTTCGTGCACATGTTCGACACCGCCGGCACCCTGATGGGCGTGGCGCAACGGGCAGGCCTGGTCGGCGAAGACGGGAAAATCGAAAACCTCTCCCGCGCACTGAAAGCCGACAGTGCATCGAGCGTGTTCGGTGCGGTGGTCGGTGTACCGCCTGTCACCAGTTACGTGGAAAGTGCTGCGGGTGTGGCCGCCGGCGGTCGTACCGGTCTTACCGCGGTGACTGTAGGCGTGCTATTTATTGCCGCGATGTTCTTCGCGCCGCTGGCTGGCATGATCCCCGCTTACGCCACCGCCGGTGCGCTGATCTACGTGGCCATGCTGATGATGAGCGGCCTGGAGCACATCAAGTGGAGCGAAGCCACTGACAGTATTCCGGCAATCGTCACGGCCATCATGATGCCGCTGACCTTCTCGGTTGCCGACGGCATCGCGCTGGGTTTTATCACCTACGTGGCGCTCAAGGCTGGTACGGGTAAACACAAGGAAATTTCCATCAGTCTTTGGGTGCTCTGCGCGATCTTTATCGCCAAGTTCATTTTCTTGTAAGCGGTACGCGTTTGAAACCAGCCTCACCCCGTCGGGTGGGGCTTTTGCACATAGGGAGGAAAGTGATGAGCCTGGAAACCTGGCTGCTGTTCAGCGGCGCTGCGCTGGTGGTGATCCTGATCCCGGGGCCACTGTCGTTGCTGATGATCAGCAACAGCCTGAATTACGGCCTGCGCCGTTCTTACCCGGCGTTTCTCGGCGGTGTGTTTGCCTCGATCTGCCTGCTCAGTGCTTCGGCCCTGGGGCTGGGTGCGTTGTTATTGGCTTCGGAGCAACTCTTCAGTGCGCTGAAGATTATCGGTGCGCTGTACCTGTTCTACCTCGCCTGGCAGAGCTGGCAGCAATCGCGACAACCGGCCCATACCGCTGAAGTACCGCAGGCGGCGCAGGCTCCGCGCTTTCGTGCATTGTTCGGACGCGCGTTTGTACTGGGCGCCAGCAACCCGAAAGACATCCTGTTCTTCACCGCCTTCCTGCCGCAGTTTTTGAGCGCTCAGCAGCCCTTTCTGCCGCAGTTGCTGATCATGATCGCCACCTGGACCCTGCTCGACCTGTGCTGCAAGCTGGCTTACGGCCTCGGCGCACACGGTGCGGCGCGTTACCTGCGCAGCGGAAAGGGTCAGAGCTGGTTCAACCGGATCAGTGCCGGGTTGTTCAGTGGCTCAGGGGCTGCATCTTTGTTAAGCCGCTAAGGTAAAGCAGGATCAAAAGATCGCAGCCTTCGGCAGCTCCTACAGGTGAATACAAATCCGCGTAGGAGGGCCCGCCCTCTCTTCGAGGAACAGCTGTCGCGTAAGGAACTTGGGCCTAGGGTGGAACGCCAGCTCTTAAACAAAATATGTAAATCAATAAGTAATTTATGCTGCCATAGAAGATGCTTGAGGATGAGA
>CAYNGZ010000301.1:0-6715 GCA_964396695.1 uncultured Pseudomonas sp.
CCCCTCACCCCAGCCCTCTCCCCACGGGGGAGAGGGGAAAGGGAGCAGATCTCCATGCCTTTCAAAACCTGAGTTTCGACTCGGACTTTCAGGTCGATGTAACTCAAAAGAACACCTCGGTCGGCCCCCTCTCCCCACGGGGTGAGAGGGGAAAGGGAGCAGATCTCCACGCCTTTCAAAACCTGAGTTCGACTCGGACTTTCAGGTCGATGTAACTCGAAAGAACACCTCGGTCAGTCCCCTCGCCCCCTGGGGAGAGGGTTAGGGTGAGGGGGGATTTTGGATCAAATCCGGCTTTGCCTGCGCCGCTTCCATTGTCGGCTGACCCACCAGCGCCAGTAGGCCATGGTCAGGCAGTAGGCCAGCGCGCCGAGCACTAGCCCGGTCACCACCGAGCCCAGTAGAAACGGTTGCCAAAGGGTCGACAACTCACCGCTGATCCATTCCCAGCTCAGCTCATCCGGCAGGCTGCGGGCAGGGACATCCATCAGCCAGGCACCGGTCTGATAGGTGCAGTAAAACACCAGGGGCATGGTGATCGGGTTGGTCAGCCAGACCAGACTGACCGCGATCGGAATATTGCCGCGTATCGAAATGGCGAGGATGGCCGCCAGCAGCATCTGCAACGGGATCGGTAGAAACGCGGCAAACAACCCCACAGCCATCGCGCGTGCCACTGAGTGCCGATTGAGGTGCCAGAGGTTCGGATCATGCAGCAGCGTACCGAGAAAACGTAAGGATTTGTGTTCCCGGATGCTGGTCGGGTCTGGCATGTAACGTTTGAATAAGCGCCGGGGCATAAGGCTTCTCGGTCAGTTCAAGCGGTAAGTATGCCCGGATTCTACTGAGCGCCAATTCAGACTTTGTGACAATTAATCAGCGCGGGCTTTCGTAACTCGGCTAATCCAAGGGAGGGGACTCTCAAGGACGAGCTGATGCGCACAGGGATGTTGGCGCTTGCGTTGGGTCTGTTGGCCTTGCGTTTTTTACCGGTGCTGCCACCGGTCGGGTTGCTGCTGTTGTTACCCGTACTGGCATTGATGCTGTTGCCGTTTCGCACGTATCCGCTGGCGTTTTTTCTGTTCGGCTTCAGTTGGGCGTGTATCAGCGCGCACTGGGCGTTGAATGATCGTTTGGCATCGGGTCTCGACGGGCAAACCCGCTGGGTCGAGGGGCGCGTTGTCGGCTTGCCGCAGAATGCGCAAGGCGTGGTGCGTTTCGAGTTGGCCGATGGCGAGTCGCGGCGCACACCATTGCCGAGTCTGATGCGGTTGGCCTGGTATGACGGGCCGACCGTCAACAGCGGCGAGCGCTGGCGACTGGCGGTGAAATTGAAACGCCCCACGGGGTTGCTCAATCCGCAGGCCTTTGATTACGACGCCTGGCTGCTGGCGCAACGCATCGGCGCCACAGGCACCGTCAAGGATGGACAGTTGCTCCGGCCTGCGCAGCGTGCCTGGCGCGATAGCGTTCGCCAGCGCTTGCTGGCAGTCGATGCCCAAGGGCGCGCAGGGGCGTTGGCCGCGTTGGTGCTGGGCGACGGATCCGGTCTGAGCCGTGAAGACTGGCGCGTGTTGCAAGACACCGGCACTGTGCATTTGCTGGTGATTTCCGGGCAGCACATTGGTTTGCTGGCCGGGATGGTTTATCTGCTGATTGCCGGGTTGGCGCGTTTTGGCCTGTGGCCGCAACGTTTGCCCTGGCTGCCGTGGGCTTGCGGCATGGCATTCGCGGCAGCGCTCGGTTATGGACTGCTGGCCGGTTTTGAAGTGCCGGTGCGCAGAGCCTGCGTGATGATCGGTCTGGTGCTGTTATGGCGCTTGCGGTTTCGCCACCTGGGGGCTTGGTGGCCCTTGCTGCTGGCGTTGAATGCGGTGCTGTTGCTGGAGCCGCTGGCCAGTTTACAGCCAGGCTTCTGGTTGTCGTTTGCCGCCGTGGCGGTACTGGTTTTGACGTTCGGCGGCCGTTTGGGCGCCTGGCGCTGGTGGCAAACCTGGACGCGTGCGCAATGGCTGATCGCGATCGGCTTGTGTCCGTTGCTGCTGATACTCGGTTTGCCCATCAGCCTCAGTGGTCCGCTGACCAATCTGGTGGCGGTGCCGTGGATCAGTCTGCTGGTGTTGCCCCCGGCCTTGCTGGGGACATTGCTGCTGCCGCTGCCTTATGTCGGCGAGGGGCTATTGTGGCTGGCCGGCGGTTTGCTTGACGTGCTGTTCAACGGTCTGGCGTTGGTGGCCGGGCGGATACCGGCATGGGTTGCACCGGTGATTCCGCTCTGGGTCTGGGGGATCAGTGCTTTCGGTGCTTTTCTGCTGTTACTGCCCAAAGGCTTGCCCTTGCGGTTGTTGGGTTGGCCGATGCTCCTGCTGATCGTGTTCCCACCGCTCAGAATCGTGCCCGACGGCATGGCTGAAATCTGGCAACTGGACGTCGGCCAAGGCCTGGCCATCGTGGTCCGCACTCGCCATCACACGTTGCTCTACGACGCGGGTCCGCGCTTTGGTGATTTCGATCTGGGCGAGCGAGTGGTGTTGCCGTCATTGCGCAAGCTCGGTGTGCGCTCGCTGGAGATGATGCTGATCAGCCACGCCGATGCCGATCACGCCGGTGGCGCACGCGCTGTAGCAAACGGGTTGCCGGTGGCGCAGGTGCTCAGCGGTGATCCCGACGCATTGCCGGCCGAGTTGCATGCGCAAGCCTGTGAAAGTGGTCAGCGCTGGGAGTGGGACGGCGTGAGTTTTGCGCTCTGGCAATGGTCCGAGGCGAGCGAAAGCAACCAGAAATCCTGCGTCCTGCAGATCGAAGCCAATGGCGAGCGTCTGCTGTTGACGGGTGACATTGACGCCCGGGCCGAGCAGGCGTTGCTGGACAGTCCGCTGGCGGTCGCGACCGACTGGCTACAGGCGCCGCACCACGGCAGTCGCAGCTCATCGTCGATGACCTTTCTTGCGGCGTTGGCCCCCAAAGCCGTGCTGATTTCTCGTGGGCACGACAATTCATTCGGTCACCCCCATCCTCAAGTGATAGCGCGTTATCGCCGGTTGGGCGTGCAGGTCTATGACAGCGCCGAGCAGGGTGCCATGCGTTTGCGTCTGGGGGCGTTCGAGGCGCCTGAGTCGCTGCGCCGGCAACCGCGTTTCTGGCGCGAGCCGCCGTCCGTCAGCCAATAGCCACCACTCATCAACGCGACCCGCCATGCGACACACGGTCTGTGGTGTGCCGGGCCTCCATACCGAGTCTGTATGTTAAAGTGGCGGACTTTTTCGAGGGGATTGTCACTGTGTGGGAATTGGTCAAATCCGGCGGCTGGATGATGCTGCCGATCATTCTGAGTTCCATCGCGGCAATGGCGATCGTTGCCGAGCGTCTCTGGACCTTGCGGGCCAGTCGTGTGACCCCGGAGCACTTGCTCGGGCAGGTCTGGGTCTGGATCAAGGACAAGCAACTCAATAAAGAAAAACTCAAGGAATTGCGCGCCAACTCGCCATTGGGCGAGATCCTCGCGGCGGGCCTGGCCAACTCCAGGCATGGTCGCGAGATCATGAAAGAGTGCATCGAAGAGGCCGCTGCCCGGGTGATTCACGAGCTGGAGCGCTACATCAACGCGCTGGGCACTATCGCCGCCATGGCGCCGTTGCTCGGCCTGCTCGGCACGGTGCTGGGCATGATCGATATCTTCAGTTCGTTCATGAGCACGGGCATGACCACCAACGCCGCGGTGCTGGCCGGCGGTATTTCCAAAGCCTTGATCACCACGGCTTCGGGCCTGATCGTCGGTATCCCGTCGGTGTTCTTCCACCGGTTCCTGCAACGGCGCATCGATGAACTCGTCGTGGGCATGGAGCAGGAAGCCATCAAGCTGGTTGAAGTGGTGCAGGGCGACCGAGACGTCGATCTGGCTGAGGGCAAAGCGTGAAATTCCGCCGCAAGCAACGGGAGAACGTGGACATCAACCTCGTGTCGCTGATCGACGTGGTGTTTGTCCTGCTGCTGTTTTTCGTCGTGACCACCACCTTTACCCGTGAAACCCAGCTGCGCGTCGACCTGCCGGAAGCCGTCAGCGGATCGCCTGCCGAAGACCAGCAGACCAAGCAACTGGACATCGCCATCAGCGCTGAAGGGGTGTTTTCGGTCAACAACCAATTGTTGCCGAAGAACGATCTGGCCAGCCTGATCGATGCGTTGAAGAAAGAGTCCAATGGCGACACCAATGCGTCACTGTCCATCAGCGCCGACGGCAAAACCCAGCACCAGGCGGTCATCACCGCGATGGATGCCGCAGGCAAGCTGGGTTTCACGCACTTGCGCATGACCACCGTTGAGTCGGCGCCGACGCCCTGATGGCCATGTCCGATCGTTTGCTCGCCGCCTGGTACGCCGGTCACCCGGCGCTGAAATTATTGCAGCCACTGGAATGGCTGTACCGGCGCGTGGTCACGGCCAAGCGCGAACGGTTTCTGGCGGGTGAGGGCGGGATCTACCAGCCGCCCGTGCCGCTGATCGTGGTCGGCAACATTACGGTTGGTGGCACCGGCAAGACGCCATTGATTCTGTGGATGATCGAACACTGCCAGCGTAGCGGACTGCGGGTCGGCGTGGTCAGCCGTGGTTATGGCGCCAAACCGCCGCAACTGCCCTGGCGGGTCGAAGCCGAACAGAGCGCGGCCATTGCCGGCGACGAACCGCTGTTGATCGTCCAGCGCACCGGCGTGCCGTTGATGATCGACCCGGATCGCAGTCGTGCCGTGCAGGCGCTGCTGGCCGCTGAACCGCTGGACCTGATTCTGTCTGACGATGGCATGCAGCATTACCGGCTGGCGCGCGATCTTGAGCTGGTGCTGATCGATGCCGCACGCGGACTGGGCAATAAACGCTGCCTGCCGGCGGGTCCTCTGCGCGAGCCGGTCGAGCGCCTGCAAAGCGTCGATGCGCTGCTCTATAACGGCGCCTCGGCAGATCGTGAAGACGGCTTTGCCTTCCGGCTGCAACCGACCGCGCTGGTCAACCTGCTGACGGGGGAACGCCGCTCGCTTGAGCATTTCCCCGCTGGCCAGGCCCTGCACGCGGTGGCCGGAATCGGTAATCCGCAACGTTTCTTCAATACCCTTGAAACGCTACACTGGCAGCCTGTTGCACATGCTTTTGCCGACCACGCCGAGTACAGCGCGGCGGCCTTGAATTTCACACCGTCACTGCCGTTGGTGATGACCGAGAAGGATGCGGTGAAATGCCGAGCCTTCGCGGCCGCTGACTGGTGGTATCTGGCGGTCGATGCTGCGCCATCACCGGCCTTCGTGGCCTGGTTCGATACGCAGTTGATGCGGCTGTTGCCCGCGCGTCTTTTGCCTTAAACGCTTTTATCCAGGGAATGCTCATGGACACCAAATTGCTCGATATCCTCGCTTGCCCCATCTGCAAAGGTCCGCTCAAGCTCAGCGCCGATAAAACCGAGCTGATCAGCAAGGGCGCCGGCCTGGCCTATCCGATTCGTGATGGCATCCCGGTGATGCTCGAAAGCGAAGCGCGCACCCTGACAGCAGACGAGCGTCTGGATAAATGAGTACTGCTTTCACCGTCGTGATTCCGTCGCGTTTTGCTTCCACCCGTCTGCCGGGCAAACCCCTGCAAATGATTGCCGGCAAGCCGATGATCCAGCACGTTTGGGAACAGGCGAGCAAAAGCAGCGCACAACGGGTGGTGGTTGCCACTGACGATGCGCGCATTGTCGAGGCCTGCAAGGCGTTTGGCGCTGAAGTGGTGATGACCCGGGTCGACCATAATTCGGGCACTGATCGCCTGGCGGAAGTCGCCACCCAATTGGGCCTGGCGCCGGACGCTATCGTGGTCAACGTGCAAGGCGACGAGCCGTTGATTCCGCCCATCGTGATCGATCAGGTCGCGGCTAACCTGGCGGCTCATACCGAAGCACGTATGGCGACCCTGGCCGAGCCGATCGAAGACGTTGAAACCCTGTTCAACCCTAACGTGGTCAAGGTCGTCAGCGACTTGAACGGCCTGGCGCTGACGTTCAGTCGCGCAACCTTGCCATGGGCGCGAGACGATTTCGCCAAGAGCCGCGAGCAATTGCCGGCTGGCGTACCGTACCGCCGCCACATCGGCATCTATGCCTATCGCGCCGGTTTCCTGCATGACTTCGTCAACTGGGGCCCGTGCTGGCTGGAAAACACCGAGAGCCTGGAGCAGTTGCGCGCGCTTTGGCACGGTGTGCGAATTCACGTCGCCGATGCGTTGATTGCGCCGCCGCCGGGTGTCGACACGGCAGAAGACCTCGAGCGCGTTCGTCGCCTGCTGGAGGCCTGATGCGGGTTCTGTTCGTCTGCCTGGGCAATATCTGCCGTTCACCCACCGCTGAAGGCGTGTTGCGGCACAAACTGCGTGAAGCCGGTTTGACCGATCAGGTCGAAGTGGCGTCTGCGGGTACCGGTGACTGGCACGTCGGCAAGGCGCCGGACAAGCGCAGTCAGGCCGCCGCGCTGCGCCGTGGCTATGACCTGTCCGCGCAACGCGCCCAACAGGTCACACGCGCCGATTTCTCCACCTACGATCTGATCCTGGCCATGGACCACAGCAACCTGCGCAACCTCAAGGCGTTGCAACCGGCCAGCGGCAGGGCAGAGCTGGACTTGTTCCTGCGTCGCTATGAGTCGAGCGTGGATGAAGTGCCGGACCCTTATTACGACGGCGATCAAGGCTT
>CAYNGZ010000302.1:0-2495 GCA_964396695.1 uncultured Pseudomonas sp.
CCGAGCGCCGGGTGGTGGTGGTCACCGGCGACGGCGAGATGATGATGGGGCTGGGGTCGCTGGCCACGGCGGCGGTGGACCAGCCGCAGAACCTGGCGGTGATCGTGATCGACAACGAACACTATGCCGAGACCGGGATGCAGCCCGCGCACGCCGGGCGAGGCGTGGACATCACGGGCGTGGCCAAGGCGGTGGGCTTCGGCAATGCGCGCACGGTGCGCACGGAGCAGGAGTTGGCGCTGCTGTCGGAGGAGTTGTTCAGCACCGAGGGGCTGCTGCTGGCCACGGTAAAGGTAACCACCGAGCCGGTGCCCGGCGTGCTGCCTCCGCGCGATGGTCCCTACCTGCGCAGCCGTTTCCGCGAGGCGCTGCTCGGCAGCGACGCACACAAGTAAACAAGTCTCTGGACCTTTTCTCGAGAGGGAGCAGGCGTAGGAACAGATATGCAAGCTTACAACCATTACATCGGCGGAAAGTGGGTCGAGCCCGCCAGCCATGGGTATATCGACAGCAAGAATCCATATGATGGCCAGCCCTGGGTCCGGATTGCGCGGGGCACTCCGGCAGATGCCGACCTGGCTGTCGACACTGCCCACGAAGCGTTTCGCGACCCGGCATGGGCCGGGCTGACGCCCACGCAGCGCGGCAAGCTGCTGGCAAAAGTGGCGGATCTGATTGAGCGCAACGCGCGGCAACTGGCGGAGCTGGAAACACGCGACAACGGCAAGCTGTTCGCGGAAATGCACGCTCAAACGCGGTACATTCCGGAGTGGTTCCGGTATTACGGCGGGCTGGCGGACAAGATCCAGGGAGCAGTGATTCCGCTCGACAAAAAGGGGTACTTCAACTTCACGCGCAGGGAGCCGCTCGGGGTCATTGTTGCCATTACCCCATGGAATTCTCCGCTCTTGCTGCTGACGTGGAAGCTCGCGCCGTTGCTTGCGGCCGGGAATACGGTCGTCATCAAGCCATCCGAGCACACCTCTGTTTCGACGCTGGAGTTCGCCCGGCTGTTCGACGAGGCGGGCTTTCCGCCGGGAGTGGTCAATGTGGTCACGGGCTATGGTGCTGAAGTGGGGCAGCGGCTGGTCACTCATCCGAAGGTAAGCAAGATTGCGTTCACTGGTTCCGACGCAAACGGGAAGCTCATCTATCAGACCGCAGCTGCCAATCTGAAGAAGGTCTCCCTTGAGCTGGGTGGCAAAAGTCCGAATATCGTGTTCGAGGACGCGGACTTCGACCAGGCAATCAATGGTGTGCTGTCGGGTATCTTCGCTGCGAGCGGACAGACGTGTATCGCCGGATCGCGCCTGCTGGTGCAGCGGTCGATCTACAAGCGTTTCCTCGAGCGCCTTGTAGAACGCGCTACCACCGCCAGGCTGGGCAACCCAATGGACCCGGAGACGCAGGTGGGACCGGTGACGACGGAGGCGCAACTCGCCAAGGTCCTCGAGTACATCGAGATCGGCAAGGCCGAGGGTGCAGTGCCATTGTGTGGTGGCACGCGTGCGAGCGGGAGTGCTTATGAAGCAGGCTGGTTCGTCGAGCCGACAATCTTTGCCGACGTCGACAACAGCATGCGGATTGCCCAGGAAGAGATCTTCGGCCCGGTGCTTTCGGCGATTCCCTTCGATACTCAGGAAGACGCCATTCGCATCGCAAACGACAGCATCTATGGATTGGGTGCCGGTGTCTGGACGCAGAATATCCAGCGTGCATTCGAAATATCGGAGGCAATCCAGTCGGGCATGGTGTGGGTCAACACCTATCGCGCGGTGAGCTTCATGTCTCCGTTCGGTGGCTATAAGCAAAGCGGCATCGGTCGGGAAAGCGGACTGGAAGCCGTGGACGAGTATCTGCAGACGAAGAGCGTCTGGATAGCCGCAGGGGCGACTGTGGAGAACCCCTTCATCATCCGCTGACGGCGAGTGCGGGGCGGTGCCTGACTGACTGGCACGCCCCGTGCCGGCGCCCAATCGCCGCGAGCCGTACTGCACATAATTATCGCGCTTTTATTGTCCCGGCCAGTCAGGCCTTCTTTGCAGCCCTGACTTCGAGAGTCACGCCGGCCTTATCCTTCGTATCGAAATAGGTAAAGCCACTCCGGTCCGCGCGACGCGCCCGTGCCAACACAGCCAGTCCTCCAGCGATGCCCTTTGCCTCGGCAGCGTCGCAGTCGGCAACGGTGAAGCCAAGGTGATAGACTCCCTCCCCCTTACTTTCCAGGAATCGCCTTTGCGGGCTATCGCCGCCCCCGGGTTGACACAACTGGATCTGCACATTGTCAAGGTCAGCGAAACGGTAGCGTAGTTCGAAGAACGCTTCACGATCGGGAACCTGCAGGTCATCCGCATACTGGTCGAGCGGGGGATACTCGTGCCAGGGTCCGATGCCGATTGACTCGTAATATGCGACTGCGTGGTCAAGGCATCCCACGACGATTCACCCATGGTGCAGTTCTTGAACAATCTCATATCCATAGGTTTACCTCTCAA
>CAYNGZ010000302.1:2505-6598 GCA_964396695.1 uncultured Pseudomonas sp.
AGAAATCGTAGCAGTGTGACACTGACCTGGTGGTGTTGTGCTCCCCAAAGCAAGGAAAGCACATTGCGGATCCAGCAGGGGGGCTTCAGTCACACCCGCACGATTTCGCCATGAACCTTTTCCGCCGCAGCGAGCAGGGTGCACACTGCTATGGCTTCCGCCGCCTGGCCGACCTGATCGAGACTGGGAGATGAAGGGGCGATTCGGAGCGTCTGATCCAAGGGGTCGACGCCACCCGGGAACGGCGCACCCGCTTCAGTCAGGATCACACCGGCATTACGACAAAGCTCCACGACACGACGCGCGGTGCCTGGTACGACGCTCAAGGTAATGAAGTAGCCGCCGGCAGGCGTGGTCCACGACACCTGATCACAATCGCCAAGGCGGGATTCGAACGTCTCGATCACACTCGCGAAGCGTGGGGCAAGGATGGCACGATGTTGGCGCATCAGTGCTCTCAGTCCCTGCTCGTCCTTGAGGAAGCGGACATGGCGAAGCTGGTTGATCTTGTCCGGACCTACACTGCGAAACGACGCGAGCCTGAGATACCAGGCGACGTTCTGTGTCGAACTGCCGAAAAGCGCCAGACCCGCGCCGGCAAAGGTGATCTTCGAGGTGGATCCGAAGATCAGCGCACGATTGGCGTGCCCGCAGGTTACGCACAGGTCGGCTAGATTCGGAATCTCGACTTCAGTTTCCCCCAGGTGATGCAGGGCGTAGGCGTTATCCCAGAAGATGCGGAAGTCGGGAGCCGCTGCCGGCATGGATGCCAGCGCCCTGACGACTTCGTCCGAGTAGACGGCGCCGGTCGGGTTGCTGTACTTCGGTACACACCAGATTCCCCGGATAGACTTGTCCTGGGCGACGAGCGCGCGCACAACGTCCATATCCGGACCGTCTTCAGACAGCGGCACCGGGATCATCCGGATGCCGAATGCCTCGCAGAGCTTGAAGTGGCGGTCGTATCCCGGGGTCGGACAGAGAAAGGCGATCCCTCCTGCCACTTCCTGCCACGGGCCGTAGCCGTCCGGCACGCCGGCACGGCAGGCATATGCCAGGCAATCGTGCATCAGGGCCAGGCTTGAGTTGCCTTCCACCACGGTATTTTCAGGTGGTACGCCGAGCATGCCGGCGAAGAGCTGCCGGGCTTCCGGAAGACCTTGCTGACCCATGTAGTTCCGGCAATCCGTGCCATCTGCCGCGCGAAAGTCGTCCGGACCTGGCAGGGCAAGCAGCGTGTCGGAGAGCGAGAGTTGTTCCGCGGAAGGGACACCTCGGGCCATGTTCAGCTTCAGGTTCTGGCTCAGCAGCGAACGGTAGGCGAGCAGACTCTCTTCCAGGTCGGGCGTGCCGGCACTGTCGGGGCTGGTGGTTACGGATTGCATGGATTTCACAGTCGGACGGATGTTCAAACCTCGGCCTGAGGGCCGGCTCGAATCAATCATCGGTGAGCTGCGGACTTCTCGAAAGAGATTTCATTTGATGATTCGATATTCCAAAAAGAGATTTTTGAGTGACAGGAGATTGCGCCCGGCCGACGGGTAGCATGCTCAGCCTTGTATGGGGGACAAGAAGCTGGCGTTAGCCGAGCGATGCGGGAGCACGTATCCTCGAGAAGTCGCAGCATTCGCGCGCCAACTCGGCGACCGCGAGACCCTGGGCCGAGCGCTCCGGGTACATGGCGCAGTAGCGTACCGAGGGAGCCGGCGGATCGGTCTCCAGGACTTGGAGTCGCCCTTCCGTGACCTCGCCGGTAAAGAACGCACGAGGGAGGCAACTGACACCGATACCCGCTTCGATCAGGCCGGCCAGTGTGATGATGCTACGACTGCCACCAAGGCGCGTAGGCTCGGCACCTACCTGCTTGAACAACCGGGAGCACAGCTCGGTAATAATCGACTCCCGGTCCTGCTCGATCACTGGCAAAGTGGCCAGTCGCTGCAACGGTATGACTTCACCGCGATTGAATGCGCCAGGTGGGCAGAACCATGCGAACTGAACCAGTTCCAGGTTTGCCCTGGCCGCCGAGCGTATCGCGAAAGCCTCGGGCAGGATAGCAATGTCGAGCTGCCCATCCAGGATCTTGTCGCGCAGCACGGCGGAATGGTCGATGTGAGGCTGGAGGGTCAGTTGTGGATAGACACTCCGAACCTTCCGTACCAGCGCGGGAAACCACGACATCGCGACGAGTTCGGTAACGCCGACATGGACGATTCGCTGGATGTTGCGCGTAGACGTCTGGATCGAGTCAAGGTGGGCAACACTTTCCAGCATGTCGGCGCAAAGCTGCATCATCTCGTGCCCTTTCGCGGTCAGCGTGGCCTTGCTTCCCGTCCCTTCGAACAAGGGCGCAGCGGAAAGTCGCTCGACCTCTTGCAGCCGTTTGGTGGCAGCGGACTGGGTGATGTGGAGCTTGTCCGCCGCCCGCTGTACGGTGCCGAGCCTGGCGACCCAATAGAACGTCTCGATCTGCTTAATCGTCAGCATCAGGATGAGATTCCTGCTGGGGGGGCGAAACGCCGGCCTCGTAGGGGTGCTCGAAATCGCAATTCCGCTGGGCGAGGGTGGCGATGGCGCGGTGAAAGGGCGTGGCCGAGTCGGCGCGGATGAGCGCGACGTAGCGGATGGGCGGCAGGGCAGGGGACGCGTGAATTTCCCGGAGCAGGCCCTTCTCCACCAGCCCTCGGGAGACGGCCACTGGCATGTAGACCACGCCGAGTCCGGATATGGCGATACCACCGAGAGCGGAGATGCTGTTGCTCAGCAGCGCATTGCCGGGCGTCAGCCCGTTTTTCGCGAACCAGCTTCGCATCAGGACACCAGCGCCGGATTGTGGGCCCTGCATCAGAAGAGGATAGTTGCCGAGTTCGGCAATTTTTATTTTTCCAGTGGGAACGGCAAGGGACGGGCTGCAGAACCACCCGTTCCTGACGTCGGCCAGCCTGGTACGCAACAGCCCGGTTAGTTCGAATGCATTCGGAACAACAATGAGATCAAGCTGCCCGGTGCGCAGGCGGTCATGCAGCGGCACGCTGTGCTCGACTTCCAGTTCGATCCTGACCAGGGGATACCGCGAGCGGATCGCATCCACGAACCGCGGCAGCCACGTGACCGCAGTCAATTCCGTGACGCCCAGGCGCAGCTTCCGTACCAGTGCATCCTTTCGAACGAACTGTTCCATCAGCAGGTCGCGCTTCCTGAGGACGTCTCGCGCGCGTGTCAGCACCTCGGCGCCTTCGAGAGTGAGCCTCGCCGTGCGCCCCGACCGGTCGAACAGGGGATAACCGAAGTTGCCCTCAAACTCCTTGATGTGCCGCGAGACTGCGGACTGGGCGATGTCAAGGTGTTCCGCTGCACGGTCGAACGAGCCCATTTCGGCGATGGCAACGAACGCCTCCAACTGCTTCAACGTAGTCATTGCCCGGTCCGGTCCACTTGTCGTTCCATCCAGTTACAACATGGGGCTGGCATTGTTGTGTCGTATTCGACGCTTCTTATCGATGGTCTACGGATCACGCAGGCCCACCATTGGCAGGGTGGCGGGCCCGGACTCGTCAATCTACCTGCTGCAATTCGATCAATAGTTGGCCAGCACGTACCATGGAACCGGGTTGCACTGGGATCTGTTTCACTGTGCCGCTGGCCTCCGCTACAACACTGGTTTCCATCTTCATCGCCTCGATGGCGGCCACCACCTGTCCTTTCGCGACCGATTGCCCCTCGCTGACACCGATGGAGATGACACTCCCTTGCATCGGGGAGGCAATGTGGAGGGGATTGTCGAGCTCGGCCATTCTGACGGATTGCCTTGCCTGCCTCTCATCCCGCCGGGCGGCACGAATCGGACGTGGCTGCCCGTTGACGTCGAAAAACAGGCGTACAAAGCCTTGATCGTCCGGCCCCGCCTGCGCGCTGAGACTGACAAACAGAGTTTTCCCCCGCTCCAGTTCAACGGCGATTTCCTGCCCGACCTCCAGCCCATAGAAGAACACGGGTGTGGGGAGTATCGAGACATCGTCGTACCGCTCGCGATGTGCGCAGAATTCCTTGAAGACCTTGGGGTACATCAGGTACGACGCGAGATCGTTGTCGG
>CAYNGZ010000303.1:0-6559 GCA_964396695.1 uncultured Pseudomonas sp.
TGCGCATCGCCGATCTCGTCACCAATCACCTGTTTCTTATCTTTACGCATTGCCGACTCCAGCTCGCAGACATTACACGGGGCGGGCAGTTTACCCCTGCCCTGCCCCAAGCCTCAACGACCAGTACTCACTGTGTGCGCACGGCACCGGTAGCAAATCCGCCCGGATGTGGCCGTTGGCGTAGCTGAGGAACTGCTGACGACAAAACACGCCGTCAATCGAACTGCGCGCGCATCCAGGCCTGATACTCGGCAACGCCAGGCTCGCCTTCGCGGGGTGCCCAATGAGCGTGTTCACCTTCGCCCACCGGGCGATACGGTCCGGCCTTGCATTCGAACATCACGCTGTCGGCTTCGAGCACGACCAGACCGTGATAAACACCGGCCGGCAGGTCGATCCCCAGCGTCTCGCCACCGCACTCCAGGACTCGCTTGGCAACCACCTGGCCCGCGTCGTCAAAAACCAGCACCCCCAGACGGCCCTTGAGGACCAGCAGGGTTTCAGCCTTGTCATCGCTCAAATGTCGGTGCGGCGGAACGTATGTCGATGGCTGCAAGCCCACCGCCATACGGTGGCACGGCTCCTCCATCTGATGGAAATTGTGATGCTGCCGGCCACGAGGATTGGCCGCAGCCTTCTCGGTCAGCTCGCGAAACAGTGTTTGATCAAGAAAACTCGGCGTTGCCATGTTTTACATTCCTTTGACGGCGTAGATCCCGGCGGCGTTGCGCCAGTAACCCTTGTAGTCCATGCCGTAACCGAAGATGTAGCGGTCGATGCATGGCAGACCGACGTAATCGGCCTTCAGGTCTGGACGAGCCTTGCGGTCGTGCTCTTTGTCGATCAGTACGGCAGTGTGCACGGCACGGGCGCCAGCATGCTTGCAGAAGTCGATGATCGCGCCCAGGGTGTGACCTTCGTCGAGGATGTCATCGATGATCAGCACATCACGGTCGATGAACGAGACTTCCGGCTTGGCTTTCCAGAACAGCTCGCCGCCGCTGGTTTCGTTGCGATAGCGGGTAGCGTGCAGGTAGGACGCTTCCAGCGGGAAGTTCAGATGGGTCAGCAGTTTGCCGGAGAAAATCAGGCCACCGTTCATCACGCAGAACACCACCGGGTTGCTTTCAGCCAGTCGTTCGTTGATTTGCGCACCGACGCGGGCAATGGCTGCCTCGACTTCAGCTTCGGTGTACAGGCAGTCAGCCTCTCGCATGATTTGACGGATATGCTCGAGATCAGCGGACATGGTGCTCTCCAAGGGGTGGCGGATTCGGAAAAGCGAGCAAAGGTACGCATCCCGCCGGGTCGAATCAAGCGTTTCTGGACTAACGTACAGTGTGTCTATAGGACAACACCCTCGGATAGATTAATCTAGACCGGTTTTTTTGCCCGCCGCCGGAGCCTTTCCCTATGCCCATCCGTGAGATCCGCCATCCGCTGATCCGACACAAACTTGGCCTTATGCGCCGCGCCGACATCAGCACGAAGAATTTCCGCGAGCTCGCTCAGGAAGTCGGTGCCCTGCTGACCTACGAGGCCACCAAAGACCTGCCCCTTGAAACCTACGATATTGAAGGCTGGTGCGGCACTGTTTCGGTCGAGAAGATCGCCGGCAAGAAGATTACCGTTGTGCCTATCCTGCGCGCCGGCATCGGCATGCTTGAAGGCGTGCTCAGCCTGATCCCGGGCGCCAAAGTCAGCGCCGTCGGCGTTGCCCGTAACGAGGAAACCCTCGAAGCGCATACGTATCTGGAAAAACTGGTCCCGGAAATCGACGAACGCCTGGCAATGATCATCGACCCGATGCTCGCCACCGGCGGCTCCATGGTTGCGACCATCGACCTGCTGAAAAAGGCCGGCTGCCGGGACATCCGCGCGATGGTTCTGGTTGCCGCCCCTGAAGGCATCGCCGTTGTAGAGAACGCTCACCCGGACGTGACCATCTACACCGCGTCCATCGATCAGAAACTCAACGAGCACGGCTACATCATTCCTGGTCTGGGCGATGCCGGCGACAAGATTTTCGGCACCAAGCAGAAGGACGCGTGAGCATGCAGGATGAGTTCAACGACCCGCTCTGGCGCCAGATTCTGTCTGGCGCGCAGATGCTGTTCGTGGCGTTTGGCGCGCTGGTGTTGATGCCGCTGATTACCGGCCTCGACCCGAATGTCGCGCTGTTCACGGCGGGCCTCGGGACTCTGCTGTTCCAGGTAGTCACCGGACGGCAGGTACCGGTGTTCCTGGCATCGAGTTTTGCCTTCATCACCCCGATCATTCTCGCCAAGGGCCAGTTCGGCCTCGCGGCGACCATGGGCGGGGTGATGGCGGCCGGTTTCGTTTATACCTTTCTCGGCGTGGCCGTGAAGATCAAAGGCACCGGCTTCATCGACCGCCTGCTGCCACCGGTGGTGATTGGACCGGTGATCATTTCGATCGGCCTGGCGATGGCGCCGATTGCCGCGAACATGGCGATGGGCAAGGCCGGTGACGGCTCCGAGCTGATTCATTACCAGACGGCGATGATGATCTCGATGCCTGCACTGCTGACCACGCTGATCGTGGCAGTGTTCGGCAAAGGCATCTTCCGCCTGGTACCGATCATCTCCGGCGTACTGGTCGGGTTTGGCATGGCGTTCTTCTTTGGCGTCGTCGACACCGCGAAGATCGCTGCCGCGCCATGGTTTTCGTTGCCGCACTTCACGGCTCCGGAGTTCAACTGGCAGGCGATTCTGTTCATTGTCCCGGTGGCGCTGGCCCCGGCCATTGAACACATCGGCGGCGTGATCGCGGTCGGCAGCGTGACCGGGCGCGATTACCTGAAGAAGCCCGGCCTGCACCGCACGCTGTTTGGCGATGGCCTTGCAACCACCGCGGCCGGCCTGCTCGGCGGCCCACCCAACACCACGTACGCCGAAGTCACGGGCGCCGTGATGCTGACCAAGAACTACAACCCGAAAATCATGACCTGGGCAGCGATCTTTGCCATCAGCCTGGCGTTCATCGGCAAGTTCGGTGCGCTGCTGCAAAGTATCCCGGTGCCGGTCATGGGCGGGATTCTCTGCCTGTTGTTCGGTTCGATTGCCGCGGTGGGCATGAACACCATGATCCGCCACAAGATCGATTTGGGCGAAGCGCGCAACCTGGTGATTGTCTCGGTCACGCTGGTGTTCGGGATTGGCGGTATGCTGGTCGGCACCGGTACCGGCGCGCATGACTTCGGCCTCAAGGGCATCGCGCTGTGCGCCATCGTGGCGATCGCGTTGAACCTGATTCTGCCGGGCAATGACAGCTGGAAGCACAAGAAGGCGGATGAGCCGCTGTTGTAAGGATCGTTCCCACGCGTGGGAACGATCATCGCCTATAGGGCCAACGGCGCTCGCTCGCACAAGGTGTTCAACGCCTGCGCCCAGTGCGGGTCATCGTTGAGGCACGGCACCAGCACCAACTCCTCGCCCCCCGCCTCGCGGAACTGTTCCAGCCCACGGTCACCGATCTCTTCCAGGGTTTCGATACAGTCGGCCACGAACGCCGGGCACATCACCAGAATCTTCTTCACGCCCTGTTTGGCCAACGCGTCGAGACGCGCTTCGGTGTAGGGTTCGATCCATTTGGCGCGGCCCAGCCGTGACTGGAACGAAACCGACCATTTACCCTCCGGCAAGCCCATGCGCTCGGCAAACGCCGCGGCAGTCCGCAGGCACTGACCGCGATAACAGGTCGCGAGCACTTGCGGCGGCGCACCGGCGCAGCAATCGCCACCGCCGTCAAAGCTATGGTCCGGGTTGAGTTTCTTCAGGTGCCGCTCCGGCAATCCATGAAAACTCAGCAGCAGGTGATCGTAATCCTGCTCAAGGTACGGCCTGGCGCTGGCAACCAAAGCGTCGAGGTATTCCGGCTGATCGTAAAACGGCTGGAGAATCGAGAACTGCACATCCAGTTTATTCTCGCGCACTACGCGTTTGGCTTCTTCGATCACGGTGGTCACGGTGCTGTCGGCGAACTGTGGATAAAGCGGTGCCAGGGTGACTTTTTTGATCCCTTGCGCGGCCATGCGCGTTAGCACCGACTCAATCGACGGCTCGCCGTAACGCATGGCCAACTCGACCGGCCCGTGGGTCCACTGCGCAGTCATCGCGTGCTGCAAACGGCGACTGAGCACCACCAGCGGCGAGCCCTCGTCCCACCAGATCGAGGCATAGGCGTGAGCCGATTGCTCAGGGCGCTTGATCAGAATCAGCGAGACCAGCAAACGTCGCACCGGCCACGGCAGGTCAATGACGTAAGGGTCCATCAGAAATTGATTGAGGTAGCTGCGCACGTCCGCCACTTGTGTGGAAGCGGGCGAACCCAGATTGACCAGGAGCAACGCGTGATCGGTCATGCAACGTCCTATTTCAAAGGCGGCTGGACAGATCGTCCAGAGCCGCACGCAATTCAGTGAACCGGAATGTGAAACCCGCCGCCAGCAAGCGCGTCGGTGTCGCCCGCTGGCCACCCAGCAGCAACAGTGACAACTCGCCAAGACCGACCCGCAATGCGAGAGCGGGCATCGGCATGAACGCCGGTCGGTGCAAGACGCTGGCGAGGGTCTTGGCAAACTCGCGATTGCGTACCGGTTTGGGTGCGCACGCATTATAAGGACCACGGGCGTCTTTCTGATGCAGAAGAAAATCAATCAGGTCGATTTGATCATTGATATGGATCCACGACATCCACTGCCGACCATTGCCGATCGGCCCGCCCAGCCCCGCTTTGAACGGCAATAACAGCCGCGACAAAAAGCCGCCCTCCGCCGACAGCACCAACCCGGTCCGCACCAGCACCACGCGAATCCCCAGCGCTTCGGCGCGCTGCGCGGTCTCCTCCCAGGCGATACACAACTGGCTGGCGAAATCTTCGCTGACCGGCGGCGTGGCCTCGGTCAACTCACGCTCGCCACCATCGCCGTACCAGCCGACCGCCGAACCCGAAATCAACACCTGCGGTTTCTGCTCGCGGCTTTCAAGCCACGTCAACAGGGTTTCGGTAAGCCTGACCCGGCTGCTCCAGAGCAGCGCCTTGCGTCGATGAGTCCAGAGTCGATCGGCAATCGGTGCACCCGCGAGATTGATCACCGCGTCCACCGACTGTTGCCCCATATCTTCCAGACGCCCAACGCCACGTACCTGACTGCCACACAATCCAGCCACTTTTTCGGGCCTGCGACTCCACACCGTCAGGCTGTGTCCCTGGCTCAACCAGAGGCGGCAGAGTTGACGTCCTATCAAACCAGTACCGCCGGTCAGCAATATGTGCATGACATCTTCCTCGCGTGGCGTTTTACTCCGATCACTAGTCTATTTTTATAAGCAGGGATGTTTCGGATCGGGCAGGTTGTGTGTTTAACAATAGGCCAACCTGTCAGAACGAGAACGCTGAAAGTTATACCGCGAAACAATATTGTACAGGTTTAACCCAAAGCGTAGCCTGTACAGAAAGGTAAACGAGGCCCCTATGACTGTACCCATCGCAATCATCGGCACCGGCATCGCCGGACTCTCGGCAGCCCAAGCCCTGCAAGAGGCCGGGTACGTCGTGCAATTGTTCGATAAAAGCCGTGGCAGCGGCGGTCGCATGTCGAGCAAACGCAGCGACGCCGGCGCGCTGGACATGGGCGCACAATATTTCACCGCCCGTGATCGCCGTTTCGTCATCGAAGTCCAGCGCTGGCAAGCCAATGGCTGGGTCGCCGAATGGACGCCGCAGCTCTACAACTATCACGGCGGCATACTCAGCCCGTCGCCGGATGAACAGACCCGCTGGGTCGGCACGCCACGCATGAGCGCCATCACTCGCGCGCTGATCGGCAATACGGAAGTGCATTTCGCTTGCCGGATTACCGAGGTCTATCGCGGCGAAGAGCATTGGCATTTGCAGGACGCCGAAGGTTTCACCCACGGCCCTTTCAGCCATGTCGTGATCGCCATGCCTGCGCCACAGGCCACTGCCCTGCTGGCCGCCGCACCGAAACTTGCCGGGGTCGCCGCCGGGGTAAAAATGGACCCGACCTGGGCCATTGCGCTGGCCTTCGACACACCGCTGGATACGCCGATGGAAGGCTGCTTCGTACAGGACAGCCCGCTCGACTGGCTGGCTCGCAACCGCAGCAAGCCGGGGCGCGACACCACCCTCGACACCTGGGTGTTGCACGCCAATAGCAACTGGAGCCGACAACATATCGACCTGCCTAAAGAGGCGGTGATCGAGCAACTGCACGGCGCCTTCGCCGAATTGCTGCACGATTCCATGCCCGCACCGATCTTCAGTCTTGCCCATCGCTGGCTCTATGCACGCCCCGCCGGAAGCCATGAATGGGGGGTATTGGCCGACGCCGATCTGGGCCTGTACGTGTGTGGCGACTGGTGCCTGTCCGGGCGTGTCGAAGGGGCCTGGATGAGCGGTCAGGAAGCGGCTCGTCGCCTGCACGCACATCTGCAATGAAGCGCATCAACCCGCGCCCCCACCGTAGGAGGGGCCGCCCCCTCTTCGAGGCCGCGCTGTCGCGTAAGGAACATGG
>CAYNGZ010000304.1:0-6530 GCA_964396695.1 uncultured Pseudomonas sp.
GGGGGTTGTGGCGGGGTTGCCGGCGGGACAGCACGAGCACGTTTCGCCGCAAAACTTTCCTCGCTCACATAACACGCGAGGCTTTGCCCCTGCTGGCGATGCTCGTCGCGCTCGCGGGCCGCGGAGATCCAACGCTCGACGTGTCGGCGCGAATAGCTCTGCCCAAAGAGCCGGTAAAATTGATCGGCTGCGTCTGCCGC
Source organism: uncultured Pseudomonas sp. (assembly GCA_964396695.1). Lineage (GTDB taxonomy): Bacteria > Pseudomonadota > Gammaproteobacteria > Pseudomonadales > Pseudomonadaceae > Aquipseudomonas. The sequence goes on from CAYNGZ010000304.1 coordinate 201, forward strand.
CAATTCGCTGAGCGTGCGCCCATCGTCGCGTGCGAGTAGCGGCGCGAGCACATCGCGTCGGCGCGTGGCTTCGATGCTCTCGCTTTCGTCCAGCTCGTGCGGCTGAACCTCGAGCCTGTGAGCCCTCCCCTGCCTCAGCTCCTCGATGCGCAGCCTGTTTACATCGAAGCCGACGGTGGGGTAACGCTTGCTGAATTCGACCGCAAGAGGCAGCCCCACATAACCCAAACCGATCACTGCCAACTTCGAATTCTTCAATGCATCCTGCAGTTTGCTTGTCATCACCATGTTCCGGAATGTTGAGAGACTGGCTGAGTGGCACACAGCAACGGCGAAATCATTGCGCGGATCGCCATGGCGACGCTCGCTCCGCGTACTCGCACCGGCGCGGCACGGCTACGCCCGCTCCGTCGATCGGTCCGGAATCAGCCGCGCTCCGAAGACCGATAGTTGGACCGATAGTCGGCGTCATACCCGTATTTGCCACCGTAATAACCGTAACTTCCCATTCGACCACCGACCTGGTTGAAGATCGTTCCCTTCAACTCGACGCCGGCCTGCCGCAGGCGCCGCGCGCTTTCCTCGATGGCGCGCATGACGTGCTCCCCCGACTTCAGCACCATCAGAGTGCTGCCCGCCAGTCGGCCAACCACGGCCGCATCTGTGACCAGCAACACCGGCGGGGTGTCAATCAACACATAGTCATAGCGCGCCGCAAGGTTGTGCATCAGCGTGCTGAACCTCTCGTGCATCAACAATTCGGAGGGGTTGGGGGGGGTGGTACCGTTGGTCACGAAGTCGAGCCCTTCCATGCCGCCGTTGCGCACAATCGAGGCCTCGTCCGCATCCCCCGCCACGTAGTCGCTGATTCCCGGCACCGCCGGTGCGCCGAAATACTGGTTCAGGTGTCCACGACGCAGGTCGCCATCGATGATCACCACCTTCTTGCCACCCTGCACCAGCACGGCCCCCAGATTCACCGTGATGAACGACTTGCCGAGCCCAGGAGTGGGACCGGTCAACATCAGGATGTTGTTGCGGGCTTCCAGCAGGGCGAAGTGCAACGAGGTGCGCAGGCTGCGGATCGCTTCCACCGCTGAGTTGTATCCCGCCGTTCGGGCGAGAATGAAATCGCCCTTGCTTTCCCGCGCCATGGTGCGGGTCAAGCGCCCCTGCTCGGGGGAAAATGGAATGGCCGCATAGGTGGGTAGGCCCAGCGCCCGCTCCACTTCATCGGGCTTGTCCACCCCCTTGAGCAGAACGCTGCGCAGCACCACGCTGCCGCATCCGAGCATCAGGCCCAGCAACAGGCTCATCGTCAGGGTCAGGGCCACCCGCGGCTGTATCGGACCGATCGGCGGCAGGGCGTATTCGATGACGCGGACATTGCCGGTGGTGCCGGCCTTGGCGACCTGCAGCTGCTGCGCAGAGTTCAGCAAGGCGGTGTAGAGCTGGTTGTTGACTTCGAGGTCTTCCTGCAGGCTCAGGATTTCTTGCTGAGTCTGGGGGAGATCGGACGTGCGTTTTTTGAGCTCGGACTGTTGCCGGTCGATTTCGGCGATCTGCGAGTTGAGAGCCAGGACCACCGGATGCTGGCTGGTAAAGCGCTGCAGCGCCTCCTGGCGCTGCTGCACCAGCTGCAGCCTGCGGGTCTCCAGCTCGACGCCTTGCTGGAGCACCACCTGGGTCTCGCTGCTGATGTCCACCGATCCCTTCTTCATCTGGTAGGCATTCAGCGCCTGCTGCGCGGCGTCCACCCGGCCCTTCAACTCCGGCAGCTGCTTCTGCAGAAACTCCAGCGATTGCTGCGCTTCTGCCGATCGGCGTTCGACGTTCTGCCGCAAATAGGCGTTCGCAATGTGGTTGACGATATCGGTGACGTCCTGCACCGAGCTGCCGCGGAAGCGGATTCCGATAATGCCCGACTTCTTGCCCCGCTCGGCCACGACCATGCGCGCCTGCAGGTCCTCCAGCACGAGCTGGTGGGACAGATGCGCCACCGTGAACTGGGTACCCGGACGAGCGACCAGGTCGCGGACGAACATGCGGACCGGTCCCTTCGGCGTCTGCGCGTCGACCGTCTCGCCGACCCGGCCGTCGAGCAGATGCTCACCCTTGTTGTCAGCGAGCGTAAAGCCGTCGCTTCCGGTCGCACGCAGTCGCAGCGCCTTGTCCACCAGTTCTGGCGGAACCTCCAGCGTCGTCACGTCGATCTTTTCGCCACCCCAGGCGTAGCTTGAAAGTCCGAGGAAAGCGGGGGCAAGCCCATCGGCAGCCTTGTGGTGCCTGGCGATGGTGGCACCGATCAGCGGGAAGTACTTCGGCCCGGCGGTGACGGTCATCTTGAAATCGTCGATGACCCGATCAAGCACCATCCGACTCTGCAGAATCTCGATCTCCGCCTCAGTCTTCATCGGCGAACCGAGGAACGCACCGAGGTCCCCGCCTGCCAGCGTATCCGCGATGCTCTTGTTTTCATCTTCCACCTGGACCACCGCGTTTGCCTCATAGATCCTGGTGGCGGTGACGACGCGGAATGCGCCGAACAGCAGCACGATCAGCGTGATGATCAGGATGTAGTTGCGTGCCGCCCACAGCATCCCCACTGCCTGCTGCAGGTCAACTGTATGTTCGGGGTTCTGGGAAGTGGTGTTCACGTTGGGTTGATCAGACAGGGGGATCATTTCGGCGAACCAGAAGCCGGTACATACCGATGTCGGGCCACGCCGGGATTTTCGGTGCGCGTAATGGTCGCTACGGGTGGCTGCGCCCCAGATAGTCCACGTAGGTGAGCTGATAAATTGCCGTAATGGTCGGGGCGATCTGCGCGATCAAGCTATTGTACTTGGCAAAACCGGTTTTCTTGACGTACACCACATCCCGCGGTCGAAGCTCGAATTCTCCGGCGAGCAACAACCCGGCGGGAGTGGACATGTCGAGCTTGAACACGCGCGGCGGGACGCCCGCGGACGAGGGGCGCCGGAACACCAGGACGCCGGAATCGTCCGAGGTGAGACGATCGAGGCCGCCGGATCGGGTCAGCGCTTCAGTTAGCGTCATACGCTGCTGCTCGATCACGACAGGGGCCTGGCGCTCGACCTCCCCCAGCACGAAGACCTGGTCCCCGGATTTGTCCGGAACCTGCAGTATGTCCCCGGGCTTCAGGCCCGGGTTGAACGCCGGACGGTCGCCGGAGAGCAGGCCTGCAAGATCGATTTCGTAAGTCTGCCCGCCACGCGACAGGAACACGTGCCGGCGGCTCGCGACGTCGGTCAATCCACCACGCTCGCTGATCGCCTCGATGATGCCCTTGGAAGTGTCGTCGAGCGTCACCACCCCCGGCGCCTTGACCTCGCCGAACACCTGGATGCGCTTGGCGCGGAAACCGATCACGCGGACGTCGACCTGCGGCTTGGCAATGACCTTGGCGATGCCCTGTGTAATCGCCTGGCGCACTTCGGCTGTGGTCATGCCCTCGACGTGCAACTGTCCGACGAAGGGGAAGAATATGGTGCCGTCGGAAGCGATCAGGCGGCCCAGGCTGGAAGGATCCTGCGTCAGGCCGATGGGATTGTTGAGCTCTGGATGGTCCCAGACGGTGACTGAGACCACGTCTCCGGGTCCCAGGCGGTATTCCGGAGGGACCAGGCCGGGGCCGACACTGGCCAGCTTGGACTGGAATCCCTGGTCTTCCTGCAGCCAGATCGTCCTCTCGCTGGCGATGACGTCCGGTGTGATGTCGACCACTTCAAGCGGATTGCCGCTGCTGTCCTGAACCACTTTGTAGCCAGGCTCATCCGACGCCTTCTCGATTCGGTACTGATGTTGCCTGGCAACATCCTTCTCCGAGACGTTGAGCCCGGGAAAAACCGTGCACGCCGACATAAGACTGCAGGACATCAACAATGCAATTTGGCGGCAACTCTGGCTCAGCACAAGCGCTCCTTAAGCCCGATCCGAAACATCCCAATAACACCAGTTTGTGCGCGGCCTGACGGCGCGCTGGAAGTCAGCCTTATAGATCAATAAAATTTCAATTTGAAGCCATGAAGCACAAGCATCAACGGTCAAAACCAACCGTCCCCCTCGATCTGCGGTCGCTTCGACCCGGCGACGGCGGCTTTTTTATTCAGAACCCTCAAACCCAAGGCAACTGATTGATGTTCCAGAACATAGTTATCGTATGCACAGCAAATATCTGCCGCAGCCCTATGGCCGAGGCAGTTCTCGGGGCCAAGCTCCTCCACAAGGGTTGTATTGTAACATCCGCTGGTACCCGTGCCTTGGCAGGCGAGGAGGCCGCCCGGTATACGCAAGAAATTCTTTCGGAACATGGCTACGATATTTCCCGCCATCGCGCGCGCCAAGCGAACGAATCTATTCTGAAATCTTCAGATTTGATCCTCACCGTGGACGCGACCCACACGTCTTGGATTGTTCAGAATTTCCCCTATTTGCGCGGCCGCGTCCACAAACTTGGCAAATGGCGCCAGAATGCGGACATCGCGGATCCCTACGGCATGCCTAAGGAAGCATTTGCGCAGACCTATGAATTGATTGAAGGCTGCGCACAAGACTGGGCCGCGCAGGTGTCGGGCACGCAAAAAGAAACTTCCTGATCCCGGCGCGCGGTCACGCGCCCAGGTTACCTGACCATGGCCCCCGCGGTTCCAGCCAGTGGCGACAGCTTGATCAACGTAGTCGGCTGGGTGCGGCTTGCCGCGACTTCGCGGTTGTTAACGGGATCGTTGGCCACCGCCTGGACGCACGGAACCACCGGCACCGGGGTTTCGATCACCTCGTTCATCAGCTTTGCAGCCACCTGCGCGTCGTCCCGATCGACCGCAGCCCGCAGGCGGACCAGCCATTCCTGCAGTGTTTCCCAGGAAACATGGCCCTCATGGGCCAGAAAAATGCGCTGATGCTGGGTCTGTTCCGGATCGTTGCCGATCAGCAACTCCTCGTAGAGCTTCTCGCCCGGGCGCAGCCCGGTGAAGCTGATCTCGATGTCCCCCTCGGGATGGTCGACGCTGCGCGGAACCAACCCCGAAAGGCGGATCATGCGCTCGGCCAAGTCGCGAATCCGCACCGGCTCACCCATGTCGAGCACGAACACTTCTCCGTTCCCGCCCATCGCCCCAGCCTGCACCACCAGCTGGGCAGCCTCCGGGATCGTCATGAAGTAGCGAGTCACGTCGGGATGGGTCACCGTTACCGGTCCGCCGCGGCGGATTTGTTCACGGAACAGGGGCACCACTGAACCGCTGGACGCCAGCACGTTTCCGAAACGCACGATCGACATCCGCATGGTTTTCTTCTGCGCGGCCAGCGCCTGCACCACCAGCTCACACACCCGCTTGGACTTGCCCATGATGCCCGTGGGCCGCACTGCCTTGTCGGTGGACACCAGCACGAAGTTTTCCACGCCCACGGCCTGCGCCGCGAGCACTACCGCGAACGTGCCGAAAACATTGTTGTTCAGCGCCGCAATGACATTGTGCTCCACCAGGGGCACGTGCTTGTAAGCAGCCGCGTGATAGATGGTCTGCACCCGATGTTCAGCCAGGGTGCGTGTCACCTGCTTCTGTATGCATACGTTGCCCAGCACCGGCGTCAGCTGGCAACCATAAGCCTCGGCCACCGGCCGCAGCTCGCGCTCGATCGAGTACAGCGCAAATTCGCACATCTCGAACAGGACGAGTTTGCGCGCGCCACCCCGCAGGGCCTGGCGGCCCAGCTCGGAACCGATGGAGCCCCCCGCCCCCGTGACCATCACGATCTTGCCCTTCAGGTAGCGGTCCAGCAGAGGCTGATGCGGGCTCACCGGATCGCGGCCCAGCAGATCCTCGATCTGCACCTCCCGCAGGTCATCCACCTGGCGCTGACCGGAAACCAGCTCATCGAGCGGGGGCATTACCATCACCTTGATTGCCAGCGTCTCGAGTTTCTCGAAAATCGCCCGCTGCCGCGCGCGCGCCGCCGACGGCATCGCCAGCAGGACCCGTTCGAACGCCAGGGCCTGCTTCAGGCGCTGCAGGTTTTCCGGGGAGTAGACCCGCAGGCCGAAGATCATGCGGCCGTGATTGTCGGCACGGTCGTCGATGAAGCCGACCGGACGGAAGTGCTTGTTACGCATCAGGGCGCTGGCAAGCTGCACGCCGGCGTTGCCGGAGCCGTAGATCAGAACGGGCTTGGCCGTACCGCCGTTGAGGTGAGGGCGCAACATCAACGCCACCACCAGACGCCAGGCCGACAGCATGAATCCGGCTGTAAACGGTGCCAGTACGAGTATTTTCCAGACGTGGGGCAAGATGCCGATCGCTTCTAGCC
>CAYNGZ010000305.1:0-6498 GCA_964396695.1 uncultured Pseudomonas sp.
CGCGGCCGGGTGCTGGACGACTTCCAGGTGTTCGGCGATCTGGATCTGGACAAGCAGGGCGAGAGTGAATGGCCGGATGTCAGCGACATGGCGTTGCTGTCCAGCCTGGAACACTGGTTGATGCCCTACCTGGGACGGGTTTCGCGGCTCAGCCATTTCGCCAGTCTGGATGTGTCGAGCTTTGTGCATAACCTGCTGCCATGGCCATTGCCGCAACGCCTCGATGAGCAGGCACCGCATCATCTGAGCGTGCCTTCCGGTTCGTCGATTCGTCTGGACTACAGCGAACAGCCACCGATTCTTGCGGTGCGTCTGCAGGAGTTGTTCGGCCTGGCCGAGACCCCGCGCATTGCCGGCGGCCGGCAGGTGGTCAAACTGCATTTGTTGTCGCCCGCGCGGCGACCGGTGCAGGTGACCCAGGATCTGGCGAACTTCTGGCGCAGCACGTATGCCGAGGTGAAGAAGGACCTCAAAGGGCGTTATCCGAAACATTACTGGCCGGATGATCCATTGGTGGCCGAGGCCACGGCGAGGGCCAAACCGCGCAAGTCTTAATGCCTAACCATACTCTCAAAATGTTGGAGATCCCCTTGTGTGCGAGCTTGCTCGCGATTGGGGGGCAACTCGGTTTTAAGGCTTACTTCTCAGGCATCGGCATCGGAAACGGCATGACATTACCGACCGTGCCACGGGCTTCGCTGATTTTCGGTGTACCCAGGCGCTCGACTTCGTCGATGCGCACAATCGAATGCATCGGCACAAAACTGCGCACCACGCCTTCGAACTGAGCCTTGAGCTTCTCTTCGCTCGGATCGACAACCACTTGCGTGCGCTCGCCAAAGACGAACTCTTCCACTTCCAGAAAGCCCCACAGATCACTTTGATAGATCTGCTTGGCGTACATTTCGAACACCTGGCCCTGGTTGAGGAAAATCACCTTGTAGATTGGAGCTTCACGTTTGGTCATGGTGGGCGGGTAACACATCGAGGGATAAAAATGAGGGCACGAACTATAGCACAGCCGCTGGACGCACGACGGTAGGAACCGGGGGACTTGTTCCCTATAATGCGCGGTTCTTTGAATCACGTGAGACCGAGGTCCATGGCCAAGAAACTTTATATCGAAACCCACGGTTGCCAGATGAACGAGTATGACAGCTCGCGCATGGTCGATCTGCTGGGCGAACATCAGGCCCTGGAAGTGACGGCTCGCGCCGAAGACGCAGATGTCATCCTGCTCAATACCTGCTCGATTCGCGAACGCGCCCAGGACCGGGTGTACTCCCAACTGGGCCGCTGGCGCGAACTGAAGCTCGCCAACCCGGAAATGGTCATCGCCGTCGGCGGTTGCGTGGCCAGCCAGGAAGGCGCGGCGATTCGTGATCGCGCGCCCTATGTCGACGTGGTCTTCGGTCCGCAAACCTTGCACCGTCTACCGGAAATGATCGACGCCGCACGCATCACCAGGCTGCCGCAAGTCGACGTCACGTTCCCGGAAATCGAAAAATTCGACCACCTGCCGGAACCTCGCATCGATGGCCCGAGTGCCTACGTCTCGGTGATGGAAGGTTGCAGCAAGTACTGCACCTTCTGCGTAGTGCCATACACCCGCGGTGAAGAAGTCAGCCGACCATTCGACGACGTGATCGCCGAGATCATTCACCTGGCCGAAAACGGCGTGCGTGAAGTCACCCTGCTGGGGCAGAACGTCAACGGCTACCGTGGCCTGACCCACGACGGGCGCCTGGCCGACCTGGCCGAGCTGATCCGCGTGGTTGCTGCCGTCGACGGCATCGACCGGATTCGTTACACCACGTCGCACCCGCTGGAGTTCTCCGACAGCCTGATCCAGGCCCACGCCGACGTGCCGGAGCTGGTCAAACACCTGCATTTGCCGGTGCAATCGGGTTCGGACCGGATTCTTGCCGCCATGAAGCGCAACCACACGGCGCTCGAATACAAGTCGAAACTGCGCAAACTGCGGGCCGCCGTGCCGGGCATCTGCATCAGCTCGGACTTCATCGTCGGCTTCCCCGGCGAGACCGAGAAAGACTTCGAGCAGACCATGAAGCTGATCGAAGACGTCGGTTTCGACTTCTCCTACTCGTTCGTCTACAGCCAGCGCCCGGGCACCCCGGCTGCCGATCTGGCCGACGAAACGCCGGAAGAGCTGAAAAAAGAGCGCTTGAACGCCCTGCAACATCGTCTCAACCAGCAAGGTTTCGAAATCAGCCGACAAATGGTCGGTTCGATCCAGAGGATCCTGGTGACCGATTACTCGAAAAAAGATCCCGGCGAACTGCAAGGCCGGACCGAGAATAATCGAATCGTCAACTTCCGCTGCGACAATCCAACCCTGATCGGCCAGTTCGCGGACGTGCACATCGATGCCGCACAACCGCACTCGCTGCGAGGCTCGTTGATCCAATAGTCACCACAACCTCCTACGGGGCAGTGATCGCGGCTGCATTATTTAAGAGCTTTCGCACGTAGCCTGCTGGCGTTATCCTTGATTTATCTCCATTGCCCCAGGGCGGCTAAAAACAACCTTGAACGCACCCATAGAACCACATCGTTTCATCCTCGAGCCCTTTGAGGCCCACCGCTTCGCCAATTTGTGCGGGCAATTCGACGAGCATTTGCGCTTGATCGAACAGCGCCTGGCGATCGTGATCCGCAATCGCGGCAATCAGTTCGAATTGATCGGCGAACTCAAGCACACCACCTCCGCGGAAAACCTTCTGCGCCGCCTCTACCGTGAAACCAAGGCCAGCGAGCTGTCGCCAGACATGGTTCACCTGTTCCTGCAGGAATCGGCCGTGGAAGAAATGGACAACCATTCGCCCGCCGAGCCCTCCGTTGCCCTGCGCACCAAAAAAGGCATGATTCGCCCTCGCGGCTTGAATCAGCAGCGCTACGTGAAGGAAATCCTGGCCAACGACCTCCACTTCGGCATCGGCCCGGCCGGTACCGGCAAGACCTATCTGGCCGTTGCCGGCGCAGTCGATGCGCTGGAGCGCGAGCAGATCCGCCGCATCCTGCTGGTACGCCCAGCGGTCGAAGCCGGCGAGAAGCTCGGCTTCCTGCCCGGCGACCTGACACAGAAAATCGACCCGTACCTGCGCCCGCTGTATGACGCCCTGTACGAAATGCTCGGTTTTGAACACGTCGCCAAGCTGATCGAGCGTCAGGTGATCGAAGTCGCGCCATTGGCTTACATGCGTGGCCGTACGCTGAACAACAGCTTTATCATCCTCGACGAAAGCCAGAACACCACCGTCGAACAGATGAAGATGTTCCTGACACGGATCGGCTTTGGCTCGACCGCAGTCATCACCGGTGACATCACCCAGATCGACCTGCCGAGGGGCACCAAGTCCGGGCTGATTCATGTGATCGACGTGCTCAAGGAAGTACCGGGCATCAGCTTTACCCACTTCCAGCCCAAAGACGTCGTGCGCCACCCGCTGGTACAGCGCATTGTCGAAGCCTACGAGCGCTTCGAAAATCGCCTGATCGACGAACCTGCGACTCTTTCCGCCGAAAAGGGCAACCGCCACGATGCTTGAGCTTGATCTGCAACTGGCGACCGAAGCGTCTGCCCCAAGCGAAGCGCAATTCCGTCAGTGGTGCGAACTGGCCCTGCGCCAGAGCACCGCCGACTCCGAATTGACCATTCGCCTGGTCGACGAGGAAGAAGGTCGCGAGCTGAACTACACCTGGCGTCAAAAGGATTACGCAACCAATGTGTTGTCGTTCCCTGCCGATGTGCCCGACGAGTTGCTGGACATCCCGTTACTGGGCGATCTGGTGATCTGCGTGGCCGTGGTCGAGCGCGAAGCGGCCGAGCAAGGCAAGGAATTGAATGCCCATTGGGCGCATCTGGTCATTCACGGCTGCTTGCATCTGCTTGGTTACGACCATATAGATGACGATGAAGCCGAAGAAATGGAAGCACTGGAACGAACGTTGCTTGCAGAGTTGGGTCATCCTGACCCTTATGCGGACGACGAAACCGAAACATCCCCAATCGTTACAACAAAGGATTCAGAGTAATCGCTATGAGCGAAGATCGATCGAGCAACGGGCAAAAGTCCTGGCTGGGTAAACTGACCCAGGCTTTTGCCCACGAGCCGAAAAACCGTCAGGAGCTGCTGGAGCTTCTGCGTGATGCCCATCAGAACAAGTTGCTGGACAGCGAAGCGCTGGCCATCGTCGAAGGCGCCATCCAGGTGGCTGACCTGCAAGTACGCGACATCATGGTCCCGCGCTCGCAGATGGTCAGCATCAAGGCAACCCAGACACCCCGCGAGTTCCTCCCGGCCGTCGTTGACTCCGCACACTCACGGTATCCGGTGATCGGCGAGAGCCACGACGACGTCATGGGCGTGTTGCTGGCCAAGGACTTGCTGCCGCTGATCCTCAAGGAGAACGGTGCCAGCTTCAACATCAAGGATTTGCTGCGTCCGGCGACCTTCGTGCCCGAGTCCAAGCGTCTGAACGTGCTGTTGCGCGAGTTCCGCGCCAACCATAACCACATGGCCATCGTCATCGACGAATACGGTGGTGTGGCAGGTCTGGTGACCATCGAAGACGTGCTGGAGCAAATCGTCGGCGACATCGAAGACGAGCACGACGTTGAAGAGGACAGCTACATCAAGCCGCTGCCGAGCGGCGATTTCCTGATCAAGGCCCTGACGCCGATCGAAAACTTCAACGAGTTCTTCGACAGTGAATTCTCCGACGACGAATTCGACACCGTCGGCGGCCTGGTAATGAGTGCGTTCGGGCACTTGCCAAAACGCAACGAAATCACTGAAATCGGCGCCTATCGCTTTCGCATTCTGAACGCCGACAGCCGTCGTATTCACTTGCTGCGCTTGACCCCTATAGCCCGTTAAGGACTGACATGCGTTGGATCACCCGTCCCGGCTGGCCCGGTAACCTGCTGGCCGTGGCGGCCGGTACACTCACGACCCTGGCCTTGGCGCCGTTCGATATCTGGCCGCTGGCGCTGCTGGCGGTCGGCTTTTTCTACGCCGGTTTGCGCGAACTGACACCTCGTCAGGCACTGGGCCGTGGCTGGTGCTTCGGTTTCGGCCTGTTTGGCGCCGGCACAAGCTGGATCTACTACAGCATTCACAACTTTGGCGGTGCCTCGGTGCTGCTCGCCGGGTTGCTGATGCTGGTATTCACCATTGCGATTGCCTGGTTCTTCGCCCTGCCTGCCTGGGTCTGGGCGCGCTGGTTGCGCCGTAACGAGGCGCCATTGGCCGATGCCTTGGCCTTCGCTGCGCTGTGGGTGGGTCAGGAAGCGTTTCGTGGCTGGTTCCTCACTGGTTTCCCATGGCTCTATTCCGGTTACAGTCAGCTCGACGGCCCACTCGCCGGGTTAGCACCATTGGGCGGCATCTGGCTGGTCTCCTTCTCGCTCGCTCTCACCGCCGCGCTGGCATACAACCTGCCGCGCCTGATCAAGGCCGGACGCAAAGGCTTTATCGTCGCAGGCCTGCTGTTGCTGGCCGCGCCGTGGGTCATCGGCCTGTCGCTCAAAGGCCACGCCTGGACCAGCCCTTCGGGTAACCCGCTGAGCGTCGCGGCGATTCAGGGCAACATTGAACAAAGCATGAAGTGGGACCCGGCGCAGCTCAATGCGCAACTGGCGCTGTACCGCGACATGAGTTTCAGCTCCAAACGCGTCGACCTGCTGATCTGGCCCGAAACCGCAGTCCCGGTGCTCAAGGAGTCTGTCGAAGGCTACCTGAACATGATGGGCAACTTTGCCGCCGACCGTCATTCGGCGCTGATTACCGGGGTGCCTATTCGTGAGGAGGTCCACCACGAGAAACGCTTCTTCAATGGCATTACCGTGGCCGGTGAAGGCGATGGCACCTACCTCAAGCAAAAACTGGTGCCGTTTGGCGAGTACGTGCCGCTGCAAGATCTGCTACGGGGGCTGATCGCATTCTTCGATCTGCCGATGTCGGACTTCGCTCGTGGCTCGTCCGATCAAACGCTGCTGCAAGCCAAGGGTTACCAGATTGCGCCCTTCATCTGCTACGAAGTAGTCTACCCGGAATTTGCCGCTGGCCTTTCAGCGCGCAGTGATTTGCTGCTGACCATCAGCAACGACACCTGGTTCGGCACCTCCATCGGTCCACTGCAACACCTGCAGATGGCGCAGATGCGGGCGCTGGAGGCCGGACGCTGGATGATTCGCGCGACCAACAACGGCGTCACCGGGTTGATTGACCCATTCGGCAAGATCACTGCACAGATCCCGCAATTCGAACGCGGCATTCTCTACGGCGAAGTGGTGCCGATGCACAACCTGACACCCTACCTGCAATGGCGTTCGTGGCCGCTGGTCATCCTGTGCGCGCTGCTGTTTGGCTGGGCACTGCTGGCAAGCCGGATAGCCAAGACGGTTTAAGTACCACCGGTTAAAAGATCGCAGCCTGCGGCAGCTCTTATGGAACAAAAAATAACTTATTGATT
>CAYNGZ010000306.1:0-6453 GCA_964396695.1 uncultured Pseudomonas sp.
CTTGGCTCAAAAGGAACATGGGCAAGGGCTGGCAAGCAAGCCCTTAAAAATAATATATAAATAATTAAGTTATTTTTTGTTCCATAAGAGCTGCCGCAGGCTGTGATCTTTTCGGCTCAACGCTCGCTTTCAGTCCGCCGACTGCTGACCTCGGCCGGTACATCATCCCCGGCCATGCGCTTGCGGAACAGCGCCGCACGTGCCAACAGCAGGGTGGTGACCGGCATGGTGATCGACAGCAGTATCGGGATCAGCCAGGCGTGCAGCACCGGACTCGACTGGAGTGCCGAGAAAAAGATGATCGACGCCAGTGCCACGCACCAGGCGCCCAAGGTCGAGGCCAAAGCCGGCGGGTGCATGCGTTGGAAGTAGTCCTTCAAACGCAGCAGGCCGATGGCACCGATCAACGCGAACAGGCTGCTGGCGACCAGCAGGATCGCCACCGGGATCTCGACCCACAAAGACAACTGACCCAGCTCATTCATTCGATCACCTCGCCACGCAACAGGAATTTCGCCAGGGCAAACGAACCGACGAAGCCGAACAGGGCGATCAGCAGCGCCGCTTCGAAGTAGGTGTCACTGGCATAGCGGACCCCTAGCACCAGCATCATCAGCATGGCGAGGATGTACAGGTAATCCAGTGCCAGAACCCGGTCCTGTGCCGATGGACCTTTGAACAGGCGAATCAGCGTCAGTCCCATCGCCAGCGAAAAAATGAACAGGCTGAACAGAACCGCATTCGAGAGCAGGGCGCTCATTCGAAAATCTCCATCAAGGGGCGCTCATAAGTCGCCTTGAAGTGCTGGATGAAATGCGCTTCGTCATCCAGATCGAATACATGCAACAACAGAATGCTGCGATCCAGCGCCAATTCCGACCAGACCGTACCGGGAATCACCGTGGTGATCATCGACAGTGCTGCGAGGCCGTTGGCGTCACGCAGGTCCAGCGGCACCTTGATGAACGTCGAGTGTGGCGGCCGTCGACCGGCGTTCAACACGCCCCAGGCGACGGCGAGGTTGGACGCCAACACGTCACAGCCGACCTGGAAGATCAGGCGCAGGATTACCCCGGGACGACGAATGCGGATTGGCAGTGGTCGCAGCTTGCGCATCATCAACGGTGCGCAGAAACCCAGTATCGCGCCCAGCAGCAGGTTGCCGGGGCTGATGGACAGGTTCAGCACCAGCCACAGGACCCACAGCGCCAGCGATAACCAGGGTGCCGGGAACAGACGCTTCATGGTTGCACCTCCTGCATCGCGGCCCTGGCTTCCGGGCTCGGTACCGCGCGAGTCCCCAGCACCGCACTCACGTATTGCTGCGGGTTGTTCAAGGTGTCGGCGGCCGCCTGGGTGTAGCGCATCAGCGGTTCGGCCTTGAAGGTCAGCACAATGCTCAAGCCCAGCAAGGCAAAAATCGGTACGCACTCCAGGCGTCGCAGCACCGGTGACGGGCGCTCTGCCGGCGTCCAGAAGCGTTGGATGCCCAGGCGCGAGAAGGCGATCAGCGAGGCCAGGCCGGACAGAATCAGCAGCGCCAGCAGGCACCACGCGGCGTTCGATATTGGCTGCTCACCCGAGACGCCGAGGCCCAACGGGTTGAGCAGGGCGCTGAGCAAGCCGAGTTTGCCGATAAAGCCGGAAAGCGGCGGCATGCCAATGATCAGCAGCGCGCAGGCAATGAAGCTCAAGCCGAGGAACGCCATGGTCCAGGGGATCACCTGACCGACCACGGCTTTCTGGTCGTCATCGAGGTTGATGCCCTTGGTCGGCGGCGAGGACTCCAACGGTTGCGGCAGCGCTTCGATTTCATCGTCCAGCGGCATCTCGATGGCCGTGCGCGAACGCTCGATCAGTTCTGCCAGCAGGAACAGCGCGCTCAGCACCAGGGTCGAGCTGACCAGATAGAACAGCGCCGCACCGATCAGGCCCGGCTGGGCGAAACCGATGGCTGACAACAGGATGCCCGCCGACACCAGAATGCTCAGGCTGGCCATGCGTTCCAGTCGCTGCGTGGCCAGGATCGCCACCGCCGCGCAGACAATCGTCGCCATGCCGCCGTAGGTCAGCCAGTCGCCGGCAAAGTACGCCGAAGCGCCGGCCTGACCGGAGAACAGCAGGGTCCACAGGCGCAGCAGGGTGTAGACGCCGACCTTGGTCATGATCGCGAACAATGCCGCCACCGGTGCGCTGGCCGAAGAGTAGGCCGGCACCAGCCAGAAGTTCAGCGGCCACATCCCGGCTTTGGCCAGGAACGCCACGGCCAGAATCGCCGCGCCGGCATGCAGCAAGCCGCGATCGGCTTCCGGCACCAGCGGGATCTTCAGCGCCAGGTCAGCCATGTTCAGGGTGCCGGTGACGCCATAGATCAGCGCCGCGCCGATCAGGAACAGCGACGAGGCCAGCAGGTTGATCGAAATGTAATGCAGGCCCGAGGACACTCGGGCGCGCCCCGAACCGTGCAGCATCAAGCCGTAAGACGCCGCCAGCAGCACTTCGAAAAATACGAAGAGGTTGAACAGGTCGGCGGTCAGGAAGGCCCCGTAGAGGCCCATCAGCTGAATCTGGAACAACGCGTGGAAGCTTGCGCCGGCACTGTCCCAGCGGGCCATGGCGAACAGCAGGGCACTGACGCCGATGATCCCGGTCAGCACCAGCATCAGCGCCGACAGGCGATCGACCACCAGCACGATACCGAACGGTGCTTGCCAGTTGCCCGGCAGGTACACGCCGATCGAACCGGGCACGCCTTGCGCTTGGGTCCATTGCAGCAACAGCACGGAAATGCCCAGGCCCAGCAGGCTGGAGAACAGGTTGATCCGCGCTTTTAGCGGGCGGTGTTTTTCGCCGAGCATCAGCATCAGCGCCGCCGTCAGCAACGGCAGCAGAATCGGTGCGGCGATCAGATGGGGCATCCAGCTCATTCTTTAGGCTCCCGGCCATCGACATGGTCGGTGTCGGTCAGGCCCCGGGACGCCAGCAGCACCACCAGGAACAATGCGGTCATGGCAAAGCTGATGACGATGGCAGTGAGTACCAGCGCCTGGGGCAGCGGGTCGGTGTAGTGCAGCAGGTCTTGTGGCACACCGTCCTTGATGATCGGCTCCTTGCCGATGAACAGGCTGCCCATGCTGAAGATGAACAAGTTCACCCCGTAAGACAGCAGGCACAGGCCCATCACCACCTGAAAGGTCCGTGGGCGCAGCACCAGCCAGACCCCGGAGGCCGCCAGGACGCCAATGGCGATTGCAATGACTTCTTCCATCAGGCCGCTCCTGGCTTGGCAATGGGTTTGGGCTGGCTGCCCGGCTTGTGGCCACGCACCGATTGGTGCGCCAGGGCAGTCAGGATCAGCAGTGTCGAACCCACCACCACGGCATACACGCCGATATCGAAGCCCAGCGCACTGGCGATATGAATCTCGCCCAACAGCGGCAGCCCGAAGTGCCAGGTGTGGGTGGTCAGGAACGGATACCCGGCGAGCATCGCGCCGAGGCCGGTGATCGTGGCGAACAGCAGCCCGGTGCCCATCCAGCGCACCGGCCGCAGGCTCATCTGTGCCTCGACCCACTGCGTGCCCGCGAC
This sequence comes from uncultured Pseudomonas sp., assembly GCA_964396695.1. Lineage (GTDB taxonomy): Bacteria > Pseudomonadota > Gammaproteobacteria > Pseudomonadales > Pseudomonadaceae > Aquipseudomonas. Next base: position 3,589 of record CAYNGZ010000306.1, read on the forward strand.
CATGTATTGCAGGATGAACGCCACCGACATCACCAGCCCCGCGACAAAACCGCCGCCCGGTAGATTGTGGCCACGCATGAACAGATAGAACGACACCACCACTGCAATCGGCAGCAACAGCCGTACCAGCACCGCCGGGACCATCATGAAGCCCAGCGCGGTATCGCTGGCGTGACGCGGGTTGACCAGATCGGTGACCACGTCCGGCGCCAACAGGCGCTGTTGCGCTGGCAGTTGTATGCTTTCCTTCGGCGGGCGGAAGCGTCGCAACAGGGCGAACACGGCCAGCGCGACGGCCACCAGCACGGTGATTTCACCGAGGGTATCGAAGCCCCGGAAGTCCACCAGCATCACGTTGACCACGTTGCTGCCACCGCCTTCGGGCAGCGCGCGACTGAGGTAGAACGAAGAGATGTCGTTCGGCGTCTGACGGGTCAACATGGCGTAGGCGAGCAGCGCCATACCGATGCCGACGGCGCTCGACAGCAGCAAGTCGCGCAGGCGGCGAACCCGAGCTTTCGGCACGCTACCGGGCAGTGGCGAGACGTCTTCGATCCGCCGTGGCAGCCAGCGCAGGCCAAGCAGAATCAGCACGGTGGTCACCACTTCGACGACCAACTGGGTCAAGGCCAGGTCCGGCGCCGAGAACCAGACAAAGGTGATGCAGGTCATCATGCCGCAGACGCTGACCATGGTCAGGGCCGCGAGCCGGTGATACTTGGCTTGCCAGGCGGCGCCCAGCGCACAGGCAATCGCCAGTAGCCAGAGAATGACAAAGACGATCGAGCCCGAGATCTTCGGCCGGTCGCCCCAGCTCAGGCCGCTGTGGAGCATCGGAATCAGACCGGCCAACACCGCCACCAGCACCAGCAGGAACAGTTGGGTTTGCAGGCGTCTGGTGCTGATCTGCCGCTCAAGGCGCCGGGCCAGACGCATCATCACCACCAGGCTGCGTTCGAACAGGCGCTTGCCGTTGAGACGGTCAATGAGTGGAGGGTGGTTGAACCGTCCGCGTTTGAGCGGGTTACGCAGCAGCAGGTACACCACGATGCCGCCGGACATGGCGATCAGGCTCATGATCATCGGCGCGTTCCAGCCGTGCCAGATCGCCAGGCTGTATTCGGGCAAGGTTCCGCCAACCACTGGCAGGGCAGCCGCGGCGAGCAATGGGCCGACCACCTGAGCCGGAAACATCCCCACCACCAGGCAGGTGAACACCAGCAACTCCACCGGCGCACGCATCCAGCGCGGCGGCTCGTGCGGGGTGTGCGGCAGGTCGGTGGCGGTTGGGCCGAAGAACACATCAACGGTGAAGCGCAGCGAGTAGGCGACGCTGAAGGTGCCAGCGATGGTCGCGACGATCGGCAGGGTGGTCTCGATCCAGGCCGAGGCATTGATGAACACGGTTTCGGCGAAGAACATCTCTTTCGAGAGGAAGCCGTTGAGCAGCGGTACGCCGGCCATCGAGGCGCTGGCGACCATCGCCAGGGTGGCGGTGAACGGGATCAGTTTGATCAGGCCGTTGAGCTTGCGAATGTCGCGGGTGCCACTTTCGTGGTCGATGATCCCGGCGGCCATGAACAGCGAGGCCTTGAACGTGGCGTGGTTGAGAATGTGGAACACCGCCGCGACGGCGGCCAGCGGGCTGTTGAGGCCCAACAGCAGGGTGATCAGGCCCAGATGGCTGATGGTCGAGTAGGCCAGCAGGCCCTTGAGGTCGTTCTGAAACATTGCGCAGTAAGCGCCGAGCAACAGCGTACACGCGCCGGCCCCGCTGACGATATAGAACCATTCTTCGCTGCCGGACAGCGACGGCCAGAGCCGCGCCAGCAGAAACACCCCGGCCTTGACCATGGTCGCCGAGTGCAGATACGCCGAGACCGGCGTTGGCGCGGCCATGGCGTGGGGAAGCCAGAAATGAAAGGGGAATTGGGCGCTTTTGCTCAACGCGCCGATCAGGATCAGCGGCAGCAGGATGGGGTAGAGCGCATGGGCGCGAATCAGATCGCCGGCGGCCAGGACCTTGTCCAGGTCATAGCTGCCCACGACATGGCCGAGCAGCATCACCCCCGCCAGCAGGCATAAACCGCCGGCGCCGGTCACCATCAGTGCCATGTAGGCGCCACGGCGGGCGTCGGCGCGGTGGTGCCAATAGCCGATCAGCAGGAACGAGAAGAGGCTGGTCAGCTCCCAGAAAAACACCATCTGAATCAGGTTGCCGGAGATCACCAGCCCGAGCATGGCGCCCATGAATGCGAGGAAAAACGCAAAAAAACGCGGCACCGGGTCGTTCGGTGACATGTAATACCGCGCGTACAGCGACACCAGCGTGCCGATGCCCAGCACCAGCATCGAGAACAGCCAGGCGAAACCGTCCATGCGCAGGACGAAATTCAAGCCCAGGCTCGGGAGCCAGAGGAACTCTTCGCGAATGACGCCGCCATGGGCGATTTGCGGATACAGCAAAGCCACCTGTACGGTGCCGATCAGGGCGACCAGGCCAGCCAGAATCGATTCAGTGTTACGCGCGTTGTGCGGCAGCAGGGCCGCCAGACAGCTGCCGATAAAAGGCAGAAGCAGTAGAACTATCAGGGACATAGGCTTCTAATCTGCGGAAGTTTGTGAAGGATCATACGTGCCGAGCCCCGGATCACCAACTGCCAAGCTGTGGCAGGATCCTACAAGGTAAGCTGAAAACGCCTGATTCACATTGCTTCGAAGCGCAGTATTCGACCGTTCTGACGCCATCGCGAGCAAGCTCGCTCCCACAGGGTCCGGATGTGTACACACAATCGCGGCACAACACATGTCCAATGTGGGAGATTCTATGGTTGAGGGGAAGCCCTCAACCTGCTTTCAGCTGGT
>CAYNGZ010000307.1:0-6442 GCA_964396695.1 uncultured Pseudomonas sp.
ATATGTCGTCCTGGTGCTCAAAGCCTCGTGAACACGTTGAGCGTAGCCTCTATGGCCCCTTGTAAACCGTTCACCTCGAACACTGGTTCAATAACCCGATGATTCGTCTGGTGCTGGGCGATCGCCGCAAGGCCATCTACTTGCATCTGGTGCAAACAAAGGGCGACTAAGCCTCGGGCCAGGGGGGGCGTTCTCTATTACTTTCCACACCGCGAAAACCAATAGAGAACGCGCCCTAGAGCGCCTCTAGCTATTTCACCGGCTCTCGTCGTACTCTCCAGCGATGCCCGTCATTGCCCAGTTGCTGACAGCCGTACTTTTCGCTTGCCTGAGCTTCACTGCTCGGGGCGAGAAGCTGCGCATTGTCACCGAGCCCTGGGCGCCCTACGTCTACGAGGAAAACGGCCAGACCCTTGGGCTGGATTACGAAACCACGGCGATCGTCTTCCAGCGTTTGGGGATTGAGGTGCAGTGGCAGTTCCTGCCCTGGAAACGCTGCCTGGCCATGCTGGATCAAGGGTTGGCCGACGGCGCGCTGGATATTTTCCACAGCAATGAACGCGACGCCACCCTGCTCTATCCCAGCGAACCGCTGTCGGAAGTCGAGTTTGTGATGTTCTATGCCAATGATCGCCCTCACCCCTTCCGCACCCTTGAAGACCTGCGCGGCCTGACCATCGGCACCTCGCCCGGCTACCTGTACAGCCAGGATTTCAGGGAGTCGACCCTGTTCACCCGCGAGCCTGCGCCCACCCATGAAGCCAACTTCGGCAAGCTTGCACGTGGGCGCATCGACCTGCTGATCACCGACCGCCGGGTGGGCCAGACCCTGCTCGACACCTTGAAATTGCGCGATCGGATCAGCGAAAGCCCGACGGTCATCAGCCATCAAAGCCAGTTTCTGGCCGTACGCCGCAATGCCGGCATGGACCTGCTGGTGCAGCGTTTCGGGGCCGAGCTCAAGCGCTTCAAGCGCGAGCCGGCCTATGCCCGGCTGAGTGCGCGCTATGGCGCCGGCCCGGTAGATGCCGCCCCGTCGGTCGCGCCGCAAGCCCGCAACGGGAAAACCGTTGAGCAGCAGGAAAGCAGCGCTCCGTGATTGCTCTGTTATACTCCGGCCTTCCCGCCAGGCTCACGCCCGGACGCTCGATCTTGTTCAAGGCATCTCGACACCGTTACAGCGCAGCTTTTCAGCCCGCGCGAGCACTCGAAGATGAGCCTTCAAGGCCCAGCAGGACCGGACGCGATTGCGCTTCTCTTAAACGCCATTCGCGCCAGGCAAGACTATCCCATTGGGCCAAGCCCTAACTAAAACAGGATTACTCATGTCCTTTGCTTCCCTCGGTCTCTCCGAGGCTTTGGTCGGCGCTATCGAAGCCGCCGGCTACACCCAGCCTACTCCGGTGCAACAGCGGGCCATTCCCGCCGTGTTGCAAGGTCGCGACCTGATGGTTGCGGCACAGACAGGTACTGGCAAAACCGGCGGCTTCGCCCTGCCGATTCTGGAGCGTCTGTTCCCCAACGGTCACCCGGACAAGTCCCAGCGTCACGGCCCGCGCCAGCCGCGCGTCCTGGTCCTGACCCCGACCCGCGAACTGGCTGCCCAGGTGCACGACAGCTTCAAGCTCTACGCCCGCGACCTGAAGTTCGTCAGTGCCTGCATTTTCGGTGGCGTTGGCATGAACCCGCAGGTTCAGGCCATGGCCCGTGGTGTCGACGTGCTGGTGGCCTGCCCGGGTCGCTTGCTCGACCTGGCCGGCCAAGGCAGCGTCGATCTGTCTCACGTGGAAATCCTGGTACTGGACGAAGCTGACCGGATGCTCGACATGGGCTTCGTCCATGACGTGAAAAAGGTCCTCGCCCGCCTGCCGGCCAAACGTCAGAACCTGTTGTTCTCGGCAACCTTCTCCAAGGACATCACCGACCTTGCCGGCAAGTTGCTGCACAACCCGGAACGCATCGAAGTCACGCCACCGAACACCACGGTCGAGCGCATCGAGCAACGGGTGTTCCGTCTGGCCGCCAGCCACAAGCGTTCGCTGCTGGCGCACCTGATTACCGCTGGCGCCTGGGAACAGGTGCTGGTCTTCACCCGCACCAAGCACGGCGCCAACCGTCTGGCCGAGTACCTGGACAAACACGGCCTGAGCGCCGTCGCGATCCACGGCAACAAGAGCCAGAACGCCCGCACCAAAGCCCTGGCCGACTTCAAGGCCGGTGACGTGCGCATCCTGGTAGCCACCGATATCGCCGCTCGTGGCCTGGATATCGACCAGTTGCCACACGTGGTCAACTTCGAACTGCCAAACGTCGACGAAGACTACGTGCACCGTATCGGCCGTACTGGCCGTGCCGGTCGTTCGGGCGAGGCCATCTCGCTGGTTGCCCCGGACGAAGAAAAACTGCTGAGAAGCATCAAACGCATGACCAAGCAGAAAATCGCCGATGGCGACCTGATGGGTTTTGATGCCAGCAGCGTCGAAGCCGAGAAGCCGGAAGTTCGCGAGCGTCCGGATGTGCGTAACCCGCGCCACCCACGTGGCCCGCGCGGCGACGGCCCGAACGGCAGCGGTGGCGGTCGCAAGGACAAGGGCAAGGACAAGGGCGGCAAGGAAAAACCGGCTGCCCACCGTGGCGAACGCTCGGCGCAAAAACCTCGTGAGGGTACTCCGGCCCGCGAACAGCAGCGTCCGGCCCCTCGCGCCGCCGCTGACCGTGCACCGGACGAGTTCCTGGACGACGATATCGATAACTTCGGTAACCGCGTCGACTACGTTCCGCAGCAAAAGGCGCCTCAGGGTCGCGGCCGCCGTCCAGGTGCTCCGGCACAAGGCGCGGGCGCAGGTGCTCGCACCGGCCAGTCGCAAGGCCGCCAGAATGGTCCGCGTCACGGCAGCGGCGCAAGCACTGGCACCCCGCCCGCCAAACGCAGCGGTCCACGCAGCGGCGCCCCACGTGACGGCCAGGCTCGCCGCGAAGAGTCGCGCAACCGTCGCCCGGCCCGTGACGACCACTCGCGTCAGGAGCCCGCGGTGCAAAACCCGCGTACCACCCAGCCGAAGATCATGCACAAGGAGTCCAAGGCTGATCGCTTCCCGACGCCTGAGCAGCTCGATCAACTGCCAAGCCGCCCACGCGGCGAGAAACCGGCGTTGCTGACGCGCAACCGCTGATTTCTCCCACAAACAAAAACGCCCCTGATCAGGGGCGTTTTTGTTAGTAGCCGTAGGAGGGTCCGCCCCCTCTTCGAGGCCGCGCTGTCGCGTAAGGAACATGGGCCAGGGCTGGCAAGCCAGCCCTTAAAAATAATATATAAATCAATAAGTTATTTTTTGTTCCATAAGAGCTGGCGAAGCCTGCGATCTTTTGACCTTAAAGGATCGCAGCCTGCGGCAGCTCCTACGGTTGAACGTATAAAAAACGCCCCTGATCGCGAGATCAGGGGCGTTTTTGTGTCAGCAGCGAAGATTATTTCGCTTGAACACCTTCAAACGAGATGTCCAGGTCCAGAGTCTGGGAAGCAGGACCTGGGCCTTTGATACCGAACTCGCTCAGCTGCAGCGTGGTAGTACCGTTGAAGCCGGCACGGTAGCCGCCCCATGGATCCTTGCCTTCGCCGTTGAAGGTTGCCTTGATCACGACAGGCTTGGTCACACCGTGCAGGGTCAGGTCGCCGGTCACGTCAGCGGTTTTTTCGCCAGTGGATTTGACACTGGTGGACACGAACTTGGCTTCAGGGAATTTCGCGGCGTCCAGGAAGTCCGGAGTACGGATGTGCTTGTCACGTTCAGCGTGGTTGGTATCAACGCTGGCGGTTTTCAGGACAACGTCGATCTTGCTGGCTTCTGGAGCCTTGGCGTCGAAGTTGAACTTGCCGTCCCAGTCCTTGAAAGTACCGTGGATGAAGCTGTAGCCCAGGTGGCTGATCTTGAAGTTGACAAAGGCGTGATTGCCTTCCTTGTCGATGGTGTATTGCGCGGCCATCGCTTGCCCGGCGGACAACAGCGCAGTACCGATTGCCAGAGCGGCGAGAGTCTTTTTCAACATGCTTTCTATTCCTTGGAGTCGAGGTTGAACATCAGGCTTTGCGTCCCAGCATTCGCGTCAGGGTCGCATCACGGTCGATAAAGTGGTGCTTCAGTGCTGCCAACGCATGGAGGCCGGAAAAAATTACCAACGCCCAGGCCAGATACAGATGAATCGCACCGGCTATGTCTGCCTGGTCCGGTAGACCGGAAATCAGCGCAGGAATTTCAAACAGACCAAACACCGGAATCCCGACACCGTCTGCGGTGGAAATCAGGTAACCGGCAATCATCACAGCGAACAGGCCGACATACAGGAATCCATGGCCAAGCTTGGCGCCGAGACGGGTCATGCGGCTGTAGCTGGTCAAGACTGGCGGTGGCGGGCTGATAAAGCGCCACACCACCCGCAGCAACATGATCGCGAACACTGTCAGGCCGATGCTTTTGTGCAGGTCCGGCGCTTCTTTGCGCCAGCTGCTGTAGTAGTCGAGGCCGACCATCCACAAGCCCAGAGCAAACAGACCGAAGACTGCCAGTGCCACGCCCCAGTGCAGAAAGATGCTGAGCCCGCCGTAGCGGGAGGAAGAGTTACGTAGCTGCATTGCCCAAATCCTGTAAGAACTGCGACCAAGACTATCGAGTTATCTATCGATTTAAAGCCGAAAATTTCGCTTTGAAATATCGAAAAATACGATCAAGAGTCTGAGAGAGGCGGGTTAAGGAAAAATTAACCCCCCTGTGTGCGACGAAATCGTAAGAAGTATTACCGTGTCCTGCCAGAGTATGCGCACGTCAATACACCCACGTAGCGCACCTCTGTTTCCATGTGCAAACGCCACAATAGGTTGTCCGCTTGCCTGGCATTGCATAGGCTTGCGCGATTGTATGTCCGCGCCTGTCACGGACTGCCTCGAGGAGAGTGAGAATGGGCTTGAACAATCAGTGGATGCAGCGCGATCTCGCGGTTCTGTGGCATCCCTGCACCCAGATGAAAGACCACGAACAACTGCCGCTGATCCCGATCAAGCGCGGCGAAGGCGTATGGCTCGAAGACTTCGAAGGCAAACGCTACCTCGACGCGGTCAGCTCCTGGTGGGTCAACGTGTTCGGCCATGCCAACCCGCGGATCAATCAGCGAATCAAAGACCAGGTCGATCAACTGGAACACGTGATTCTCGCCGGCTTCAGCCATCAGCCGGTGATCGAGTTGTCCGAACGGCTGGTGAAGATGACGCCGGAAGGTCTGAACCGGTGCTTCTACGCCGACAACGGTTCGTCCTGCATCGAAGTGGCGCTGAAAATGAGCTTTCACTACTGGCTCAACCGCGGCCAGCCGAACAAGAAGCGCTTCGTCACCCTTACCAACAGCTACCACGGCCAAACCGTGGCGGCCATGTCGGTCGGCGACTTGCCCCTGTTCCCCCAAACCTATAAAGCGCTGTCGCCTGACACCCCCAAGGTGCCGAGCCCGGACTGCTACTTGCGCCCCGAAGGCATGAGCTGGGAAGAACACTCGCGCGTTATGTTCGCGGCGATGGAACAGACGCTGGCCGAAAACCACGAAACCGTGGCGGCGGTCATCGTCGAGCCGCTGATCCAGGGCGCTGGCGGCATGCGCATGTACCACCCGGTGTATTTGAAACTGCTGCGCGAAGCCTGTGACCGTTACGGCGTGCACCTGATTCACGACGAAATCGCCGTCGGCTTCGGTCGCACCGGGACGATGTTCGCCTGCGAACAGGCGGGCATCCGCCCGGACTTCCTGTGCCTGTCCAAGGCCTTGACCGGCGGTTATCTGCCGCTGGCCGCGTGCGTCACCACGGACGAAGTCTACAGCGCCTTCTACGACGACTATCCAACCCTGCGCGCCTTCCTGCATTCCCACAGCTACACCGGCAACCCGCTGGCCTGTGCGGCGGCCCTGGCGACGCTGGATATCTTCGAAGAAGACAACGTCATCGAGAACAACAAGGCTCTCGCCCAGCGCATGGCCAGTTCGACCGCGCACCTGGTTGACCATCCGCATGTTTCAGAAGTGCGTCAGACCGGCATGGTACTGGCCATTGAAATGGTTCAGGACAAAGCGAGCAAGACTGCCTACCCCTGGCAGGAACGCCGTGGACTGAAGGTGTTCCAGCATGCGCTGGAGCGTGGCGCGCTGTTGCGGCCATTGGGCAGCGTGGTGTATTTCCTGCCACCGTATGTGATCACCCCCGAGCAGATCGACTTCCTCGCCACCGTTGCCAGCGAAGGGATCGATATCGCCACCCGCAACAAGGTCAGCGTGGCGGTGCCGAAGGACTTCCATCCGGGGTTCCGTGATCCGGGCTGACAGCTACTAAGTAACCCCCGCGCCGAGCGACATCCGACTTTTTACAGAGAACCCGAATGAGACTGTCCCGCTTCTTTATCGA
>CAYNGZ010000308.1:0-6435 GCA_964396695.1 uncultured Pseudomonas sp.
AGATCGAAAGTCAGTACGCCTCCGGCCTGGTAACCCAGGGCGAGAAGTACAACAAAGTGATCGATCTTTGGTCCAAGGCGAACGACGAAGTCTCCAAGGCGATGATGGCTAACCTCTCGAAAGAGAAGGTCATCGACCGTCACGGCGACGAAGTCGAGCAGGAATCGTTCAACTCGATGTACATGATGGCCGACTCGGGCGCACGGGGTTCTGCTGCGCAGATCCGTCAGTTGGCCGGTATGCGTGGTCTGATGGCCAAGCCGGACGGTTCCATCATCGAAACGCCGATTACCGCGAACTTCCGTGAAGGTTTGAGCGTACTTCAGTACTTCATCTCCACTCACGGTGCTCGTAAAGGTCTGGCGGATACCGCGTTGAAAACTGCGAACTCCGGTTACCTGACGCGTCGTCTGGTAGACGTGGCGCAGGATCTGGTTGTAACCGAGATCGATTGCGGCACCGAACACGGTCTGCTGATGACTCCGCACATTGAAGGCGGTGACGTTGTAGAGCCGTTGGGTGAGCGCGTATTGGGTCGTGTTATCGCCCGTGACGTATTCAAGCCAGGTACCGAGGAAGTTATCGTTCCTGCCGGCACTCTGGTAGACGAGAAGTGGGTCGAGTTCATCGAGCTGAACAGCATCGACGAAGTGATCGTGCGTTCGCCGATCAGCTGCGAAACCCGCTACGGCATCTGCGCCAAGTGCTACGGCCGCGATCTGGCTCGTGGCCACCAGGTGAACATCGGTGAATCGGTCGGCGTTATCGCTGCCCAGTCCATCGGTGAGCCGGGTACCCAGCTGACGATGCGTACGTTCCACATTGGTGGTGCGGCAAGCCGGACCTCCGCAGCTGACAGCGTTCAGGTCAAGAATGGCGGTACTGTCCGCCTGCACAACCTGAAGCACGTTGAGCGAGTCGATGGTCACCTGGTCGCCGTATCCCGTTCCGGTGAGCTGGCAATCGCTGACGACTTCGGTCGTGAGCGCGAGCGTTACAAGCTGCCGTACGGTGCTGTGATTTCGGTTAAAGAAGGTGACAAGGTCGACGCTGGCGCAATCGTGGCCAAGTGGGATCCGCACACTCACCCGATCGTTACTGAAATGAAAGGTACCGTGACCTACGTGGGCATGGAAGAAGGCATCACGATCAAGCGTCAGACAGACGAATTGACCGGTATGACCAACATTGAAGTGCTTGATCCTAAAGATCGTCCAGCTGCTGGCAAGGACATCCGTCCTGCCGTGAAGATGGTCGATGACAACGGCAAGGACCTCTTGCTGCCGGGGACTGACGTAATTGCTCAGTACTTCCTGCCTGCCAACGCTCTGGTCGGTGTGGCGGACGGTGCGCGGATCGCGATCGGTGATGTTATCGCTCGTATCCCGCAGGAAACTTCGAAAACCCGCGACATCACCGGTGGTCTGCCGCGTGTTGCCGACTTGTTCGAGGCTCGTCGTCCGAAAGAAGCTTCGATTCTGGCTGAAGTCAGCGGCACCATCGCGTTCGGTAAAGAGACCAAAGGCAAGCGCCGTCTGGTTATCACCCCGAACGACGGTAGCGATCCGTATGAAGAGCTGATTCCGAAGTGGCGCCACCTGAACGTCTTCGAAGGCGAACAGGTAAACCGCGGCGAAGTTATCTCCGACGGCCCAAGCGATCCACACGACATCCTGCGTCTGCTGGGTGTGAGTGCGCTGGCCAAGTACATTGTTAACGAGATCCAGGATGTTTACCGTCTGCAAGGCGTGAAGATCAACGATAAGCACATCGAGACCATCCTGCGTCAGATGCTGCGTAAAGTTGAGATTTCCGAGTCCGGCGACTCCAGCTTCATCAAGGGCGACCAGATGGAACTGACTCACGTGCTGGTAGAGAACGAGCGTCTGAACACGGAAGACAAGTTTGTCGCCAAGTTCACTCGCGTTCTGCTCGGTATCACCAAGGCGTCGTTGTCCACCGAATCGTTCATCTCGGCGGCCTCTTTCCAGGAGACCACCCGCGTACTGACCGAAGCGGCGGTAACCGGCAAGCGCGATTACCTGCGCGGCCTGAAAGAAAACGTGGTCGTGGGTCGTCTGATCCCGGCCGGTACCGGTCTGGCATATCACAGCGAACGCAAACGTCGTCGTGATGCTGACAAACCGTTGCGCGTAAGCGCCAGTGAAGTGGAAGCTGCGCTGACCGAAGCGCTGAACTCGAGCGGTAACTGAGTTCTGCGATAAATAAGTGTGGGGCCCTGGCGCTCCCGTTCATCGAATCGAGACAATTTGTCGAGGCTTGATGGGCGGGGAGGCCGGGGCCGTGCCTTGACTGGGGACAAGATCCTCTTTAGACTCTTGTACCCCTAAATTTGGCGGGAGTTCGTTCCTGCCATTTTGCTTTTCTTGCAAGACAATAGCGTCGCAAGACAACAGTGGAGCTAGTAGATGGCAACTATCAACCAGCTGGTACGTCAGCCGCGTAAGCGTATCGTCGAGAAATCCGACGTGCCTGCGCTGCAGAACTGCCCGCAACGTCGTGGCGTATGCACCCGTGTGTATACCACCACGCCGAAAAAACCTAACTCGGCACTGCGTAAAGTATGCCGTGTGCGTCTTACCAACGGTTTCGAGGTTTCCTCGTACATCGGCGGTGAAGGCCACAACCTGCAAGAGCACAGCGTGGTACTGATCCGCGGCGGTCGTGTAAAAGACTTGCCAGGTGTTCGTTACCACACCGTGCGCGGTTCTTTGGATACTTCCGGTGTTAAAGGTCGTAACCAGGGTCGTTCGAAGTATGGTACCAAGCGTCCGAAGTAATGGCCGCTTGCTGCAAAAACTGATTTTTATTTTTCTGAGTCGATAAGAGTAAGGTCGGAGGCGTCCCGAAAGGGCACCGATTCCGAGCGAACCTGAAGACCGTTTGAGGGCTTATCCATGCCAAGAAGACGCGTAGCAGCCAAGCGCGAAGTGCTTGACGATCCAAAATACGGAAGCCAAATCCTGGCCAAGTTCATGAACCACGTGATGGAAAGCGGCAAGAAAGCCGTTGCTGAACGTATCGTTTATGGCGCGCTGGAAAAGGTTAAAGAACGCAAGAACAGCGACCCCCTGGAAATCTTCGAGAAAGCTCTCGACGCCATCGCTCCGCTGGTCGAAGTAAAGTCGCGCCGTGTAGGCGGTGCTACTTACCAGGTTCCGGTTGAAGTTCGTCCGTCCCGTCGTAACGCTCTGGCAATGCGCTGGTTGGTAGACTTCGCCCGTAAGCGTGGCGAGAAGTCTATGGCTCTGCGTTTGGCTGGCGAACTGTTGGACGCTGCTGAAGGTAAAGGTGCTGCTGTTAAGAAGCGTGAAGACGTGCACCGTATGGCTGAAGCCAACAAGGCTTTCTCGCACTACCGCTTCTAATTTTAGCTTCACTAATTTTGCGAGGGCTTTATGGCTCGTACTACTCCGATTAGCCGCTACCGTAACATCGGTATCGTCGCTCACGTGGATGCTGGTAAAACCACCACCACCGAGCGCGTCCTTTTTTACACTGGCAAAAGTCACAAAATGGGCGAGGTGCATGACGGCGCCGCGACCACGGACTGGATGGTGCAGGAGCAGGAGCGTGGTATTACCATTACTTCTGCTGCTATTACCGCCTTCTGGAAAGGTTCCGAGAAGCAGTACCCACACGAGCATCGCTTCAACGTAATCGATACCCCGGGCCACGTAGACTTCACCATTGAAGTTGAGCGTTCCCTGCGTGTACTCGACGGCGCTGTCGTTGTGTTCTGCGGTACTTCGGGTGTTGAGCCTCAGTCGGAAACCGTATGGCGTCAGGCCAACAAATACGGCGTTCCACGTCTTGTTTATGTAAACAAGATGGACCGTGCTGGCGCCAACTTCCTGCGCGTGATCGGTCAGATCAAACAGCGTCTGGGTCACACTCCGGTGCCGATTCAGCTGGCTATCGGTTCGGAAGACAACTTCCAGGGCCAGATCGACCTGATCAACATGCAAGCTGTCTACTGGAATGACTCCGACAAGGGCATGGTTCCTGTTCGCAAGGAAATCCCTGCCGAACTGCTGGAACAGGCCGAAGAGTGGCGCAGCAACATGGTCGAGGCTGCGGCCGAAGCCAGCGAAGAGCTGATGAACAAGTACCTCGAAGGGGAAGAGCTTTCCATCGCGGAAATCAAGGCCGCTCTGCGTCAGCGTACTATTGCTGGTGAGATCGTTCTGGCTGTTTGCGGTTCTTCCTTCAAGAACAAGGGTGTTCCCCTGGTTCTCGACGCCGTTATCGACTTCCTGCCTGCTCCAACCGACATTCCTGCTATCAAGGGTTCCAACCCGGATAACGAGGAAGAGGAAATGGAACGTCATGCGAGCGACGACGAGCCGTTCGCGGCTCTGGCGTTCAAGATCGCTACCGATCCATTCGTGGGTACCTTGACCTTCGTCCGCGTTTACTCGGGCGTGTTGAACTCCGGCGACGGCGTGATCAACTCGGTTAAAGGCAAGAAAGAGCGCGTGGGTCGTATGGTGCAAATGCACGCAAACGCCCGTGAAGAAATCAAGGAAGTGCGCGCTGGCGACATCGCGGCCTTGATCGGCATGAAGGACGTCACCACTGGTGAAACCTTGTGCAACGCTGATCAGCCGATCATTCTGGTTCGTATGGACTTCCCGGAGCCGGTTATTTCGGTTGCCGTAGAGCCTAAGACCAAGGATGACCAGGAAAAAATGGGTATCGCTCTGGGCAAGCTTGCTCAGGAAGACCCGTCTTTCCGCGTTAAAACCGATGAAGAGACTGGTCAAACGATCATCTCGGGCATGGGTGAGCTGCACCTGGACATCCTGGTTGACCGGATGCGCCGTGAGTTCAACGTCGAAGCCAACATCGGTAAGCCTCAGGTTTCCTATCGTGAGCGCATCACGAAGAACTGTGAAATCGAAGGCAAGTTCGTTCGTCAGTCCGGCGGTCGTGGTCAGTTCGGCCATTGCTGGATCCGTTTTGCGCCTGCCGACGAAGGTCAGGAAGGTCTGCAATTCCTGAACGAAGTGGTTGGTGGTGTGGTTCCTAAGGAATACATCCCGGCTATCCAGAAGGGTATCGAAGAGCAGATGAAGAACGGTGTTGTTGCCGGCTATCCGCTGATCGGCCTGAAGGCTACCGTGTTCGATGGTTCTTACCACGACGTCGACTCCAACGAGATGGCGTTTAAGGTGGCTGCTTCCATGGCGACCAAGCAACTGGCCCAGAAGGGCGGTGGTGAGTTGCTTGAGCCAATCATGGCGGTAGAGGTTGTTACGCCTGAAGACTATATGGGTGACGTGATGGGCGACCTAAACCGTCGTCGCGGCATGATCTTGGGTATGGAAGACACGGTTTCCGGCAAGGTAATTCGTGCCGAAGTTCCGCTGGGCGAAATGTTCGGTTATGCGACCGACGTTCGTTCCATGTCCCAGGGTCGCGCAAGCTACTCTATGGAATTCAAAAAATACAATACAGCTCCGTCGCACATCGTCGAAACTGTTACCAAAAAACAAGGCTGATTCAGCCCTTTAGGCAAGGAGTTAATTGTCGTGGCTAAAGAAAAATTTGATCGTTCCCTACCGCACGTCAACGTTGGCACCATCGGTCACGTTGACCACGGTAAAACCACTCTGACTGCTGCTCTGACTCGCGTTTGCTCCGAAGTTTTCGGTTCCGCAATCGTTGAATTCGACAAGATCGACAGCGCGCCAGAAGAGAAGGCTCGTGGTATCACTATCAACACCGCGCACGTCGAGTACAACTCGAACATTCGTCACTACGCTCACGTTGACTGCCCAGGTCACGCTGACTACGTGAAGAACATGATCACCGGTGCTGCCCAGATGGACGGCGCGATCCTGGTTTGCTCGGCCGCTGATGGTCCGATGCCGCAAACTCGTGAGCACATCCTGCTGTCCCGTCAGGTAGGTGTTCCGTACATCGTGGTTTTCCTGAACAAGGCTGACCTGGTAGATGACGCTGAGCTGCTGGAACTGGTTGAGATGGAAGTGCGCGATCTGCTGAGCACTTACGACTTCCCAGGTGATGACACTCCAATCATCATCGGTTCCGCTCGTATGGCGCTGGAAGGCAAAGACGACAACGAAATGGGCACTACCGCTGTTAAGAAGCTGGTAGAAACTCTGGATACCTACATCCCAGAGCCAGAGCGTGCTATCGACAAGCCGTTCCTGATGCCAATCGAAGACGTATTCTCGATCTCCGGTCGCGGTACTGTTGTGACTGGTCGTATCGAGCGCGGTATCGTTCGCGTTCAAGATGCGCTGGAAATCGTTGGTCTGCGTGACACCACCACCACCACCTGCACCGGTGTTGAGATGTTCCGCAAGCTGCTCGACGAAGGTCGTGCTGGCGAGAACTGCGGCGTTCTGCTGCGTGGTACCAAGCGTGACGACGTTGAGCGTGGTC
>CAYNGZ010000309.1:0-6394 GCA_964396695.1 uncultured Pseudomonas sp.
GCCGCGGCGTTGTCGCCGTCGACCGAACCGAAGTTGCCCTGGCCGTCCACCAGCAGGTAGCGCAGCGAGAATGGCTGCGCCATCCGAACGATGGTGTCGTACACCGCGGTATCACCGTGCGGGTGATACTTACCGATCACGTCACCGACAACACGGGCAGATTTCTTGTACGGCTTGTTGAAGTCATTACCCAGCTCGCTCATCGCGAACAGCACACGCCGATGCACGGGCTTCAAGCCATCGCGCGCATCAGGCAGTGCCCGCCCGACAATTACGCTCATCGCGTAGTCGAGGTAGGACTGCTTCAGCTCGTCTTCGATATTGACCGGGAGGATTTCTTTGGCCAGTTCGCCCATGAGAAGCCTGATTCCTTTTTCTGGTGAAACTTCGTCACATCCATATGGGACGAACGAAGCTCGCCGCTGCAGGCTGAGTGCCAGCACCGACTTACGACAAATCAACGAGTTATGCTATGGATCTGCGCAGTAAAGGCAGCCACATCGGGCTACCCTGGAAACCGCCGGATGTTATCACAAGAGCCGTCACGCACCTATCCCCCAGATGCGCATGGAGGCATAGTTAGTTGACCAGTGACAGGCGCAAAGGCAACGAGAGAGGCTTAGAGCTACGATCAGCAGGCAATCATTGATCTTTTATCGAGCCGACCACAATCCTACAGGGGGACTTCGCCGGATCGCCAATCGATTCAATGCAACCGCTTGCGGCACATCAACTGCGCCATCTTCGCGGTATCCGGCCGTTCGACGATACCCTTTTCAGTGACGATGACGTCGATCAGGTCAGCCGGCGTAACGTCGAACACCGGGTTAAACGCATCGACATCAGCCCCCACCCGCTTGCCACCGACATCCAGCAATTCACAACCATCGCGCTCCTCGATCGGAATGTCGCCACCACTGGCCAGATTCATGTCGATGGTCGAACTCGGCGCTACCACCATGAAGCGCACACCGTGGTGCATGGCGTTGACCGCCAGCTGGTAGGTGCCGATCTTGTTCGCCACGTCACCGTTGGCGGTAATTCGGTCAGCACCGACAATCACCCAGGTCACGCCCTTGGTTTTCATGATATGCGCGGCGGCCGAGTCGGCGTTCAGGGCGACCGGAATGCCTTCGTTGGCCAGCTCCCAGGCGGTCAACCGCGAGCCTTGCAGCCAGGGCCGGGTTTCGTCGGCGTAAACCCGTTCGACCATGCCCTCCAGAAACGCACCGCGAATCACCCCCAGCGCAGTGCCGAAGCCGCCGGTGGCGAGCGCACCGGTATTGCAGTGGGTCAAAATCGCCTGGGCATTGCCCTGATGCTTACGGATCAGGTCTACGCCGAGCTGCGCCATGGTCAGGTTGGCTTCGCGATCACTTTCGTGGATCGCCAAGGCCTCTGCTTCAAGGGCTGCCAATGGATCGGCATGATCCTTGAGCCGCTCCAGACGCTCGCGCATGCGACCCAGCGCCCAGAACAGGTTGACGGCGGTCGGTCGTGAATCCGCGAGCAAGGCAAAGTCTTCTTCCAGTGCCGCCTGCCAGTCACCGCCCTCGGTAAACCGGGCACGCGCCGCCAGCACCACGCCATAGGCTGCGCTGATGCCGATTGCCGGTGCACCACGCACCACCATCGAGCGAATAGCCTCAGCCACACCCGCTGCGCTGGTATAGGCGATCCAGGTTTCCTCGAATGGCAGAATGCGCTGATCCAGCAGATACAGGGCGCCGTCCCGCCAATCGATGGCCTTCACCTTCTCCGCAGCCAACAGTCGATTGCGCATCCCTCACCCCGCACTCAAGAACAAAAGCCGCCGATTATAGCGATCCCCCCGCGAAGACGCTCGGGTATACTTCGCCATCTTTCATAAAAGCACTGGACCGAACCCTCGATGCCGAATCCTGCCGCCGCGCTTGACTTACTCTTGCTGCCGACCTGGTTAGTCCCCGTCGAACCCGCTGGCGTAGTCCTCAAAGAGCACGGCCTGGGCATCCGCGACGGACGCATTGCATTCATCGGCCCGCGCAGTGAGGCCCTGAAGCTCAAGGCCACTGAAGTCCACGAGCTGCCGGGCATGCTGCTCAGCCCGGGCCTGATCAATGCCCACGGGCATGCGGCAATGACGCTGTTCCGTGGCCTGGCCGATGATTTGCCGCTGATGACCTGGCTTGAACAGCACATCTGGCCAGCCGAGGCCAAATGGGTCGATGAGGCCTTCGTGCACGACGGCACTGACCTGGCCATTGCCGAGCAGATCAAAGGGGGTATCACCTGCTTCTCGGACATGTACTTTTTCCCGAAAGTGGCCAGCGAACGCGTGCACAACAGCGGTATTCGCGCGCAAATTGCCATCCCGATCCTCGATTTCCCGATTCCCGGCGCCAGCAATGCCGATGAGGCCATCCGTCAGGGCGTCGAACTGTTCAGCGACCTCAAGCATCACCCACGTATCAAAATCACCTTCGGCCCTCATGCACCCTACACCGTCGGTGACGAAAACCTCGAAAAAATCCGGGTGATTGCCGAGGAACTGGACGCAGCGATTCACATGCACGTCCATGAAACAGCCTTCGAAGTCCAACAATCGGTCGAGCAACGCGGCGAGCGGCCACTGGCCCGCCTGGGACGTCTGGGCTTGCTCGGACCGCGCTTCCAGGCCGTTCACATGACGCAAATCAGCGATGAAGACCTGGCGTTGCTGGTAGAAAGCAACAGCAGTGTGATTCATTGCCCGGAATCGAACCTGAAACTGGCCAGCGGCTTCTGCCCGGTGGAGCGCTTGTGGCAGGCCGGTGTCAATGTGGCGGTCGGCACCGATGGCGCGGCCAGCAACAATGATCTCGACCTGCTGGGTGAAACCCGCACCGCCGCCCTGCTGGCCAAAGCCGTTGCCGGCTCGGCCATGGCGCTGGACGCGCATCGCGCCTTGCGCATGGCAACCCTCAACGGTGCCCGGGCGCTGGGGCTGGAAACCGAGGTGGGCTCACTGGAAGTCGGCAAGGCCGCCGACCTGGTGGCCTTCGATCTGTCTGGCCTGGCCCAGCAACCGATTTACGACCCGGTGTCACAGCTTATCTATGCCACCGGCCGGGACTGCGTGAAACACCTTTGGGTGGCCGGCAAACAATTGCTCGACGACCGGCGCCTGACGCGCCTCGATGAACAACAGCTATATGCCACCGCCACCGCCTGGGGCCAGCGCATCAGCGGACACGCCGAATAGAACGCCCCTTGAGCTGAACCTCAAGGCTGACAGCACAATTTTTCAGATTCAGAGGATTACCCATGAGCAACGTCGACCACGCTGAAATCGCCAAATTCGAAGCCCTGGCTCATCGCTGGTGGGACCGCGAAAGCGAGTTCAAGCCGCTGCACGACATCAACCCGCTGCGGGTCAACTGGATTGACGAGCGCGTCAAGCTGGCCGGCAAGAAGGTGCTGGACGTCGGTTGCGGCGGTGGAATCCTCAGCGAATCCATGGCACAACGCGGCGCCACCGTGACGGGCATCGACATGGGCGAAGCGCCGCTGGCAGTCGCACAACTGCATCAACTGGAATCCGGCGTCAACGTCGAGTACCGGCAGATTACTGCCGAAGCCCTGGCTGAAGAAATGCCCGAACAATTCGACGTGGTCACCTGCCTGGAAATGCTTGAGCACGTGCCTGATCCCTCGTCAGTCATTCGCGCCTGCTTCCGCATGGTCAAACCCGGCGGCCAGGTGTTCTTCTCGACCATCAACCGCAACCCGAAGGCTTACCTGTTCGCCATCGTCGGCGCCGAATACATCATGAAGCTGCTGCCGCGCGGCACCCATGACTTCAAGAAGTTCATCCGCCCTTCCGAACTCGGCGCCTGGAGCCGCCAGGCCGGCCTGAGCGTCAAGGACATCATCGGTCTGACATACAACCCGCTGACCAAGCACTACAAGCTGGCTGCCGACGTTGACGTCAACTACATGATCCAGACGCTGCGCGAGGAGTAAGCCCATGGCAATCAGAGCAGTTCTTTTCGACATGGACGGTACCCTGCTCGACACCGCGCCAGACTTCATCGCGATCTGCCAGAGCATGCGCGCCGATCGCGGCTTGCCACCCATGCCGGACAAACACATCCGCGACGAGATTTCCGGCGGGGCGAAAGCCATGGTGGCGGTGACCTTCTCAATGGACCCGGAATCGCCGGGCTTCGAGGCATTACGGCTGGAGTTCCTCGAGCGGTATGTCAAAGGTTGCGCGGTTCACAGCAAACTCTTCGATGGCATGGCAGAGCTGCTGGCCGACATCGAAAAATCCAATCTGATCTGGGGCGTGGTCACTAACAAGCCGCTGCGCTTCGCCGAGCCGATCATGCAACAACTTGGGCTGGCCGAGCGTTCAGCGCTGCTGATCTGCCCGGACCACGTGACAAACAGCAAGCCAGACCCCGAGCCGTTGATCCTCGCGTGCAAAATGCTCGACCTGGACCCGGCCAGTGTGCTGTTTGTCGGCGATGACCTGCGCGATATCGAGTCGGGCCGCGACGCCGGCACCAGGACTGCCGCGGTGACCTTTGGCTACATTCACCCCGATGACAATCCAAGGAACTGGGGTGCGGACGTGGTGGTGGACCACCCTTCGGAGTTGCGCAAGGTGCTCGATAACGCGCTGTGCAGTTGCTGATTCAGTCAAAAGATCGCAGCCTGCGGCAGCTCCTACAGGGGACCGCGATCTTTTCCAGCTTGTTAATGGATTGAGGTTTTTTATGTTTGATTATTCCGCCCGCCCTGAACTGCTCAAAGATCGGGTGATTCTGGTCACTGGCGCCGGACGCGGTATCGGCGCTGCTGCGGCAAAAACCTATGCTGCTCACGGCGCCACCGTGCTGCTGCTGGGCAAGACCGAAGCCAATCTGACTCAGGTTTACGACGACATCGAAGCGGCCGGTTATCCACAGCCCGCGGTGATTCCGTTCAACCTCGAAACGGCCCTGCCGCATCAGTACGACGAGCTGGCGGCAATGATCGAGACCGAATTCGGTCACCTTGACGGCCTGCTGCACAACGCCTCGATCATTGGCCCGCGTACACCGCTGGAGCAGTTGTCCGGCGAAAACTTCATGCGCGTGATGCAAGTCAACGTCAACGCCATGTTCATGCTGACCAGCACCCTGCTGCCGCTGCTCAAGCTGTCTCAGGACGCTTCAGTGATCTTCACCTCCAGTAGCGTTGGCCGCAAAGGTCGCGCGTACTGGGGCGCTTATGGCGTGTCAAAGTTCGCCACCGAAGGCCTGATGCAAACCCTGGCCGACGAAGTCGACACGGTCGCACCGATTCGCTCCAACAGCATCAATCCGGGCGCCACCCGCACCAGCATGCGCGCCCAGGCGTACCCGGGCGAAAATCCGGCCAACAACCCGACGCCTGAAGAGATCATGCCGGTTTACCTGTACCTGATGGGGCCGGACAGCACCGGCATCAATGGCCAGGCGTTCAACGCTCAGTAAGCACCTCGCCACACCCGCTGCCGCGACGGCATACCGTCGCGGCACGCTCTTCACCCCCTTCAGGCGCCTGCCTGCAGTCAAACAAATGCCGCCGCCCCCACCATCACTGTCAACCAGCTCCCCCAACAAATTGATTTAGAACGAGTTTTATAAAACCGAACCAAATGGCACGACTTTCGCTCTAACCCTGTATAGACACGCAGCGTGTTAGCGGTCGGGCAGCACCCTGTCGAGGCTTACTTTTGCTCGACAAAGCGGACTAAAATTCAGCCACATGTCCTACGGGACTGATGGACCAGTCTGACGCGCAGCCCAGTGCCGCTCTCACCCAGCCTGTAAGACAGCATTCCTGCTTAGGGGCTCACGCCATATGAAATCTCCAACCCAGACCAACGCAATTGACTTCGACAGCGCCAAATTGCAACGCCTGGGCTTTGGTCAGCAGTCCCCCCACCTGGAGCGTCCTGCCAGTCTCGGCCAGTTGCGCCAGCAAATTGGCCTGCAACTACAAACCAGCCTTGAGCCACAACGCATTCTGGGACTGTTTTTCCGCGAAGTTCAGCGCCTTGTCCCACTGGACGCCTTGAACTATCAGCACAAAACCAGCGATTTGCGCCTGGAGTTCGGCCAGCGCGGGCATCACTCGGTGAGCTACAGCCTGAGCCACGAAGGCGCACATCTGGGCGAGCTGGTATTCCGCCGCAATCAGCGTTTCAGCGAAAAGGAACAGGGAAGCCTCGAATCCCTGCTGTCCGCCCTGCTCTTCCCGATGCGTAACGCCCTGCTGTATCGGGCAGCCACTCAAAGTGCCCTGCGCGATCCATTGACAGGCACCGGCAACCGCATTGCCATGGATCAGACCTTGCAACGGGAGATCGACATTGCCCGGCGACACCTGCAGCCGCTCTCGT
>CAYNGZ010000310.1:0-6393 GCA_964396695.1 uncultured Pseudomonas sp.
AGTCTGACTCCCCGTGGTGTTCTCAGGTTGATCGCGAGCAGGCTCGCTCCTACAGGGAGGGGGCGCGTTTTGGCCTAACGCAAGGGCATATTCATATGCTCTTTCGATCTAGTTGGCGTCCTGATTAGAAGAGGTCGCTGTGCTAGGATCCCCGCTCGAACACGGCCCGCTGGCCGTTCATAAGAAAGCTTTCGTGAGTAGCCATGGTCGACAAACTGACGCATCTGAAACAGCTGGAGGCGGAAAGCATCCACATCATCCGCGAGGTGGCCGCCGAGTTCGAGAAGCCGGTGATGCTGTACTCCATCGGTAAAGACTCCGCCGTGATGCTGCATCTGGCACGCAAGGCGTTCTTCCCGGGCAAGCTGCCGTTTCCGGTGATGCACGTCGACACCCAGTGGAAGTTCAAGGAGATGTACAGCTTCCGCGACAAGATGGTCGCAGAGCTGGGCCTTGACCTGATTACCCACGTCAACCCGGAAGGTGTGGCGCAAGGGATCAACCCCTTCACCCACGGCAGTGCCAAGCACACCGACATCATGAAGACCGAAGGCCTGAAACAGGCTTTGGACAAGTACGGCTTCGACGCTGCCTTCGGTGGTGCGCGTCGCGATGAAGAGAAATCCCGCGCCAAGGAGCGCGTGTACTCGTTCCGCGACAGCAAGCATCGCTGGGACCCGAAAAACCAGCGCCCCGAGCTGTGGAACGTCTACAACGGCAAGGTCAACAAAGGCGAGTCGATCCGCGTATTCCCGCTGTCGAACTGGACCGAGCTGGACATCTGGCAGTACATCTACCTTGAAGGCATCCCGATCGTCCCGCTGTACTTCGCCGCCGAGCGCGAGGTCATCGAGAAGAACGGCACGCTGATCATGATCGACGACGAGCGCATCCTCGAGCACCTGAGCGATGAAGACAAAGCCCGCATCGTCAAAAAGAAAGTGCGTTTCCGTACCCTTGGTTGCTACCCGTTGACGGGCGCGGTGGAGTCCGAGGCCGAAAGCCTCACGGACATCATTCAGGAAATGCTCCTGACGCGAACTTCCGAGCGCCAGGGCCGGGTCATCGATCACGATGGCGCAGGCTCCATGGAAGACAAAAAACGTCAAGGCTATTTCTAAGGGGCTGTCATGTCGCACCAATCTGATTTGATCAGCGAGGACATCCTCGCCTACCTGGGCCAGCACGAACGTAAAGAACTGCTGCGCTTTTTGACCTGCGGTAACGTCGACGACGGCAAGAGCACCCTGATCGGCCGCCTGCTGCACGACTCCAAGATGATCTACGAAGACCACCTGGAAGCCATTACCCGCGACTCGAAAAAAGTCGGCACCACCGGTGACGATATCGACCTGGCGTTGCTGGTTGACGGTCTGCAGGCCGAGCGTGAACAAGGCATCACCATCGATGTGGCGTACCGCTATTTCTCCACTGCCAAGCGTAAATTCATCATCGCCGACACGCCGGGCCATGAGCAGTACACCCGCAACATGGCCACCGGTGCGTCCACCTGTGACCTGGCGATCATCCTGGTCGACGCCCGTTACGGCGTGCAGACCCAGACCCGTCGCCACAGCTTCATCGCCTCGTTGCTGGGCATCAAGCACATCGTCGTCGCCATCAACAAGATGGACCTCAAGGACTTCGATCAGGGTGTGTTCGAGTCGATCAAGGCCGACTACCTGACGTTCGCTGAAGGCTTGAAGATGAAGCCTTCCAGCATGCACTTCGTGCCGATGTCGGCGCTCAAGGGCGATAACGTGGTGAACAAGTCCGAGCGCTCGCCGTGGTACACCGGCCAGTCGCTGATGGAGATTCTTGAAACCGTGGAAGTGGCGGGCGACCGTAACTTCACCGACCTGCGTTTCCCGGTGCAGTACGTCAATCGGCCGAACCTGAACTTCCGCGGTTTCGCCGGTACCCTGGCCAGCGGCATCGTCAAGAAGGGCGACGAAGTCGTGGTGCTGCCGTCGGGCAAGAGCAGCCGTGTGAAATCCATCGTCACCTTCGAAGGCGAGCTGGAACACGCAGGTCCTGGTCAGGCGGTCACGCTGACCATGGAAGATGAAATCGACATCTCTCGCGGCGACCTGCTGGTGCACGCCGACAACGTGCCGCCGGTCACCGACAGCTTCGAAGCGATGCTGGTGTGGATGGCTGAAGAGCCGATGCTGCCGGGCAAGAAATACGACATCAAACGCGCCACCAGTTACGTGCCGGGCTCGATCGCCAGCATCGTCAACAAGGTCGACGTGAACACCCTGGAAGAAGGCCCGGCCAGCGCCTTGCAGCTGAACGAGATCGGTAAGGTCAAGATCAGCCTCGACGCGCCGATTGCCCTCGACGGTTATGACAGCAACCGCACCACTGGCGCGTTCATCATCATCGACCGTTTGACCAACGGCACCGTCGGCGCCGGCATGATCGTCGCCCAGCCTCTGGTTCACGGCAGTACCACCCATCACGGCAAGTTGGCCCATGTAGCCACCGAAGAGCGTGCGCAACGCTTCGGCCAGCAACCGGCCACCGTGCTGTTCAGCGGCCTCTCGGGCGCCGGCAAAAGCACTCTGGCTTATGCAGTCGAGCGCAAGCTGTTCGACATGGGGCGTGCGGTGTTCGTGCTCGATGGCCAGAACCTGCGTCACGACCTGAACAAAGGCCTGCCGCAGGATCGCGCCGGGCGTACCGAGAACTGGCGTCGTGCGGCTCACGTTGCGCGTCAGTTCAACGAAGCCGGTTTGCTGACCCTGGCGGCGTTCGTTGCGCCGGATGCCGAAGGCCGTGAACAGGCCAAGGCGCTGATCGGTGGCGACCGTTTGCTGACCGTTTATGTACAGGCGTCGCCGCTGGTCTGCGCCGCACGTGATCCGCAAGGTTTGTACGCCGCTGGCGGCGATAACATTCCGGGCGACTCCTTCCCGTACGACGTGCCGCTGGACGCCGACCTTGTGGTCGACACCCAGACGCTGTCGCTGGAAGACAGCGTCAAGCAAGTGCTGGATCTGCTGCGTAAACGCGGCGCGATCTAAGTTCTCGCTTCCAACAAAAAGCCCGCCGATGAGCAATCATCTGCGGGCTTTTTTGTGTCCTTTGGATCGCCAGGATCGCAGCCTTCGGCAGCTCTTATGGAACAAAAAATAACTTATTGATTTATATATTATTTTTAAGGGCTGGCTTGCCAGCCCTGGCCCATGTTCCTTGCGCGACAGCGCGGCCTCGAAGAGGGGGCGGCCCCTCCTACGGGGGTACGCCGAACCTACGTAGGAGCTGCCGAAGGCTGCGATCTTTTGATCTTTTGTTCTCAGGCTCCTGGAAACTCCCGATGCATCTGTTCCAGCAGCGCATCCTTGTCTTCCCACAACTGATTGATCCAGCCCTGGAACTCCAGGCGGTACACGCCATCCTGGTCGTAGTTCTTGCCGATGAACTGCGGCGGGATCTTCAGTTCCTGAAAGTGCACCACCACGTCGTTCACGTTGCCGCACAACAGGTTCCAATAACCGGGGCGCCCGGCCGGGTAATGAATGGTCACATTGACGATGGCTTCCAGCTGCTCGCCCATGGCATCCAGCACAAACGCAATGCCGCCAGCCTTGGGCTTGAGCAGGTGACGGAACGGCGATTGCTGTTGTGCATGCTTGCCTTCGGTGAAGCGCGTGCCTTCGACGAAGTTGAAAATCCCCACCGGGTTATTGCGGAACTTGTCGCAGGTCTTGCGAGTGGTTTCCAGGTCTTTGCCTTTCTTTTCCGGGTGCTTTTCCAGATAGGCTTTGGAGTAACGCTTCATGAACGGGAAGCCCAGCGCCCACCAGGCCAGACCGATCACCGGCACCCAGATCAGCTCTTGCTTGAGGAAGAACTTCAGTGGGCGAATCCGGCGGTTGAGCACGTATTGCAACACCATGATGTCGACCCAGCTCTGGTGGTTGCTGGTGATCAGGTACGAGTGCTGATAGTCCAGGCCGTCGAGTTCGCTGAGCGTCCAGCGCGTGTGCCCGAGCAAGTCCATCCAGGCCTTGTTGTTGCTGATCCAGGCTTCGTGGATGTGGCTCATCAGCCAGTCGGTGACGCGCTGTGCGATGGGGAAGGGCAGCAGTAATTTCAGGATCGCCACGACAAACAGCGGTGTGCAGCAGACGAGGGTGTTCAGCGCCAACAGCAGCGAGGCGATCACGCCTCGCAAGGGTGCAGGTAGAAAATCCAGCATTTAGACATCCAGAGGTCGATTGGCGGCTTGAATCGCAGTCAGGGCGATGGTGTAGACGATGTCGTCGACCTGAGCGCCGCGCGGCAAATCATTCACCGGTTTGCGCAGGCCTTGCAGCATCGGCCCGAGGCTGACGCAGTCGGCACTGCGTTGCACGGCTTTGTGGGTGGTGTTGCCGGTGTTCAGGTCAGGGAAAATGAACACCGTCGCGCGACCGGCGACCTGGCTGTTCGGCGCCAGTTGTCGAGCCACGTCTGCGTTGGCCGCGGCGTCGTACTGCAACGGCCCGTCGATCAGCAGCGCGTTTTGCGCTTCGTGGGCGAGCAGAGTGGCCTCACGGACTTTCTCGACTTCTTCGCCGCTGGCCGAGTCACCGCTGGAATAGCTGAGCATCGCCACCCGTGGGGTGATCCCGAAGGCGGCGGCAGAGTCGGCGCTTTGCAGGGCGATCTCGGCCAGTTCGCTGGCACTCGGGTGCGGGTTCATGATGCAGTCGCCGTAGACCAGCACTTCCTCCGGGAACAGCATGAAAAACACCGACGACACCAGCGTGCAGCCGGGGGCGGTCTTGATCAGTTGCAGCGCCGGGCGAATGGTATTGGCGGTGGAGTGAATGACCCCCGACACCAGCCCGTCGACTTCATCCAGCGCCAGCATCATGGTGCCGATCACCACGGTGTCTTCCAGCTGCTGCTCGGCCATCGGGGCGTTAAGGCTTTTGGTTTTGCGCAGCGCAACCATCGGCTCGACATAGCGCTGACGAATCACGTCCGGGTCGAGAATCTCCAGGCCTTCAGGCAACTCGATACCCTGGGCACGCGCAACCGCTTGCACGTCCTCGGGCTTGGCCAGCAACACGCAGCGGGCAATGCCGCGCGCCTGGCAGATCGCCGCCGCTTGTACCGTCAACGGCTCGCTGCCTTCAGGCAGGACGATACGTTTGTTGGCCGCCTGGGCGCGCTGGATCAATTGATAGCGGAACACCGCCGGCGACAGGCGCATTTCCCGTGGAGTACCGCAGCGCTGGTGCAGCCAGTTGGCATCGAGGTGGCTGGCGACGAAATCGGTGATGATTTCCGCACGTTCGCGGTCGTCGATCGGGATTTCCTTGTTCAATCCGTTCAATTGGTTGGCGGTGTCGTAGGAGCCCGTGCTCACCGACAACACCGGCAGACCGGCCTGCAAGGCGCCTCGGCAGAGGTCCATGATCCGTGGGTCGGGCAGGGTGTCACTGGTCAGCAGCAGGCCAGCCAGCGGCACGCCATTGATGGCGGCGAGGCTGACGGCGAGGATGATGTCGTCGCGGTCGCCGGGCGTCACCACCAGCACGCCGGGCTTGAGCAGTTCGACCGTGTTGCGCATGGTGCGGGCGCAAATGATGATCTTGGTCATGCGCCGGGTTTCGTAGTCACCGGCGTTGAGCACTTGAGCACCCATCAGGTCCGCGACGTCACGGGTGCGCGGTGCATTCAGTTCCGGCTGGAACGGAATGCAGCCGAGCAGCCGGAAGTCGCCGCTGCGCAGCAAGGGCGAGTGTTCCTTCAGGCGGGCGGCGAAGGCTTCCATGCTTTCATCGGTTTTGACCTTGTTGAGGATCACGCCGAGCACTTTCGGGTCTTTCGGACCGCCGAACAATTGCGCCTGCAACTCGACCCGGCCGGACAGTTCGGTGAGCACTTCGTTTTCCGGTGCCGAAACCAGAATCACCTCGGCATCCAGGCTTTTCGCCAGGTGCAGGTTGACCCGCGCGGCGTAGCTGGCGCTGCGGGTCGGGACCATGCCTTCGACGATCAGCACGTCTTTGCCAATGGCGGCTTGCTGGTACAGGGTGATGATTTCTTCCAGCAGCTCATCCAGCTGACCGTCGCCAAGCATCCGCTCGACGTGAGCCAGGCCCAGTGGCTGCGGTGGCTTCAGGCCGTGGGTGCGGGCCACCAGTTCGGTGGAGCGTTCAGGGCCGGTGTCGCCGGGATGTGGCTGGGCAATCGGTTTGAAGAAGCCGACTTTCAGCCCGGCTCGCTCAAGGGTACGCACCAGCCCGAGGCTGATGGAGGTCAGACCCACACCAAAATCGGTGGGCGCGATAAAAAAAGTTTGCATGCGGATTCTCTGGAGGTGCATGGCAATGGCGATCATCTATAACTGACGATCTACCAAAATCAGACGTCAAGGTTAATCCTAACCGC
>CAYNGZ010000311.1:0-6371 GCA_964396695.1 uncultured Pseudomonas sp.
TGATGCAGGTGTTCTGGTTGGAGCGGGTGTACTTGGTCAGGTTGTAGATGTCGACACCCGCTTCGCCGGTTTCAACTTCGTCATCAGCAACACGAACCACAATACGGCTGGCATCAACGGAGTCGATCACGCCGCCACGACGAGCCACGACACAAACGCCGGAGTCGCGAGCCACGTTACGCTCCATGCCGGTACCTACCAGCGGCTTGTCAGCGCGCAGGGTTGGTACAGCTTGACGCTGCATGTTCGAACCCATCAACGCACGGTTGGCGTCGTCGTGCTCGAGGAACGGGATCAGCGACGCAGCAACCGAAACTACCTGCTTCGGCGATACGTCCATCAAGGTGACGTCTTCCGGCGCCTTGACGGTGAATTCGTTCAGGTGACGTACGGCTACCAGCTCATCGACCAGAACCTTGTTCTCGTTCATGGTCGCCGAAGCCTGCGCGATCACGTGATCGGCTTCTTCAATGGCGGACAGGAAAACGATGTCGTCGGTGACCACACCCTCTTTCACCACACGGTACGGGCTTTCCAGGAAGCCATACTGGTTGGTGCGCGCATAAGCAGCCAGGGAGTTGATCAGACCGATGTTCGGACCTTCCGGTGTTTCAATCGGGCAGACACGACCGTAGTGAGTCGGGTGTACGTCACGGACTTCGAATCCCGCGCGCTCACGAGTCAGACCGCCAGGGCCGAGTGCGGAGACACGACGCTTGTGGGTGATCTCGGACAGCGGGTTGTTCTGGTCCATGAACTGCGACAGCTGGCTGGAACCGAAGAACTCTTTCACCGCCGCGGCCACTGGCTTGGCGTTGATCAGGTCTTGCGGCATCAGGCCTTCGCTTTCAGCCATCGACAGACGCTCTTTGACCGCACGCTCAACACGCACCAGGCCAACGCGGAACTGGTTCTCGGCCATTTCGCCTACGCAGCGAACACGACGGTTACCCAGGTGGTCGATGTCGTCGACGATGCCTTTGCCGTTACGGATGTCGACCAGGGTCTTCAGTACCGCGACGATGTCTTCTTTACACAACACGCCCGAACCTTCGATCTCGGTACGACCGATACGACGGTTGAACTTCATCCGGCCGACCGCGGACAGGTCATAGCGCTCAGGGCTGAAGAACAGGTTGTTGAACAGAGTCTCGGCAGCGTCTTTGGTTGGCGGCTCGCCAGGACGCATCATGCGATAGATCTCGACCAGCGCTTCCAGTTGGTTGCTGGTGGAGTCGATCTTCAGCGTGTCGGAGACGAACGGACCGCAGTCGATATCGTTGGTGTACAGAGTTTCGATGCGAACAACCTGGGCCTTGGCAATTTTTGCCAGGATTTCGGTGTTCAGCTCGGTGTTGCACTCTGCCAGGATTTCGCCGGTTGCCGGATGCACGATGACCTTGGCGGTAGTGCGACCCAGGACGTAGTCCAGAGGCACGTCCAGCTCTTTGATCCCGGCTTTTTCCAGCTGGTTGATGTGGCGAGCGGTGATACGACGACCTTGCTCGACAATAACCTTGCCTTTGTCATCCTGGATATCCAGAACCGCGATTTCACCGCGCAGGCGCTGAGGCACCAGCTCCAGGCTCAGGCTCTCGCCTTTCACGTGGAATACGTTGGTGGTGTAGAAAGCGTCCAGCACGTCTTCAGTGGTATAGCCGAGCGCGCGCAGCAGTACCGATGCAGGCAGCTTGCGACGACGGTCGATACGCACGAACACGCAATCTTTCGGGTCGAACTCGAAATCCAGCCACGAACCGCGGTAAGGGATGATGCGCGCGGAGTACAGCAGTTTGCCGGAGCTGTGCGTCTTGCCACGGTCGTGGTCGAAGAACACGCCCGGGGAACGGTGCAGCTGGGAAACGATTACACGCTCGGTACCATTGATTACGAAGGTACCGTTCTCAGTCATCAGGGGGATTTCACCCATGTAGACTTCTTGCTCTTTGATGTCCTTGATCGCTTTGTTCGACGATTCTTTGTCGAAAATGATCAGGCGCACTTTTACCCGCAAAGGTACGGCGTAAGTTACACCGCGCAATACGCATTCTTTGACATCAAATGCCGGTTCGCCCAGGCGATAACCGACGTACTCCAGCGCAGCATTGCCGGAGTAGCTGATGATCGGGAAAACGGATTTGAAGGCCGCATGCAGGCCCACGTCGCGGAACTGATCTTTAGTCGCTCCCGCTTGCAAGAATTCACGATACGAATCCAGCTGGATGGCCAGGAGGTACGGCACATCCATGACGTCCGGCAACTTGCTAAAGTCCTTGCGGATACGTTTTTTCTCAGTATATGAGTAAGCCATCAGCGTTCCCCAGCTTGGTCACCTGCTTGTTTGGCCCCTCCCGACGGGAGCGGCCAGAAAATCGTGCAAACCCCATGGTTTGCGCCACCGCATCGGGTGGTTACAGCACGCTATCAACACCGACCCAGTCGGCTGCCAATAACGGAAAAAGGCCGGTGGCAAGAGCCACCAGCCATCAGCCTTTCGCTTAACGCTCGGGCTGGAGACGCAAAGTCGAAGCTTACTTCAGCTCGACTTTAGCGCCTGCTTCTTCCAGAGCTGCTTTGGCTTTGTCAGCTGCGTCTTTGGCAACAGCTTCCAGAACCATGGCAGGAGCGCCGTCAACTACAGCCTTGGCTTCTTTCAGGCCCAGACCGGTCAGTTCACGTACAGCCTTGATCACGTTTACTTTCTTGTCGCCAGCTTCGGTCAGCATGACGTTGAATTCGGTTTGCTCTTCAGCAGCGGCAACAGCAACAGCTGGACCAGCGGAAGCAGCGGCAGCGGTAACGCCGAATTTTTCTTCGAAAGCTTTGATCAGTTCAACAACTTCCATTACGGACATGTTGCCAACGGCTTCAAGGATATCGTTTTGAGAGATAGACATGACTCTAATTCCTGAATTGGGGGACGGCCTACGCGACCATCGAAAAAAACAAAAAACGCGAGAAGTTGGCGAGCCTTAGGCTGCAGCAGCTTCTTTCTGGTCGCGAATTGCCGCCAGAGTACGAGCCAATTTGCTGGTAGCGCCTTGAATCACGCTCATCAGCTGAGAAATTGCTTCGTCACGGGTCGGCAGAGTTGCCAGTACGTCGATTTGGTTAGCTGCGAGGAACTTGCCCTCGAACGCAGCTGCCTTGATCTCGAACTTGTCCTGACCTTTTGCGAATTCCTTGAAGATACGAGCAGCAGCGCCCGGATGTTCTTTGGAGAATGCAATCAAGGTCGGGCCAGTGAACACGTCGTTGAGAACACTGAATTCAGTGTCAGCAACAGCGCGCTTGAGCAAGGTGTTACGTACAACACGTACGTAAACGCCAGCTTCACGAGCCTCTTTACGGAGTCCGGTCATCGCGCCTACTGTTACGCCACGGGCATCAGCCACGACAGCGGA
Organism: uncultured Pseudomonas sp.; assembly: GCA_964396695.1. Taxonomy (GTDB): domain Bacteria; phylum Pseudomonadota; class Gammaproteobacteria; order Pseudomonadales; family Pseudomonadaceae; genus Aquipseudomonas. The sequence goes on from CAYNGZ010000311.1 coordinate 3,405, forward strand.
CAGAGCGACTTTGGCAGCCTCGTTGACTTCAGCGACGATGGCCTTCTTGTCTTCGAGTTTAATTGCCACGGGTTTAACTCCTGCTTGTTACCGTTTCATCCAGCCGAAGCCGGATGTCGTTTTGGTGTCTGATTCGGTAAGGAACCGGGAGCACCATCTGCGTAGGCTTGAGGTTTAAGACTTGCGTCGCCTACGGTCTTGGATAGCCCCCGCCAGGCAGGGACCCCAATTTTTTCGATTAGCACAATTGCTTGTGCCAATATGTGTCTTACGCGTCCAGCGAGCCTTGGTCGATGACCAGACCTGGGCCCATGGTGGTGCTCAGGGTAACGCGCTTGACGTAGATACCTTTCGAGGAAGCTGGCTTGATACGCTTCAGATCAGCGATCAGGGCTTCAACGTTTTCCTTCAGCTTGACGGCGTCGAAACCGACCTTGCCAACGGAAGTGTGGATAATGCCGTTTTTGTCGGTGCGATAACGAACCTGACCAGCCTTGGCGTTTTTGACCGCGCCAGCGACGTCAGGAGTTACGGTACCGACTTTCGGGTTAGGCATCAGGCCACGTGGACCGAGGATCTGACCCAGCTGACCCACAACGCGCATTGCATCCGGGGATGCGATTACTACGTCGTAGTTCAGGTCGCCGCCTTTCATTTCGGCAGCCAGGTCATCCATACCTACGCGATCAGCGCCGGCAGCCAGAGCGGCTTCAGCAGCTGGGCCCTGGGTGAACACAGCAACGCGAACAGTCTTGCCAGTGCCGTGTGGCAGCACAGTAGCGCTACGAACGACCTGGTCGGATTTACGCGGGTCAACACCCAGGTTTACAGCAACGTCAACGGACTCGCTGAACTTGACAGTCGACAGCTCGGTCAGCAGTGCGGCGGCTTCTACAAAGTTGTAGGCCTTGCCTGCTTCGATTTTGCCGGCGATAGCCTTTTGACGCTTGGTCAGCTTAGCCATTACACACCCTCCACGTTAAGGCCCATGCTACGAGCAGAACCGGCGATAGTACGCACGGCTGCTTCCATATCAGCTGCAGTCAGATCCGCGTTTTTGGTTTTCGCGATTTCTTCCAGCTGAGCACGAGTTACGGTGCCAACCTTAACGGTGTTTGGACGAGCGGAACCGCTAGTCAAACCAGCAGCCTTCTTCAGCAAAACCGAAGCCGGGGTGCTTTTAGTTTCGAAAGTGAAGCTACGGTCGCTGTAGACAGTGATGATCACTGGTGTCGGCAGACCTGGCTCAAGACCCTGAGTACGGGCGTTGAAAGCCTTGCAGAATTCCATGATGTTCACGCCGTGCTGACCCAGAGCCGGACCAACTGGTGGGCTTGGGTTAGCCTGAGCGGCCTTCACTTGCAGCTTGATGTAAGCGGTAATCTTCTTGGCCATGAGGCACTCCAATTACGGGTTCGAACGCCTCGAGAGGCTCCCCGGTTACTTGCGCGTTTATCCCAGTGACGACAAAACCCCACAGCCTAGGGCTGCGGGGTTGGGATGCTTGCTCAGCTAGACCTTTTCGACCTGGCTGAACTCCAGCTCTACCGGAGTAGAGCGACCGAAAATGAGCACAGCAACTTGAATCCGGCTCTTTTCATAGTTAACTTCTTCGACCGTGCCATTGAAATCAGCGAACGGACCGTCAGTGACACGAACCACCTCACCCGGCTCGAACAGCGTCTTCGGCTTCGGCTTGTCACTACCATCAGCAACACGACGCAGAATGGCTTCCGCCTCTTTGTCAGTGATTGGCGCCGGCTTATCAGCAGTACCACCAATGAAGCCCATCACCCGAGGAGTATCCTTGACCAAGTGCCAAGTACCCTCGTTCATATCCATCTGGACCAGCACATAGCCAGGGAAGAACTTACGCTCGCTTTTGCGCTTCTGGCCATTACGCATTTCAACCACTTCTTCAGTGGGAACCAGAATTTCGCCGAAGCCATCTTCCATGCCAGCCAGCTTTACGCGCTCTATCAGTGAGCGCATGACATGCTTCTCGTAACCCGAGTAAGCATGCACAACGTACCAACGCTTAGCCACGGGACACCCTTAGCCAACAATCAAGGAAACAAGCCAACCAAGCAGGGAGTCAAGCCCCCACAACAGCAACGCCATAACCAGAACAACAGCCACCACAATCAGGGTGGTCTGCGTGGTTTCTTGGCGAGTTGGCCACACGACTTTACGAATCTCGGTGCGAACTTCCTTAACCAGTACAAAGAAAGACCTGCCCTTGACGGTCTGCAGGCCTACAAAGGCAGCTACAGCAGCAATAACAAGCAAAGCGAGTACACGGTACAGGATCGGCGAAGCATGGTAATACTGATTGCCGACAACGCCAACAACCACCAAAGCGACTACTACAAGCCACTTGAGCAGATCGAAGCGAGAGCCTTGAGCTTCAGCTTTAGGAGTCATCTATGAAGATCCTGTGAAAAGAAAGCCAGACACACCGAGTGAATCTGGCAGGTCAGGAGGGAATCGAACCCCCAACCTACGGTTTTGGAGACCGTCGCTCTGCCAATTGAGCTACTGACCTAAAACAAAATCAGGCCGACCATTATGCCGGCCCGAAAAAGACATTACAACCACTTACTCGATGACTTTAGCTACGACGCCAGCGCCGACGGTACGACCGCCTTCACGGATAGCGAAACGCAGACCGTCTTCCATTGCGATGGTTTTGATCAGGGTAACAGTCATTTGAATGTTATCGCCCGGCATTACCATTTCAACACCTTCTGGCAGTTCGCAGTTACCAGTCACGTCAGTAGTACGGAAGTAGAACTGTGGACGGTAGCCCTTGAAGAACGGAGTGTGACGACCGCCTTCTTCCTTGCTCAGAACGTAAACTTCTGCGGTGAACTTGGTGTGCGGCTTAACCGAACCCGGCTTAACCAGAACCTGACCACGCTCAACGTCGTCACGCTTGGTACCACGCAGCAGAACGCCGCAGTTCTC
>CAYNGZ010000312.1:0-6336 GCA_964396695.1 uncultured Pseudomonas sp.
AACTGTCGACCTACTTTCGCATCAACGCCGCCGACACCGGCCAGTTCGAGCGCACGCTGATCGTCGCCGAGGAGGGCGCCTACGTGAGCTACCTCGAAGGCTGCACCGCACCGATGCGCGACAATAACCAGCTGCATGCGGCGGTGGTCGAGCTGGTTGCGCTGGATAACGCCCGGATCAAGTACGCCACGGTGCAGAACTGGTACCCCGGCGATGCCGAAGGACGTGGCGGTATCTTCAATTTCGTCACCAAACGCGGCAAATGCGCGGGCGCGCATTCGAAGATTTCCTGGACTCAGGTTGAAACCGGCTCCGCGATCACCTGGAAGTATCCGGGGGTGATTCTCCAGGGCGACTATTCGGTCGGCGAGTTCTATTCGGTTGCCCTGACCGCCAATCACCAGCAGGCGGACACCGGCACCAAGATGATCCACATTGGCCGGCACACCCGTAGCACCATTCTTTCCAAGGGGATCAGCGCCGGCCATGGCCAGAACACCTACCGTGGTCTGGTGAAGATCCAGAAAGCCGCGACCGGTGCCCGCAACCATACGCAGTGCGACTCCCTGCTGCTGGGCAGCCAATGTGGCGCGCACACGTTTCCTTATATCGATGTGAAGAACCCCAGCGCTCAGGTCGAGCATGAGGCCTCCACGTCGAAGATCAGCGACGAACAGCTCTTCTACTGTCGACAGCGCGGCATCAGTGCGGAAGACGCGGTGCCGATGATCGTCAACGGTTTCTGCCGCGAGGTGCTCAAGGAACTGCCGATGGAGTTCGCAGTGGAGGCCCAGAAACTGCTGGGCGTCAGTCTGGAGGGGTGTGTGGGCTGAGGCCGGGGTGCAGGTATGCTCGAGATCAATGATTTGCACGCCAGCGTCGAAGGCCGTGAAATCCTGCGGGGTATCACGCTGCGGGTTGACGTGGGTGAGGTGCACGCGATCATGGGACCGAACGGCTCCGGCAAAAGCACGCTGGCCCAGGTGCTGGCAGGCCTTGAGACCTACGAGGTCAGCGGCGAGGTGCTCTACGAGGGCCAGGACTTGCTCGCCATGACGCCCGAAGCGCGTGCGGTCGCCGGGATCTTCCTCGCGTTTCAGTACCCGGTCGAGCTCCCCGGCGTCGGCAACCTCTATTTTTTGCGCACAGCCCTCAACGCTGTGCGCAAGCAGCGCGGGCTCGAAGAACTCGATGCGCTGGATTTTCTTGCACTGGCCAAGGAGCGCATGGCGCTGGTCGAGATGGACCAGAGCTTTATGAACCGCTCGGTCAACGTGGACTTCTCGGGTGGCGAAAAGAAGCGCAACGAGATTTTCCAGATGGCGATTCTGGAGCCCAGGCTGGCGATCCTTGACGAGACCGATTCGGGCCTCGATATAGACGCACTGCGGACAGTCGCGGCCGGCGTCAACGCGCTGCGGCGCACGGACCGTGCGCTGTTGGTCATCACCCACTATCAGCGACTGCTCGACTACATCGTTCCGGATCAGGTCCATGTCATGGCCAACGGTCGAATTGTGCAGTCTGGCGGCAAGGCGCTGGCCGTCGAGCTGGAAAAACACGGCTATGCGAGCTATGAGCAAGACCCGACGGTCCCCGGAGTCAGGCCATGAACACCACGGCGTTCCTGGCTCCGCTCACGCCCCGGACCGATGCCCGGCATCCTGCGTGGTTGCAAGCGTTGCGCCGCGCAGCGTTTCAGTGGGTGGCCGAACAGGGCTTTCCCACGGCCAAGGACGAGGCCTGGAAGTACACGCGAATCGTGCCGCTGCTGGAGATTCTTTTCCAACCCGTCAGGCCGGACCTGAACCTGGAGCTGTCCGCCGCCAGCCTCGAGCGACTGGCCGGCGACTACGGCGGGGTGCGACTGGTGTTCGTCAATGGCTATTTCGCCGCTGAGCTGTCGGTACTCGACGGGCTACCCGCAGGTGCCCGGGTAAATTCTTTGGCGACGCTGCTGAACACCGACAGCAGGGCGCTTGAAAGCGTGTTCGCGCAGGCGTTTCGCTCGCGGCCGCAGGCCTTCACAGCGCTCAATGCGGCGCTCGCCGAGGACGGGGCGCTGGTGCAGATACCCGCCCACACGACCGTCCGAGAGCCGATCCATCTGGTGTTCTTCTCGGCCCCGGGTACCACGCCGCAGATGACTCATCCGTGTGTCCTGATCCGGTTAGAGGCCGGGAGCCACGCAATCGTCGTGGAAAGCCATGTTGGCAGTGGCAGCGAGGTCTATCTCAGCAATGCCGTCAGCGAGGTGGTACTCGACGCGGACGCTGTGCTGGACCATTACAAGGTACAAAACGAGAGCACGGCGGCGTTCCATGTCGCGCTGCTCAGTGTGCAGCAGGCTCAGGGCAGTCACTTCGCTTCGCATTCCTTTGCACTGGGCGCGACGCTGGCACGGCAAGAGATGCGCGTTGTACTCGAAGGCCCCGGCGCGGAGGTCGCGCTGAACGGTCTGTACCTGCCGCAAGGCCAGCAACACCTGGACAACCAGACGACCATTGAGCATCTGGCACCGCGTTGCACCAGTCGCGAACTGTATAAGGGCGTGATCGATGATCATGGGCATGGCGTCTTTGACGGGCGGATCATTGTGCGCCCAGGTGCGATGAAGACCGATGCCAGCCAGACCAACAAGAATCTGTTGTTGTCGACGTCGGCTCAGGTCAACACTCAGCCACGACTGGAGATCTTCGCCGATGACGTCAAGTGCGCTCACGGTGCCGCCGTCGGCCAACTGGATGAACAGGCCATTTTCTACCTGCGCTCGCGGGGGATTCCGCTGGCCGTGGCGCGGTCGGTGCTGACCTTTGCGTTCGTCAGCGAGATGCTCGAGTTCATTCAGCTGGAGCCACTGCGCGAGCAGCTGGAGCGACAGGTCGCCGCGCAGCTGCGGGGCCGGGAGGTAGCGGCATGAGCGACCTGGAACGCAGCTTTCAAGGACTCCCGAAACCGCTCGAGCTTGCGCCGGGCTACGACGTCGAACGCGTACGTCAGACGTTCCCGATCCTTGCGCAGATGATCTACGGCAAGCCGCTGATTTACCTCGACAGTGCCGCCACCAGCCAGAAACCGCAGGCGGTCATCGATGTCATGTCGCACTTCTTTTTGAAGGAGAACGCCAACGTGCACCGTGGCGTGCACTACCTTTCGGTGCGCGCCACCGAGGAGTATGAAAAGGCTCGGGCCAAGGTCCAGGGCTTCCTCAATGCCGAGTACATCGAAGAGATCATCTTCGTTCGTGGCACGACCGAAGCCATCAATCTCGTGGCACAAACCTACGGCAAGACTCAGGTTCATGCCGGCGATGAGGTGCTGATCACGGCCATGGAGCACCACTCCAATATCGTGCCCTGGCAGATGCTCTGCGAGCAGACCGGCGCCCGGCTGCGGGTGGTGCCCATCAACGACGCCGGTGAACTCCAGCTCGATGAGCTGGAGCGACTGATCGGACCCAGGACCCGGCTGGTGGCGGTGACCCATGTCTCGAATGTGCTGGGCACCCTCAACCCGATCCACCGGATTGTTGAACTCGCCCATTCCAGAGGCGTGCGCGTGCTGGTCGACGGTGCCCAGGCGGCCCCCCACCTCAAGGTCGATGTGCGAGCACTGGGCTGCGATTTTTATGCCTTGTCGGGCCACAAGATGTACGGCCCCACCGGCATCGGCGTGCTCTATGGCCGTCACGAGCTGCTCGAAAGCATGCCGCCTTACCAGGGCGGCGGCGACATGATCCTCTCGGTCAGCTTCGAGAAGACCGTCTACAACAAAGCACCGTACAAGTTTGAAGCGGGGACGCCGAATATGGCCGGCGCTATCGGCCTCGGCGCGGCGATCGACTTCCTCGGCGAACTGGGGCCGGAGGCCGTTGCTGCGCATGAGCGGGCCGTGCTGGTCTACGCAACGAAGGCGCTGGCGACGGTGCCCGGCCTCAGGTTGATCGGTACGGCCGCCGAGAAGGTCGGCGTCCTCTCGTTTGTCCTCGACGGCATCCACCCGCACGATATCGGCACCATCCTCGACCGCGAAGGGGTCGCGATTCGCACCGGGCACCACTGCGCACAGCCGTTGATGAACCGTTTCGGTGTGGCCGCCACGGCTCGCGCCTCGCTCGGTTGCTACAGCACCGAACGCGATATCGATGCGTTGGTGGCGGGCCTGGCCAAGGTTCAGGAGGTGTTCCGTGAGCGGCGATGAACTGCGTGACCTCTACCAGGACGTGATCATCGACCACGGCAAGCGGCCGCGTAACTTTCACCCGCTTGAGGATGCTACCTGCACGGCAGAGGGGTTCAACCCGCTGTGCGGCGATCAGCTCAGGGTGTATATCAAGCTTGCGGGCGGTGTGATTGAGGACATCAGTTTCCAGGGGGTTGGCTGCGCCATCTCCCAGGCCTCGGCATCCCTGATGACCCTGGCCGTGAAGGGGAAAAGAACGGAGGACGCGCAGGCACTGTTTGCCCATGTGCATACGCTGCTCACCGAAGGCCCGAATGCCCGTGTGGCCTCGGCGGAACTTGGAAAGCTCGCGGTGCTTTCGGGTGTCTGGGAGTTCCCGGTGCGGGTCAAGTGCGCCACCCTGGCCTGGCACACGCTGCGCAGCGCCCTCGAAGGCGGCACCTCGCAGGTCACGACGGAGTAATCAGCCATGGCAGCCACAGTACCCATCCCCGGTATTCACCTCAGCGAATCGGCGCGAAACGTCTTGCTCGAAGCTCTGGCGGGTGGGCACGTGCGCGGGGTTCGGCTCAGGATCGACGAGCACTTCGCGCACGAGTTTTTCTTCGAGCGCGGTGCCGAAGGTGATATCGCGGTCGAAACAGACGGCATCAAGCTGCTACTCGACCCTGCAAGCGCACGGCGAGCCGATGGCTTGTTCATCGATTTCGTGCATGACCTGCATGGCGCCGGTTTCCACTTCGATAACCCGAATAAACCGGGCTATCTGCAACCGATTGAACTCACGCGGGACTGTGCGGTGACCCTGATTCCAGGAGGGGAGCGCCTGCAACTGGGGCGCGGCGAGCGCGTGGTGGTGACCCAGGCGCTCGGTGGCAGCTTCACGGTTCAGATTTCCAGGGGCCGGCTGGCGCGGATCGCCGCGGCGGATGCCGATGCGCTGGGTCAGGAGGCTCACCCGCAAGGGCAGCCCCAGGCGGGCGGCCAACCGGCGATCAGCGGCGCCTTCGACATCCAGCAGGTGTTCGACCTGTTGCGCACGGTCTACGACCCGGAGATTCCGGTCAATGTGGTCGATCTTGGGTTGATCTACCAATGCCAGGCCCGACCGCTCGCCGACGGTGGCCAGCGAGTCGAGATCAAGATGTCCATGACCGCACCCGGTTGCGGCATGGGCGACGTGCTGAAGGAGGAGGCACGCGCCAAGGTCCAGACTCTCCCCGGGGTCAGCCAGGTCGAGGTCGAGATCGTTTGGGACCCGCCCTGGGATCAAAGCCGCATGTCCGAGGCGGCCCGCCTGAAGTTGGGCCTGCTCTGAGGACCCTATGGTGAGGAGCCAACCATGAGCAATCGACTCGCCAGGGAAACTTCGCCCTATCTGCGCCAGCACGCAGAGAACCCCGTGGATTGGTACCCCTGGGGCGAGGAGGCGTTCCGTCGCGCGCACGACGAAGACAAGCCCGTCCACCTGTCGCTGGGTTATGCCGCGTGCCACTGGTGTCACGTGATGGCCCACGAGTCGTTCGAGAGCCCCGAGACTGCGCGCCTGATGAACGAGCGTTTCATCAATATCAAGGTCGACCGTCAGGAACGGCCTGACCTCGACGACATTTATCAAACCGTCGTACAGATGATGGGGCAGGGCGGTGGTTGGCCGCTAACGGTGTTCCTTACCCCGCAGCGCGAGCCGTTCTTCGGTGGCACCTACTTTCCCCCACAGGCGGGTTTCGGCAAGCCGGGTTTCACTCAACTCCTGCTCGGTTTGAGCGATGCCTGGCAGAACAACCGCGCGGCGCTGCAGCTGAATGTCGAACAGTTCCTCCAGGGTTACCGTACCTTGGAGACGTCAATGCTGGAAGGTGGTACTGCGCTGGAGCAAGACCCGCCGGCCACCGCTGCCCGGTTGCTTGCCCGAAACACCGACCCGGTGCAGGGTGGTCTGGGCAACGCGCCGAAGTTTCCCAATCCGATCTGCCATGATCTGGTCCTGCGTCTCTACCAGCGTCTGCACGAGCCGGAGCTGCTGCATTCCGTGGAGCTGACCCTTGAGCGCATGGCGGCCGGTGGACTCTACGATCATCTGGGTGGCGGCTTTGCTCGTTACTGTGTGGATGATCACTGGGCCATCCCTCATTTCGAAAAGATGCTCTACGA
>CAYNGZ010000313.1:0-6329 GCA_964396695.1 uncultured Pseudomonas sp.
AAGATGGCCTCGCTGGCCGAAGGCGAAGTGCCGGTGTTCTATCGTCCTGAGCGTGAAGCCCAGGTGCTCAAGCGCGTGATGGAGCGTAACCAGGGGCCGCTGGGTAACGAAGAGATGGCGCGGTTGTTCCGCGAAATCATGTCGTCGTGCCTGGCGCTCGAGCAGCCGCTGAAAGTGGCTTATCTCGGCCCCGAGGGGACCTTCACCCAAGCGGCGGCCATGAAACACTTCGGTCACGCGGTGATCAGCAAGCCCATGGCGGCGATCGACGAAGTGTTCCGTGAAGTGGCTGCGGGTGCGGTGAACTTTGGCGTGGTGCCTGTGGAAAACTCCACCGAGGGTGCGGTCAACCACACCCTCGACAGCTTCCTCGAACACGACATGGTCATCTGTGGTGAAGTCGAGTTGCGTATTCACCACCACTTGCTGGTCGGTGAAAACACCAAAACCGACAGCATCAGCCGCATTTATTCTCATGCCCAGTCCCTGGCGCAGTGCCGCAAGTGGCTGGACGCTCACTACCCGAACGTCGAGCGCGTGGCGGTATCGAGCAATGCCGAAGCGGCCAAGCGGGTCAAGGGTGAATGGAATTCGGCTGCGATTGCTGGCGACATGGCAGCAAGCTTGTACGGGTTGACCCGTCTGGCCGAGAAAATCGAGGATCGCCCGGACAACTCCACGCGATTCCTGATGATCGGTAACCAGGAAGTGCCACCAACCGGCGACGACAAAACGTCGATCATCGTCTCGATGAGCAACAAGCCCGGCGCGCTTCATGAGTTGCTGGTGCCGTTCCACGACAATGGTATCGACCTGACGCGGATTGAAACCCGTCCGTCACGCAGTGGTAAGTGGACCTACGTGTTCTTCATCGACTTCGTCGGCCACCATCGCGACCCGCTGATAAAAGGTGTGCTGGAGAAAATCAGTCAGGAAGCAGTGGCACTTAAAGTGTTGGGTTCCTACCCCAAAGCAGTTCTCTAAAGGCGTTAACAATGAGTGGCGACTTCCTCGCTCTGGCGCAGCCGGGCGTGCAACAACTTTCGCCTTACGTTCCGGGCAAGCCCGTGGACGAACTGGCCCGCGAGCTGGACATCGATCCGGCAAAAATCGTCAAGCTGGCGAGTAACGAAAACCCGCTGGGCGCCAGTCCCAAGGCGCTGGCGGCGATTCGCGAAGAGCTGGCCGAGCTGACCCGTTATCCGGACGGCAACGGTTTTGCGCTGAAAACCCTGCTGGCTGAACAGTGCGGGGTCGAGCTCGATCAGGTGACGCTGGGCAACGGCTCCAACGACATTCTCGAGCTGGTCGCGCGTGCCTATCTGGCGCCAGGTCTCAACGCGGTTTTCAGTGAGCATGCGTTCGCGGTCTACCCGATCGTCACTCAGGCTGTCGGTGCCGAAGCGCGAGTGATTCCAGCCAGGGGCTGGGGGCATGACCTGTCGGCCATGCTCGAAGCCATCGATGGCAATACTCGTGTGGTGTTCATCGCCAACCCGAACAACCCGACCGGGACCTGGTTCGGCGCCGAGGCGCTGGATGAGTTTCTGCAGGACGTGCCTGCGCGCGTGCTGGTCGTGCTGGATGAGGCGTACATCGAGTACGCCGAAGGCAGCGACCTGCCGGATGGCCTGGATTTCCTCGCGGCGTACCCGAACCTGCTGGTTTCCCGGACCTTCTCCAAGGCCTACGGTCTGGCGGCGTTGCGCGTCGGTTATGGTTTGTCGACCGCGGTGGTCGCCGATGTGCTGAACCGTGTGCGTCAGCCGTTCAACGTCAACAGCCTGGCCCTGGCTGCGGCCTGTGCGGCGTTGCAGGACGATGAGTACCTGGCTGAAAGTCGTCGCCTGAACGAATCCGGCATGCAGCAACTCGAAGCAGGTTTTCGCGAGTTGGGGCTGAGCTGGATTCCTTCCAAAGGCAACTTCATTTGCGTGGATCTGGGGCGCGTTGCGGCGCCGGTTTTCCAGGGCTTGCTGCATGAGGGTGTGATCGTGCGTCCGGTGGCCAATTACGGCATGCCGAACCACTTGCGCATCACCATTGGCCTGCCGGCTGAAAACAGCCGTTTCCTTGAGGCGCTGACCAAGGTTCTGGCTCGTGGTTGATGTCATCGCCGTGCAACCTGCGGTACCTATGATCGGTCGCCTGGTGGTGGTCGGTCTGGGGCTGATCGGTGGGTCGTTTGCCAAGGGGCTGCGTGAAAGCGGGCTGTGTCGCGAGGTGGTCGGCGTAGATCTCGATCCGCAATCGCGAAAACTGGCGGTTGAGCTGGGCGTGGTGGATCGTTGCGAAGACGACCTCGCTGTCGCGTGTCGCGGTGCGGACGTGATTCAGTTGGCGGTGCCAATCCTGGCGATGGAGAAATTGCTGGCGCTGTTGGCTGGCATGGACCTGGGGTCGGCGATTCTGACCGATGTCGGCAGTGCCAAGGGTAACGTGGTGCGTGCAGCGACCGAGGCTTTCGGTGGCGTGCCGGCGCGCTTCGTTCCGGGGCATCCGATCGCCGGTTCCGAGCAGAGCGGGGTCGAGGCGTCCAATGCTCAGCTGTTCTGTCGGCACAAAGTGATTCTGACGCCGCTTGAGCAAACCGATCCGGCTGCCCTGGCGGTGGTTGACCGGCTCTGGCGCGAATTGGGTGCCGATGTCGAGCGCATGCAGGTCGAGCGTCATGACGAAGTGTTGGCGGCGACCAGTCATTTGCCGCACTTGCTGGCGTTCGGCTTGGTCGATTCGCTGGCCAAGCGCGGTGAAAATCTGGACATCTTCCGTTACGCTGCGGGCGGTTTCCGCGATTTCACGAGAATCGCCGGCAGTGACCCGGTCATGTGGCACGACATCTTCCTTGCCAATCGCGAAGCTGTCCTGCGCACACTCGATACATTTCGCAGCGATCTCGACGCCTTGCGCGACGCGGTCGATGCAGGGGACGGGCACCAACTGTTGGGCGTCTTTACGCGCGCCCGGGTTGCCCGCGAGCATTTCAGTAAAATCCTGGCCCGCCGGGCCTATGTGGACGCTATGAACTCCAACGATCTGATTTTCCTGGCAAATCCTGGTGGCCGCCTGAGTGGGCGGATTCGTGTACCAGGCGACAAATCCATTTCCCACCGTTCGATCATGCTCGGCTCCCTCGCTGAAGGTGTCACCGAAGTCGAAGGTTTCCTTGAGGGCGAAGATGCCCTGGCGACCTTGCAAGCCTTCCGTGACATGGGCGTCGTGATCGAAGGTCCGCACCATGGTCGCGTGACCATTCACGGTGTCGGCCTGCATGGCTTGAAGCCAGCTCCCGGCCCGATCTATCTGGGCAACTCGGGCACTTCGATGCGTCTGCTGTCCGGCCTGCTGGCCGCGCAGGACTTCGACAGCACCCTGACCGGCGATGCGTCGCTGTCCAAGCGTCCGATGAATCGCGTGGCCAACCCGCTGCGCGAAATGGGGGCGGTGATCGAGACGGCTGCAGACGGTCGTCCGCCGATGACCATTCGTGGTGGCAACAAGCTCAAGGGGCTGACCTACACCATGCCGATGGCCAGTGCTCAGGTTAAATCCTGCCTGCTGCTGGCGGGCCTCTACGCCGAGGGCAAGACCACCGTCACCGAGCCTGCGCCGACCCGCGACCATACCGAGCGCATGCTGCGTGGCTTTGGTTATCCGGTTACCGTCAACGGTGCTACCGCGTCGGTCGAGTCCGGCAACAAGCTGACCGCGACGCACATTGAAGTGCCGGGCGATATTTCCTCGTCGGCGTTCTTCCTGGTGGCGGCGTCGATTGCCGAGAGTTCGGAACTGGTGCTTGAGCACGTGGGCATCAACCCGACCCGTACCGGTGTGATCGACATCCTGCGTCTGATGGGCGCTGACATTACGCTGGAAAATCAGCGTGAGGTCGGTGGCGAGCCAGTGGCTGACTTGCGTGTGCGAGCGGCTAAGCTTAAAGGTATCGAAATTCCTGAGGCGCTGGTTCCGCTGGCCATCGACGAGTTCCCGGTACTGTTCGTGGCGGCGGCCTGTGCAGAGGGGAGGACCATTCTGCGTGGCGCGGAAGAGTTGCGGGTCAAGGAGTCGGATCGTATCCAGGTGATGGCAGATGGTCTGCTGGCGCTGGGCGTCAAGTGCGAGCCAACCCCGGACGGCATCATCATCGAGGGCAGTCAGATTGGCGGCGGCGAAGTGCATGGCCACGGCGATCACCGGATTGCCATGGCGTTCAGCGTTGCGTCGTTGCGCGCCAATGCGCCGATCCGCATCCATGACTGCGCCAACGTTGCGACCTCTTTCCCGAACTTCCTCGCGCTGTGCGCGCAAGTCGGTATTCGTGTGGCTCAAGAGGCTCAGTCGTGACCAACCATGCTCCGGTAATCACCATCGATGGACCGAGCGGTTCGGGCAAGGGCACCATCGCCGGGATCCTCGCCAAGCGCCTGGGCTGGTGCTTGCTGGATTCCGGTGCGTTGTACCGTTTGCTGGCATTCGCTGCGCGCAATCATGGTGTCGACCTGACCAATGAAGAGTCGCTGAAGCTGTTGGCCGCTCATCTCGATGTGCAGTTCATCGGGGCGACCGAAGGTCATCCGCAACGCATCATCCTTGAAGGTGATGATGTTACAGACGATCTGCGCAACGAGCAGGTCGGTGCATGGGCCTCGCAAGTGGCGGCACTGCCTGCCGTGCGTGACGCTTTGCTGCAGCGTCAGCGGGCATTTCAGGAGGCGCCGGGGTTGGTGGCCGATGGCCGCGACATGGGCACTGTCGTATTTCCCGACGCGCCGCTGAAGATTTTTCTGACCGCCAGCGCCGAGGAACGGGCACGCCGTCGTTATTTGCAGTTGAAGGGCAAAGTCGAGGGTGTTAGTCTGTCGAGTCTGCTAGATGAGATCCGTGTGCGCGATGAGCGCGACACCCAGCGAGCGGTAGCCCCGCTCAAGCCGGCGGTCGACGCCATACAGCTGGATTCCACGGAGTTGTCCATCGATCAGGTGCTGGAACGCATCATGAGCGAGATCGTCATTCGCGATATCGCCGGGTGACCAAGAAGCATCGCAGGGGACCAGTCATAGTCCTGCGGTCTTTCTTTTATATAAACGTAACCCACATTGTCTGGGATGTGGCTGATGGGCGTATTCTTCGCCCTTATCAACAGGAATTAAAATGAGCGAAAGCTTTGCGGAACTCTTTGAAGAAAGCCTAAAAACCCTGAACCTTCAGGCAGGCTCCATCATCACCGGTGTTATCGTTGATATCGATTACCAGGCTCGCTGGGTAACCGTTCACGCTGGCCTGAAGTCTGAAGCACTCATCCCGCTTGAGCAGTTCTACAACGACGCTGGCGACCTGAATATCAACGTCGGTGACGAAGTTCACGTTGCGCTGGATTCGGTTGAAGACGGCTTTGGTGAAACCAAGCTGTCCCGTGAAAAAGCCAAGCGCGCTGAATGCTGGATCGTTCTGGAAGCAGCCTTCGCAGCCGAAGAAGTGGTCAAGGGCGTTATCAACGGTAAGGTTAAAGGCGGCTTCACTGTCGACGTTAACGGCATCCGTGCGTTCCTGCCAGGTTCTCTGGTTGACGTCCGTCCAGTGCGCGATACTACGCACCTGGAAGGCAAAGAGCTGGAATTCAAGGTCATCAAACTCGACCAGAAACGCAACAACGTTGTCGTTTCCCGTCGTAGCGTCCTCGAAGCCGAGAACTCCGCTGAGCGTGAAGCTCTGCTGGAATCCCTGCAGGAAGGTCAACAAGTCAAAGGTATCGTCAAAAACCTCACCGATTACGGCGCATTCGTCGATCTGGGTGGCGTCGATGGCCTGCTGCACATTACCGACATGGCTTGGAAGCGTATCAAGCATCCTTCCGAAATCGTCAACGTTGGCGACGAGATCGATGTCAAGGTTCTGAAGTACGATCGCGAGCGCAATCGTGTTTCCCTGGGCCTCAAGCAACTGGGCGAAGATCCATGGGTTGCTATCAAAGCCCGTTACCCAGAAAGCACTCGCGTTACCGCGCGTGTAACCAACCTGACCGACTACGGCTGCTTCGCTGAGCTGGAAGAAGGCGTTGAAGGTCTGGTACACGTTTCCGAAATGGACTGGACCAACAAGAACATCCACCCTTCGAAAGTCGTACAAGTCGGCGACGAAGTGGAAGTTATGGTTCTGGACATCGACGAAGAGCGTCGTCGTATCTCCCTGGGCATCAAGCAGTGCAAATCGAACCCATGGGAAGATTTCTCTGGCCAGTTCAACAAGGGCGATAAAATCTCCGGCACCATCAAGTCGATCACCGATTTCGGTATCTTCATTGGTCTGGACGGCGGCATCGACGGTCTGGT
>CAYNGZ010000314.1:0-6303 GCA_964396695.1 uncultured Pseudomonas sp.
CGATGATCAGCATCGGGTTGTTCAGCGAGAAGCCGATGCCCGCCGCCGCCCAGCCGGAGTAGCTGTTGAGCATCGACACCACGACCGGCATGTCGGCGCCGCCGATCGGGATGATGATCAGCACGCCCATGACGAAAGCCAGGGCCAGCATCAGAGCGAAGGCGCTGAAGCTGCCGGTCAGCATGAAGGTGATGCCCAGGCCCAATGTCGCCAGGCCTAACAACAGGTTGATTTTGTGCTGTCCGCTGAACTGTACTGGTGCACCCTGGAACAGGCGGAACTTGTACTTGCCCGACAGCTTGCCGAATGCAATCACCGAACCCGAGAAGGTAATGGCGCCGATTGCTGCGCCCAGGAACAGCTCCAGACGGTTACCGGCCGGAATCGAATCGCCCAGTTGTTTGACGATACCTAGGGACTGCGGCTCGACAACAGCGGCGATAGCAATGAACACCGCGGCCAGACCGATCATGCTGTGCATGAACGCGACCAGCTCAGGCATCTTGGTCATTTGAACGCGTTTGGCCATGATCGAACCGGCGGTGCCGCCGATCAGCAGGCCGACGATCACATAGCCGATACCGGCTGTGGCCAGCTCCGAGCCGAGTTTGAACACCAGCCCCACGGTAGTGGCGATGGCCAGCGCCATGCCCAACATGCCGAACAAGTTGCCGCGACGCGACGAGGTCGGGTGCGACAAACCCTTCAGGGCCTGGATAAAGCAGATCGACGCGATCAAATAGAGCGTCGTTACCAGATTCATGCTCATTACTTGGGCGCCTCTTCTTTTACGGCTTTCGGGGCTTTTTTCTTGAACATCTCAAGCATTCTGCGGGTGACCAGGAAACCACCGAACACGTTGACCGCAGCCAGCGCCACGGCCAGAGTGCCCATGGTCTTGCCCAGTGGCGTCACGGTCAGCGCCGCCGCCAGCATGGCGCCGACGATCACGATGGCCGAAATGGCGTTGGTGACCGCCATCAGGGGTGTGTGCAGCGCGGGTGTAACGTTCCAGACCACGTGATAGCCGACATAAATCGCCAGCACGAAGATGATCAGGTTGTAGATGCCGTGAGAGATCAGCATGTCTTCCATTATTGTTATCCTCAGCCGTTCTTGCGCACGATCTGACCGTCGCGGCACATCAGGCATGCGGCGACGATGTCGTCTTCCAGATTGATTTCGAACTGACCTTCTTTAGTGAAGACAAGCTTCAGGAAGTCCAGCAGGTTGCGGGCATACAGTGCCGAAGCATCCGCACCGACCTGAGCTGCCAGGTTGGTCGGGCCGACGATGGTCACGCCGTGCGCGACGATCACCTGGTCGGCCACGGTCAGCGGGCAGTTTCCGCCTTGCGCGGCTGCCAGGTCGATGACCACCGAGCCCGGTTTCATCTGCGCGACGGTTTCGGCACTCAGCAGCACCGGTGCCTTACGGCCGGGAATCAGGGCGGTGGTGATGACGATGTCCGCTTGCTTGGCGCGCTCGTGCACGGCCAGGGCCTGACGTTGCATCCAGCTGGCTGGCATGGGTCGTGCGTAACCGCCGACACCGACGGCGCATTCGCGCTCTTCATCGGTCTCGTACGGGACGTCGACAAATTTGGCGCCAAGGGATTCGATCTGTTCCTTCACGGCCGGACGCACGTCGGACGCTTCAATCACCGCGCCCAGACGCTTGGCGGTGGCGATCGCCTGCAAGCCTGCCACGCCGGCGCCGAGGATCAGCACGCGAGCGGCCTTCACGGTGCCGGCGGCCGTCATCAGCATCGGCATGAAGCGCGGATAGTGATGGGCGGCCAGCAACACAGCTTTATAGCCGGCAATGTTGGCTTGCGAGGACAGTACATCAAGGCTTTGCGCGCGGGAGGTGCGTGGAGCCGCTTCCAGAGAGAACGCGGTAATGCCGCACTCAGCCAGTTTGGCAATGGTTTCATTGCTGAACGGGTTGAGCATGCCGATCAGTACGGTGCCGCGTTTGATCAGGGTCAGTTCGCTGTCGCTGGGGGCAACGACCTTGAGAATCAGCTCTGCGCCAAATGCATCGTTGGCACTGCCAATCATTGCGCCTGCCGCTTCATAGGCACTGTCGACAACGCTGGCATTAATGCCGGCACCGCTTTGCACAGTGACTTTATGACCCTGGCCGATCAGCTTCTTGATGGTTTCCGGGGTTGCAGCAACCCGCGTTTCACCGGTCTGGGTTTCGAGAGGAACACCAATGTGCACGTCAAATCTCCTGCTTGATCTTATTGCTTTCGATCTTTCTTAGAAGGCCAGCGCACTGCGGAGGGTGAGCTGGGGCGGCCGATCAGCACGATCCCGCCGTATTCCGGGCGGGGCGCGGCATTTTGCAGGCGAACTTTGTGGCCTTCAAGGGATTATGACGGGTGACGGAAAATTAACTACAAGTCACCCTGTGACCGAATGTCGCAAGCAACTGCCTTGGTCCCTTGTAAGCCTTGCCTTGTAAGGGCTTTTGCCAAAATTCAAGAATTTACACATCGGTGTTGTGAATAACGTGATATTGCTTTGAATCAGAACCTCAAAGCCACGCCGTTAGGCGCTTGTGGGACGATTGTGCCTCTCGCGGGTACAGTCTGCTCAAATGCGACAATTCGTTATATCTGTAGTGCTTTAAATTTGCTGACTACGGGGTCAGTTAGTGGTGGATATGCCCTGCCCTTCCAGGCTGTAGCTGTGTGCCTGGTGAACCAGCCAATCGCGAAATGCGCGCAAGGAGGCTGATTCGATCTTTCGGTCAGGAATCATCAAGTAATAGGCCTTGATGCTCGACAGTGCCTGAGGGTTCGCAATCACCAGTCGTTTCTCTGCCAGCTCACGCTGAATCAGGAACGGCGGGATCAGCGCAATGCCCATGTCATGCATCGCTGCCTGAGCCAGCATGGAGAATAGCTCGTAACGCGGACCTGTCATGTCGCGGGGGACATTCAGGTGCTGTGAGTCGAACCACTTGCGCCAGGCGAAAGGGCGCGGGGTCTGCTGCAGTAGCGGCAGGTCGGCAATCACTTCGGCGCTCAGGTGTGTGCGATCACCGAGCAATGCCGGGCTGCACACCGGCATCGGATTCTCGCCCATCAGCCTGTGGGATTCGGTACCTGGCCAGTCGGCGTCACCAAAGTAGATCGCGGCGTCAAAGTCGGTGTCGGCAAATAGAAAGGGTCGCGTGCGGTTAGTCAGGTTGACCGTGACTTCCGGATGTTGCTGCTGGAAGTCCTTGAGCCGTGGCAACAGCCATTGGGTGCCAAAGGTCGGCACGACCGCCAGTTCGATGACATTGGCGCCCTGCTGGCCCATCACCGACAGTGTGTCCCGTTCAACGGCATCCAGTTGGGTTGCGACTCGCCGGCTGTAGGAAAGCCCTGCTTCGGTCATCTTCACGCCGCGTCGTGAGCGCCGGAACAGTTCGACGCTGAGGAACTCCTCCAGGCTGGCGATCTGTCGGCATATCGCCCCTTGGGTCAGCGATAGCTCTTGAGCGGCCTTGGTAAAGCTCTCATGGCGGGCTGCGGCTTCGAAGCTGATCAGTGCGGCAGTGCTGGGTATCTTCCTGCGCATATACGGCAACCTCACTAATAGTTTGTGTAGATGCCGTTTCAGGCCATTACGGAGTGAGAAATTAACACAACAGCATGCAAAATCCTCGTTTGCCCAATACGGAAACCGCACCTAGGATCAGTCCACGATATTTGACCTACTTCGCGAGGACTCTCTCATGGCCGGTAAAGCTAGCTTCAACTGGATCGATCCCCTGCTGCTGGATCAGCAGCTCACCGAAGAAGAGCGCATGGTGCGTGACAGCGCTGCTCAGTTTGCCCAGGGCAAACTGGCTCCACGTGTTCTGGAAGCTTTCCGCCATGAGAAAACCGACCCGGCCATCTTCCGCGAAATGGGCGAGATCGGTCTGCTGGGTGCGACGATTCCTGAACAGTACGGTGGCAGTGGTCTGAACTATGTCAGCTACGGCCTGATTGCCCGTGAGGTCGAGCGCGTCGACTCCGGCTATCGCTCGATGATGAGCGTGCAGTCTTCGCTGGTGATGGTGCCGATCAATGAGTTTGGTACCGAAGCGCAGAAACAGAAATATCTGCCGAAGTTGGCTACAGGTGAGTGGATTGGTTGCTTTGGTCTGACCGAGCCGAACCATGGTTCCGATCCGGGTTCAATGATCACTCGTGCGCGCAAAGTGGAAGGCGGCTACAGCCTGACCGGCAGCAAAATGTGGATCACCAACAGCCCGATCGCTGACGTATTCGTGGTGTGGGGCAAGGATGATGCCGGCGATATCCGCGGCTTCGTTCTGGAAAAAGGCTGGAAAGGTCTGAGCGCGCCGGCGATCCACGGCAAGGTCGGTCTGCGTGCCTCCATCACCGGCGAAATCGTGATGGATAACGTATTCGTTCCTGAAGAGAACATCTTCCCGGATGTCCGCGGTTTGAAAGGTCCTTTTACCTGCCTTAACTCTGCACGCTATGGCATCTCCTGGGGCGCTCTGGGTGCAGCCGAGTTCTGCTGGCATACCGCTCGCCAATACACCTTGGACCGTCAGCAGTTTGGCCGTCCTTTGGCTGCCACCCAGTTGATCCAGAAAAAACTGGCGGACATGCAGACTGAAATTACCCTGGCCCTGCAAGGTTGCCTGCGTCTGGGGCGTATGAAAGATGAAGGCACCGCGGCAGTCGAAATCACCTCGATGATGAAGCGCAACTCTTGCGGCAAGTCGTTGGACATCGCCCGTATGGCTCGCGATATGTTGGGTGGCAATGGCATCTCCGACGAGTTCGGTGTTGCGCGTCACTTGGTCAACCTTGAGGTGGTCAACACCTACGAGGGGACTCACGACGTTCACGCGCTGATCCTGGGTCGTGCGCAGACCGGTCTTCAGGCGTTCTATTAACAGGAGAGCGGCCATGGGTGCGTTATCGCATTTGCGGGTACTGGATTTATCACGAGTATTGGCCGGGCCTTGGTCCGGGCAGATTCTCGCGGATCTCGGCGCTGAGGTTATCAAGGTCGAGCGTCCGGGCAATGGCGATGACACTCGCGCCTGGGGGCCGCCCTTCCTTAAGGACGCTTACGGCGAGAACACCAGCGAGGCCGCTTATTATTTGTCGGCCAATCGCAACAAGCACTCAGTGACCATCGACTTTACTCAGGCCGAAGGTCAGCGTTTGGTTCGTGAGCTGGCGGCGAAGTCCGACATCCTGATCGAGAACTTCAAGGTCGGTGGTCTGGCGGCCTATGGGCTGGACTACGAATCGCTCAAGGCGATCAATCCTGATCTGATTTATTGCTCGATCACGGGCTTCGGCCAGATCGGGCCTTATGCCAAGCGTGCGGGCTATTACTTCATGATTCAGGGGTTGGGTGGCTTGATGAGCCTCACCGGTCGTCCTGAGGGAGATGAGGGGGCCGGGCCGGTGAAAGTCGGTGTGGCGTTGACGGATATTCTGACGGGGCTCTACTCGACGGTAGCGATCCTGGCAGCGCTGGCGCATCGGGAACATGAGGGCGGTGGTCAGCACATCGACATGGCGCTGTTGGACGTTCAGGTGGCTTGCCTTGCTAACCAGGCAATGAATTACCTGACCACCGGCATTGCCCCCAGGCGCTTGGGTAACGCTCACCCGAACATCGTTCCCTACCAGGACTTCCCTACCGCGGATGGGGATTTCATTCTGACGGTGGGGAATGACGGGCAGTTTCGCAAGTTCGCCGAAGTGGCCGGCCAGCCGCAGTGGGCGGATGATCCTCGGTTTGCGACGAACAAGCTGCGGGTTGCGAACCGTGCGGTGCTGATTCCGTTGATTCGCCAGGCAACGGTCTTCAAGACCACTGCCGAGTGGGTGGCGCAGTTGGAGCAGGCCGGTGTGCCATGCGGGCCGATCAACGATCTGTCGCAGGTGTTTGCCGATCCACAGGTTAAGGCGCGCGGTCTGGCGGTCGAGCTTCCTCATGCGCTGGCTGGGTTGGTGCCACAGGTTGCCAGTCCCATTCGTTTGTCCGAGACGCCGGTGGAGTACCGCAGCGCCCCTCCTCTATTGGGTGAGCACACGCTTGAGGTTTTGCAGCGGGTGCTGGGTCTTGAGGTTGCCGCCGTTGCTGCTTTTAAAGAAGCTGGAGTGCTCTGAGGCGTCCTTCTACATAAGAAGCGGTGTTTTCCCTTCTCTATATAGAGGGGGGGAGCGCTGTTTTTTCAGTTTTCTGCAACTCATTGATAGAAAAACAAAATTAAGTGTTGACGGCAGATTCTGGAGGCCTATAATTCGCCCCACTTCCGGCG
>CAYNGZ010000315.1:0-6297 GCA_964396695.1 uncultured Pseudomonas sp.
CAATAAGTTATTTTTTGTTCCATAAGAGCTGCCGCAGGCTGCGATCTTTTCAGGCACTCACCAGGGAATCGTCTCACCCCGGTAGTTCACAAAGTGATGCCCACCCTTGCCGGCGTAAGCGTTCACCTGATCGACCAGTCCACGGGTGCTGGTGTCGACATCGATGTCCGCGCCTTCACCGCCCATGTCGGTTTTCACCCAGCCCGGATGCAACGACAGCACGGTCAGTTGCTGCTCGCCCAGCTGTGTAACGAAGCTGTTGGTCATCGAGTTCAGCGCCGCTTTGCTGGCCTTGTACAGTGCCAGTTCTGGCGCGTCAGGCATGGTTACGCTGCCGAGCACCGAGCTCATGAATGCCAATACGCCGCTGCCTTCGCGGATCTGCCCGACGAAGCGCTGGGCCAGATTGATCGGCGCCACGGCGTTGGTAAAGAACAACTGGCCAACCTCGCTCAGCGTTGCGCCGCCAGGTGTCTGCACCTCCGGACCTTTGACCCCGGCGTTGACGAACAACAGGTCGAACACCTGGCCTTTGAGGTGTTGGCTGAGGGCGATCACTGCTGGTTGATCATCCATGTCGAGTTTCTCAATCCGCACCTTGCCCAGGGCCTGCAACGCCTCGGCGTTCTGCGGGTTACGCACCGTGGCGGTGACTTGCCAGCCGTCGGCCAGCAGGGTTTTCACCAGCCCGAGGCCCAGGCCGCGTGAGGCGCCGATGATCAGTGCGGTCTTTACCGTA
Organism: uncultured Pseudomonas sp.; assembly: GCA_964396695.1. Classification (GTDB taxonomy): domain Bacteria; phylum Pseudomonadota; class Gammaproteobacteria; order Pseudomonadales; family Pseudomonadaceae; genus Aquipseudomonas. The sequence continues at coordinate 740 of CAYNGZ010000315.1, forward strand.
GACATGAGTGGCTTCCTTGAAAAAAGAGGGTCATGGGGTCAATGGACAACGTTGCCCGAGCCGCTGTTGCAACTCGTGGCGTAACTCGCCGAGTTCGGCGATTCGGGTTTCAATCAGGCTCAGCTTGTCTTGCAACAGTTGGGTGATGGCGCATTCCGGGTCTTTGGTCTGCCAGAGCGCTGCCACGCTGCTGTCGATCTTGCCAAGCGTAAAGCCCAGACGTTGGGCGATCAAATGCAGAAGTTTGATTCGCGATTCGGCACCACTTCAGGACTTCAGGGCGAGGTGAAGGATCGGGCGCAGATTTGGTTTTCGGTAATCTGGTTAAAAAGTGACCATGTGGCTGCGGCCTATGCCGGCTATGCGACAGCGCCAGCCATGAACGGGTTATCCACAGCTTGCTCCACAGTATTTGTGCGCAAGCCAAAAAACCGGGCATAAGCACTGAGAGGCTTTCTTCTAAAGGTGATATGCCGCTCTAACTGTTTGTTTTGCGGTGGAATTGGACGCGTGGATGGCCAGTTGAACGAAAAATGATCAACGGCCGCAAAGCCACGTTGCGAAAGGGCTACAGCGCTGTGTGCTCAGGTTATCCACAGTCGGGTGCACAGCGGTTGTGGGCAAATACCGGGAATGTTGGCACGGCGCCAATGCCCCAAAAGATCGCAGCAGTCTGGGCAAACAACGATCCCTGTAGGAGGGGCCGCCCCCTCTTCGAGGCCGCGCTGTCGCGTAAGGAACATGGGCCAGGGCTGGCAAGCCAGCCCTTAAAAATAATATATAAATCAATAAGTTATTTTTTGTTCCATAAGAGCTGCCGCAGGCTGCGATCTTTTGATCTGTTTTCAGCGCTGCAACAGAATCCGCCCGCGACTCAAATCCGCCAGTTGACGCTGCAAGGTATCGATCTGCGTCTCGCCAATGGCCAGTTGCAGTTCCACGCCATTGGACGTGAAGGTTTCTTCCACCACCAACCCGCCCAGCTCCGCCACGCGCAATTTGACCAGCGCCAGCTCGCTGAAGCCGCAGGCACAACGGATCGGCACCCGGCTGATCAAGGCAATTTGCTCGGCGCCTTGCAGGCATTTATTGGCGCTGCCGCCATAGGCCCGTGCGAGACCGCCGGTGCCCAATTGAATGCCGCCGTACCAGCGAATCACCAGGACCGCGACCTGGTCGCAGTCCTGTGCTTCGATCGCTGCGAGTATCGGCCGGCCAGCAGTGCCACCCGGTTCGCCGTCGTCACTGCTGCGGTACTGATCGGCGAGTTTCCAGGCCCAGCAATTGTGTGAAGCGTTCAGGTCGCTGTGCTGCTCGATAAACGCCTGCGCCTCGGCGACGCTGGTGATCGGTGCCGCGAGGGCGATGAAGCGGTTTTTGCGAATTTCTTCGCGGTATTCGCACAGGCCGGCGAGGGTAAAAGGCATGGCAGAACGTCTTAAATGGCAGGGGTGAGGCCGCAGCCTTTAAGAATGATACGGATCAGGTTATCGCCGGCATCTTCCATGTCCTGTTTGGTCAGCTTGGGACGACCCGTGACGCGGCAGATTTGCGTGGCGAAGTCGGCGTAATGCTGGGTGCTGCCCCACAACAGGAAGATCAGGTTCACCGGGTCTACAGGGTCCATCTTGCCGGCGTCGATCCAGGCCTGAAACACGTTCGCGCGGCCCTGGAACCAGGCACGGTAATCCTGGTTGAAGTACTCGGTCAGGCATTCACCGCCGCTGATGACTTCCATGGCGAACACCCGCGAGGCTTGCGGCTGACGGCGGGAGAATTCCATCTTGGCGCGAATGTAGCGGGTCAGCGCTTCGGCGGGGTCGTCTTCGGCCGTCAGGGTGTTGAAGGTGCTGTCCCACAACTGAATGATGTTGCTCAACACCCCGATGTACAGCCCGAGCTTGTTGGTGAAGTAGTAATGCAGGTTGGCCTTGGGCAGTCCGGCGTTTTGCGCGATGGTGTTCATGCTGGTGCCCTTGAAACCGTGACGAGCGAATTCGATTTCAGCGGCTTTGAGGATCGCCTCTTCGTTCTTCTGACGAATGCGGCTGGCAGGCTTACCTGCGTGGGCTGGGACTTCAAAGGTCATGGGTGGTTCCGAGCGGGTCAGTGGATGCACCGTGTGTTGATAGCGTACCCACAGGAATCCGACAAGTCTTGTCACCATAAAAGCCTTAAAACGGGGGCTTTCAGGAGATTCAGCGGGTCGCCGCGAGGCTCTCCAGGAAGCTTTCCAGTACCAGATGTGGGCGGCGTCCCTTGCGTGTGACCGACGCCAGGCTCAAGTCATAAAAGCGCGCGCCGGGTTTGAGTGCGCGCAGGCGACCTTGCTGCACCCACAGGCTGGCGTAATGGTCTGGCAGGTAACCGATGTAGCGTCCGGTCAGAATCAGAAACGCCATGCCTTCGCGATCCGATGCACTGGCGGTGCAATTGAGTGCCTGGTAATGCGCCTGGACCTCGGCCGGTAACCGGAAGGTCGGCGCGATTGCGTCCTGACTGTTCAGGCGTTCATCGTCCAGCAGTTTATCGTCGACATAAAACAGTGGATGGCCGACTGCGCAGTAGAGCAGCGAACGTTCGCTGTACAGCGGTTGATACTCCAGGCCGGACAAGGCGCTGGCCTGTGGCACCACGCCGACATGCAAGCGCCCGTCGAGCACGCCTTGTTCGACTTCATTGGGCGCGATCATGCGGATCTGAATCTGAACGTCCGGCCCACGCTCCTTTAACTGCGCCAGCGCATGGGTGATGCGCATGTGGGGCAGGGTGACGAGGTTGTCAGTCAAGCCGATGGTCAATTCGCCGCGCAAGTGTTGATGCAGTCCGTTGACCTCGGTGCGAAAACTTTCCAGCGCACTGAGTAGCTGCAACGCCGATTGATAGACCTCACGTCCCTCTTCGGTCAACGAGAATCCGGCACGGCCGCGCTGACACAGGCGCAGGCCGAGACGTTGTTCGAGATCGCTCATTTGCTGGCTGATGGCCGAGCGCCCAATCCCGAGCACGCTTTCCGCTGCGGAGAAGCCGCCGCATTCGACCACACTGCGAAAGATCCGCAGCAGGCGGATATCAAAGTCGCTGACTTGTGCCAGTGGATCGGGTCGACGGCTGCTCATGCTTCTTACTCAAAAGTTTAGTGAGGATCTGACTGAAGGTTAGAAGAGTTGGATTTCACCGACTTTATCGTCGTGGCAACTTAGCTGCAAGAACGCTTTTAATCCCTACGCCGCTTATTGCCCTGCGAGGTTTTGCTCATGAACGTGCCTGAAAACGCCCCGGTCTCTCTGGCCAGCCAACTCAAGCTCGATGCTCACTGGATGCCGTACACCGCCAACCGCAACTTCCAGCGTGACCCGCGTCTGATCGTTGCCGCTGAAGGCAGCTACCTGATCGACGACAAGGGCCGTAAAGTCTATGACTCGCTGTCGGGCCTGTGGACTTGCGGTGCCGGGCATACTCGTAAGGAAATCCAGGAAGCGGTCGCCAAACAGCTGGGCACCCTCGATTACTCGCCGGGCTTTCAGTATGGTCATCCGCTGTCGTTCCAGCTGGCCGAAAAAATCACCGAATTGACCCCAGGCAATCTGAACCATGTGTTCTTCACCGACTCCGGTTCCGAGTGCGCCGATACGGCGGTGAAGATGGTCCGCGCTTACTGGCGCCTGAAAGGCCAGTCGACCAAGACCAAAATAATCGGTCGTGCCCGTGGCTACCACGGCGTGAACATCGCCGGCACCAGCCTGGGTGGCGTTAACGGTAACCGTAAGCTGTTCGGTCAGGCGATGATGGACGTCGACCACCTGCCGCATACCCTGCTGGCCAGCAATGCCTATTCTCGTGGCATGCCGAAAGAGGGCGGTATCGCCCTGGCCGATGAGCTGCTCAAACTGATCGAACTGCACGACGCATCGAACATCGCTGCGGTGTTCGTCGAGCCGCTGGCCGGTTCTGCCGGCGTGCTGGTGCCGCCTCAGGGCTATCTGAAGCGCCTGCGCGAAATCTGCGATCAGCACAACATCCTGCTGGTGTTCGATGAAGTCATCACCGGCTTCGGTCGTACCGGTTCAATGTTCGGCGCTGACAGCTTCGGCGTGACCCCGGACCTGATGTGCATTGCCAAGCAAGTCACCAACGGCGCGATCCCGATGGGCGCGGTGATCGCCAGCTTGGAGATCTACCAGACCTTCATGAACCAGGCGACGCCGGAATACGCGGTGGAATTCCCGCACGGTTACACCTATTCCGCACACCCGGTGGCCTGCGCTGCCGGCCTGGCGGCACTCGACCTGCTGCAAAAGGAAAACCTGGTGCAGAGCGTGGCTGAAGTCGCGCCGCATTTCGAGAGTGCCCTGCACGGTCTGAAAGGCTCGAAGAACGTCATCGACATCCGCAACTACGGTCTGGCCGGTGCGATCCAGATCGCTGCGCGCGACGGCGACGCCATCGTGCGTCCGTTCGAGGCCGGCATGGCGTTGTGGAAGGCGGGTTTCTATGTGCGTTTTGGTGGCGACACCCTGCAGTTCGGCCCAACTTTCAACAGCAAGCCGCAGGATCTTGATCGTCTGTTCGATGCGGTCGGCGAAGTGCTGAACAAGATCGACTGATTCCCCCCTCGTATAAAACAACAGGCGCGCAGCCGTGCGCGCCTGTGGACAATTTTTTAGGAGCCCCGCATGAGCCTCATCCCGCATTTGATCAATGGTGAACTGGTGAGCGACAACGCTCGCACTGCTGACGTGTTCAACCCGTCTACCGGTCAACCGATCCATAAAGTGCCATTGGCCAGCCGCGAAACCATTCAACAGGCGATCGCCGCCGCCAAGGCCGCCTTTCCGGCCTGGCGCAACACGCCACCGGCCAAGCGTGCTCAAGTGATGTTCCGCTTCAAGCAATTGCTGGAGCAGAACGAGGCGCGTATCGCTCAACTGATCAGCGAAGAACATGGCAAGACGCTGGAAGACGCTGTCGGTGAACTGAAGCGCGGTATCGAGAACGTCGAGTTCGCCTGTTCGGCCCCGGAAATCCTCAAGGGCGAGTACAGCCGTAACGTCGGCCCGAACATCGATGCCTGGTCAGACTTCCAGCCGTTGGGTGTGGTGGCCGGTATCACCCCGTTCAACTTTCCGGCGATGGTGCCGTTGTGGATGTATCCGCTGGCGATCGTCTGCGGTAACTGCTTCATCCTGAAACCTTCCGAGCGTGACCCAAGCTCGACGCTGCTGATCGCTCAGCTCCTGCTGGAAGCTGGCTTGCCGAAAGGTGTGTTGAGCGTGGTTCATGGTGACAAGGCTGCGGTTGATGCGTTGATCGAAGCGCCTGAGGTCAAGGCACTGAGTTTCGTCGGCTCGACACCGATTGCCGAGTACATCTACGCCGAAGGCACCAAGCGCGGCAAGCGTGTCCAGGCGCTGGGCGGGGCGAAGAACCACGCGGTGCTGATGCCGGATGCCGATCTGGATAATGCGGTCAGCGCTCTGATGGGCGCGGCTTACGGTTCCTGCGGCGAGCGTTGCATGGCGATCTCGGTGGCCGTGTGCGTGGGCGATCAGGTGGCG
>CAYNGZ010000316.1:0-6289 GCA_964396695.1 uncultured Pseudomonas sp.
CTTCTTCGGCGCTTCGCAGAGGAAGTGGTACTTCGGATCGATCTCATCCTTGTGCGGCACGATCTCGATCACCAGCGGAGCACGGGTCTCGCGGTTTTTCGGGAACTGACTCGCCGCCAGGAACAGGCCAGAAGCACCGTCCCGCAGAATGTAGGTGTCATTGACCTTCTCGCACTTGAGCTCGGGCATCTTCACCGGATCCATCTTCGGCGGCGCCGCGTCACCGCTCTTCAGCAGTTTACGGGTGTTCTTGCAGGTCGCGTTGGTGCACCCGAAGAACTTGCCGAAACGGCCAGTTTTCAACTGCATTTCGCTGCCGCACTTGTCGCATTCCAGGCTCGGACCTTCGTAGCCCTTGATGCGATAGCTGCCTTCTTCGATCTCGTAGCCGGCGCAATCCGGGTTGTTACCGCAAATGTGCAGCTTGCGCTTCTCATCCAGCAGGTAAGCATCCATCGCGGTACTGCAGATCGGGCAGCGATGCTTGCCACGCAGCACCAGAGACTCCGACTCACCCTCGTCATCCGCAGCGATTTCATCGCCCGGCACCAGATTGACGGTGGCCTTGCAGCGCTCTTTTGGCGGCAGGCTGTAACCCGAGCAACCGAGGAACACACCGGTGGATGCGGTACGAATCTGCATCGGACGACCGCACGTAAGGCACGGGATGTCGGTCATGACCGGCTGGTTGGCACGCATGCCGTTTTCCGCGCTTTCGGCTACTTCGAGCTTCATCTTGAAGTCGCCGTAAAACCCGTCGAGCCCGTTTTTCCAAGCACGTCCGCCCTGGGCGACGTCATCGAGGTTCTCTTCCATGCCGGCGGTGAAGCCGTAGTCCATCAGGTTCGAGAAGCTTTCGGACAGGCGCTCGGTAACGATGTCACCCATCTTTTCCGAGTAGAAACGACGGTTGTGCAGCGCAACGTAGCCGCGGTCCTGAATAGTCGAAATGATTGCCGCGTAGGTCGACGGACGACCGATACCGCGCTTTTCCATTTCTTTAACCAGGCTCGCTTCCGAATAACGTGCCGGCGGCTTGGTGAAGTGCTGGCTTGGATCAAGCTTGATCAGCTTCAGCACATCGCCCTGCGCCATGTCCGGCAGCACATCGTCGTCGCCTGGCTTGGTCATTTGCGGCATGACGCGGGTGTAACCGTCAAACTTCAGAATGCGGCCCTTGGCACGCAACTCGAAGCCACCGGCGGCGACGCTGACGGTGGTCGACAGGTATTTCGCCGGCAGCATCTGGCAAGCGACGAATTGACGCCAGATCAGCTCGTAGAGACGCTCAGCGTCACGCTCCATACCCGACAGCTTGCTTGGATCGGTATTCACGTCAGAAGGACGAATTGCTTCGTGAGCCTCTTGCGCGCCTTCCTTGCTGCTATAGATGTTCGGTGTTTCCGGCAGGTACTTGCCGCCGAACTCGCCTTCAATATAAGTACGCGCCATCGCCACGGCATCAGCCGAGAGGTTGGTCGAGTCGGTACGCATATAGGTGATGTAACCGGCTTCGTATAACCGCTGGGCCATCATCATGGTTTTCTTCACGCCGAAACCCAGGCGGTTACTGGCAGCCTGTTGCAGCGTGGAAGTGATGAACGGTGCAGACGGTTTGCTGCTGGTCGGTTTGTCTTCGCGCTTGGCGATGGTGTAGCTGGAAGCCTTGAGCTTCTCCAGCGCAGCCATGGCCTGGGCTTCGTTGAGCGGCCTGAAGGCTTCGCCGTTTTCACGGGCCACTTCAAAACGCACGTTGGCGCCCTTGGCGGTACCAAGGTCAGCGTGAACTTCCCAGTACTCTTCCGGGTTGAACGCGCGAATCTCGCGCTCACGCTCCACCACCAGTTTCACGGCGACCGATTGCACACGGCCGGCAGACAGACCGCGAGCGATCTTGGCCCACAGCAGCGGCGAAACCATATAACCCACCACGCGGTCGAGGAAGCGACGCGCCTGCTGAGCGTTGACCCGATCGATATCCAGCTCGCCGGGCTGGGAGAAGGCTTCCTGAATCGCCTTCTTGGTGATTTCGTTGAACACCACGCGCTTGTAGCGGCTGTCATCACCACCGATGGCTTCGCGCAGGTGCCAGGCAATGGCTTCCCCCTCGCGATCCAAGTCGGTTGCGAGATAGATGGTGTCAGCATCCTTGGCGAGCCGGCGCAGCTCTTCGATGACCTTTTCCTTGCCCGGGAGGATCTCGTACTTGGCTTTCCAGCCATGATCGGGATCGACACCCATGCGCGAGACCAGCTGCTTGCGCGCCTTTTCTTTAGGCGACAGCGCCGGCGCTTCACCAGCAGCCGCCTTGCCACGCTTGGCAGCAGGTTCTTTGCTGGCGCTAGCCGAACCGCTGGTGGGCAGGTCTCGGATATGGCCGATACTCGACTTCACCACGTATTGGTTACCCAGATACTTGTTGATGGTCTTGGCCTTAGCCGGGGATTCCACAATGACCAGCGATTTGCCCATGGATCAGAAAATTCCTGAATTCTAGAAGTGAAAGGCGGTTGGCGCCTGACGCGGCACCGCTATATATAGTGGCAACAAGGTGAGGTCAAGCGCAGGGTTCTGCGCGCGCTCAGCTTATGGCCGTGAAAAAAGGCTTGGTTCGGCTTGCACCAAAGCAAAGCGTGGGACCTGTTCGCCGTCAACTTCGACCGACTCCAGGAACATGCTCAAGGGACGCACCCAAAAGCCGTAATCGCCATACAGGGCTTGGTAGAAGACTACTTCCTCTTCGGTCTCGGAATGCCGCGCAACACTGAATACGCGGTACTGCGGACCTTTGTAATGCTGGTAGAGCCCAGGTTGTATCGGCATGGTTCGGCCCTCACTCAAATCACTTGAAACAAAAATAAAAAAAACTTCAGAAAAACAAAAACCGGGGCACTTGGCCCCGGCTTCCGTCGACGAATCGCTTAAACGCGTTCGAAGACGGTGGCAATGCCCTGGCCGAGGCCAATGCACATGGTCGATACACCGAAGGTGCCGCCATTCTGCTTCATTACATTGAGCAACGTGCCGGAGATACGTGCACCGGAGCAACCGAATGGGTGGCCCAGGGCGATCGCGCCGCCGTGCAGGTTAACCTTCTCGCTCATCTTGTCGAGCACTTTCAGATCTTTCAGCACTGGCAGGGCCTGTGCAGCGAAAGCTTCGTTGAGTTCGAAGAAGTCGATATCGGCAATACCCAGACCTGCACGCTTCAGTGCTTTCTGTGTTGCCGGTACCGGACCGTAGCCCATGATCGCCGGGTCCACACCCGCCACTGCCATCGAACGGATTACCGCCATCGGCTGGATGCCCAGGTCCTGTGCACGCTGTGCCGACATCACGATCATGCACGAAGCACCATCGGTGATCTGCGACGAAGTACCGGCTGTCACGGTGCCGCCCTTTGGATTGAACGCCGGCTTCAATGCCGCCAGGCTTTCCAGGGTGGTTTCCGGACGGATGGTTTCGTCGTAGTCGAACAGTTTCAGGAAACCGTTCTCGTCGTAACCCTGCATCGGGATGATTTCGTCTTTGAACTTGCCTTCCACCGTCGCTTTATGGGCGAGTTGATGGGAGCGCACGCCGAAAGCATCCTGCTGCTCACGGGTAATGCCGTGCATCTTGCCGAGCATTTCTGCGGTCAGACCCATCATGCCCGAGGCTTTCGCCGCGTACAGCGACATGTGCGGGTTCGGATCGACACCGTGCATCATGCTGACGTGCCCCATATGCTCGACGCCGCCAACCACGAATACGTCACCGTTACCGGTCATGATCGCTTGCGCTGCGGTGTGCAATGCACTCATCGACGAGCCACACAGGCGGCTGACGGTCTGGCCGGCAGCGGTGTGCGGGATCTGTGTCATCAGGGACGCCATACGGGCGATGTTCCAGCCCTGCTCCAGGGTCTGGTTCACACAACCCCAGATCACGTCTTCGACTTCGTTCGGGTCGACCTTGACGTTGCGTTCCAGCAATTTGCTGATCAGGTGCGCCGACATGTCTTCGGCGCGGGTATTACGGTGCATGCCGCCCTTGGAGCGGCCCATCGGAGTACGACCGAAGTCGACAATCACGACGTCTCTAGGATTCAAGCTCATATCGTTCACTCTCGCTCTAGTGTGGGCGCTTAACCGAAGAACCGCTGGCCGTTCTTGGCCATTTCACGCAGCTTCGCGGTCGGGTGGTACAGCGCGCCCAAATCAGCGTACTGGTCAGCCAGGGCAACGAACTCTGCAACACCGATCGAATCGATGTAGCGCAGTGCACCGCCACGGAATGGAGGGAAACCAATACCGTAGACCAGACCCATGTCAGCTTCGGCAGCGGTTTCGACAATGCCGTCTTCCAGGCAACGCACGGTCTCCAGGCACAGCGGGATCATCATCCAGTTGATGATGTCTTCGTCGGTCACTTCACGCCGCTCAAAGACGATTGGCTTGAGCACTTCGAGTACCGATGGATCGGCTACTTTCTTCTGCTTGCCGCGCTTGTCAGTCTCGTAGGCGTAGAAGCCCTTGCCATTTTTCTGACCCAGGCGCTTGGCTTCGTAGAGCACGTCAACGGCCGAGCGACGGTCGTCTTTCATGCGGTCCGGGAAACCTTCAGCCATGACGTCACGACCGTGGTGGCCGGTGTCGATGCCAACCACGTCCATCAGGTATGCCGGGCCCATTGGCCAGCCGAATTTTTCCATGATCTTGTCGATACGGACGAAGTCCACACCGGCGCTGACCAACTTGGCGAAACCACCGAAGTACGGGAACAGTACGCGATTGACCAGGAAGCCCGGGCAGTCGTTGACGACGATCGGGTTCTTGCCCATTTTCTTGGCGTAGGCAACGGTCGTGGCAACAGCCAGCTCGCTGGACTTCTCGCCACGAATGACTTCAACCAGCGGCATCATGTGCACCGGGTTGAAGAAGTGCATGCCGACGAAGTTTTCCGGACGCTTGAGGGCTTTGGCCAACAGGCTGATGGAAATGGTCGAGGTGTTCGACGCGAGGATGGTGTCCTCTTTGACCTTGTCTTCGACTTCAGCCAATACCGCTTGCTTGACCTTAGGGTTCTCGACAACCGCTTCGACGACCAGGTCGACGTGACCGAAATCACCGTAGGACAGGGTCGGACGAATACCGTTGAGCACTTCGGCCATTTTGGCAGCGGTCATGCGACCTTTATCAACGCGACCCACCAGCAGTTTCGCAGCTTCAGCCAGACCCTGCTCGATACCGTGTTCGTTGATGTCCTTCATCAGGATCGGCGTGCCCTTGGACGCCGACTGATAGGCAATACCGCCACCCATGATACCGGCGCCGAGTACGGCAGCCTGTTTCACGTCTTTGGCGATTTCATCGTAAGCCTTGGCTTTTTTCTTCAGTTCCTGATCGTTCAGGAACAGGCCGATCAAGCTCTGCGCAGCAGAGGTTTTGAACAGTTTGACGAAACCGGCAGCTTCAACTTCCAGAGCCTTGTCGCGACCGAAATTCGCGGCTTTCTGGATGGTCTTGATCGCTTCGACCGGCGCCGGGTAGTTCGGGCCAGCTTGCCCTGCCACGAAACCTTTGGCGGTTTCGAACGCCATCATCTGCTCGATGGCGTTCAGCTTGAGCTTTTCCAGCTTCGGCTGGCGCTTGGCCTTGTAGTCGAACTCGCCAGAGATGGCGCGCTTGATCAGTTCCAGGGCTGCTTCCTGCAGCTTCTCTGGAGCGACCACCGCATCGACTGCGCCGACTTTCAGCGCGTCTTCCGGACGGTTTTCCTTGCCGGCGGCAATCCATTCGATGGCGTTGTCGGCACCGATGATGCGCGGCAGACGAACGGTACCGCCGAAACCTGGGTAGATGCCCAGTTTGACTTCCGGCAGACCGATCTTGGCCTTGGTGGACATGACGCGGTAGTCAGCTGCCAGGCACATTTCCAGACCACCACCCAAAGCGATGCCGTTGATCACGGCTACGGTCGGGACGTTGAGGTCTTCGAAATCGCTGAAAATCTTGTTGGCTTCGAGGTTACCAGCAACAAGCTCTGCATCCGGCAGCTTGAAGTTGTCGACGAATTCGGTGATGTCGGCGCCGACGATGAACACGTCCTTGCCACTGCTGACGATCACACCCTTGATCGAAGCATCTGCCTTGATGGTGTCTACGGCCTGACGCAATTCGTTCAGGGTTAGACGGTTGAACTTGTTGACGGACTCACCCTTGAGGTCGAATTTCAATTCGACGATGCCACTTTCAAGAGCCTTAACCGTGATGGCTTTACCTTCGTAAATCATCAACTGATCTCCACG
>CAYNGZ010000317.1:0-6223 GCA_964396695.1 uncultured Pseudomonas sp.
GTTCGGCCAGGCCGACGTGGTGCTGGTGCTCGGCGCCAACGACGTGGTGAACCCGGCGGCGAAGAACGATCCGAAGTCGCCCATCGCCGGCATGCCGATTCTCGAAGCGTTCAAGGCCAAGACCGTCATCGTCAACAAGCGCTCGATGGCCAGCGGCTATGCCGGTCTGGACAACGAACTGTTCTACCTGGACAAAACCATGATGGTCTTCGGCGACGCGAAGAAAGTCATCGAAGACATGGTCAAAGCCGTCGAGTAAAACCTGCTTCAACGCAATACCCAAAACCTCAGCCTTTAGTAGGCTGGGGTTTTTTAATGCCCGCGAAAACCCGACCAAAGGCTCTAAATCAGCGGTCGGCATTCGACCATGGTCGCGGGACGAATATTTTTGAAATCACTAGACTGCGCATCTTGCTTCCGTTGCCCGAGATAACAACCCATGTACCGTGATCGTATCCGCTTGCCTTCGTTGTTGGATAAGGTAATGAGCGCCGCTGACGCTGCCGCTCTGATTCAGGACGGCATGACCGTCGGCATGAGCGGGTTCACCCGCGCCGGTGAAGCCAAAGCCGTGCCCCATGCACTGGCCGAACGCGCCAGGGTCACGCCGCTGAAAATCAGCCTGATGACCGGTGCCAGCCTGGGCAACGACCTCGACAAACAGCTGACCGAAGCTGGCGTGCTGGCCCGCCGTATGCCGTTCCAGGTCGACAGCACCCTGCGCAAGGCGATCAACGCCGGCGAGGTGATGTTCATTGACCAGCATCTGTCGGAAACCGTTGAGCAACTGCGCAACCAGCAACTCAAGCTGCCGGACATCGCGGTGATTGAAGCCGTCGCGATCACAGAGCTTGGCTACATCGTGCCAACCACCTCGGTCGGTAACTCGGCCAGCTTCGCGATTTTCGCCAAACACGTGATCGTCGAGATCAACCTGGCGCACAATCCGAATCTGGAAGGTCTGCACGACATCTATATCCCGACCTACCGTCCGACCCGCACGCCTATTCCGCTGGTCAAGGTCGACGACCGCATCGGCAGCACCGCCATCCCGATACCACCGGAAAAGATCGTCGCGATCGTCATCACCAACCAATCCGACTCGCCGTCCACAGTGCTGCCGCCGGACAGCGACACCCAGGCCATTGCCGACCACCTGATCGACTTCTTCAAGCAGGAAGTGGAAGCGGGGCGCATGACCAACAAGCTCGGCCCGCTGCAGGCCGGTATCGGCAGCATTGCCAACGCGGTGATGTGCGGCCTGATCGACTCGCCGTTCGAAGACCTGACCATGTATTCCGAAGTCCTGCAGGACTCGACCTTCGACCTGATCGACGCCGGAAAACTGAGCTTCGCCTCGGGCAGTTCGATCACTCTGTCGAGCCGCCGCAATGCAGATGTGTTCGGCAATCTTGCGCGTTACAAGGACAAACTGGTGCTGCGCCCGCAGGAAATCTCCAACCACCCGGAAGTGGTTCGTCGCCTGGGCATTATCGGCATCAACACGGCGCTGGAGTTCGACCTGTACGGCAACGTCAACTCCACCCACGTCTGCGGTACACGGATGATGAACGGCATCGGCGGTTCCGGCGACTTCGCCCGTAACGCGCACCTGGCGATCTTCGTCACCAAGTCGATTGCCAAGGGCGGGGCGATTTCCAGTGTCGTGCCGATGGTCAGCCACGTTGACCACACCGAGCATGACGTCGACATTCTGGTGACCGAGATCGGCCTGGCCGACTTGCGCGGTCTGGCGCCACGGGAGCGGGCGCGGGTGGTGATCGACAACTGCGTGCACCCGGACTACCGCGAAGCGCTGAATACCTACTTCGAGGCGGCCTGCGCCGTCGGCGGACATACCCCGCACATCCTGCGCGACGCCCTCAGCTGGCACATGAACCTGGAAGAAACCGGCAGAATGCTCGCCGAGTGATTGATACAGATGGCAGCTGACGCAAACACAATTTCGTCAGCTCGCCATTGTCGATCTAAAACCTAGCAAAAACTGTACTGCTGTACCGGTCATTTCCTACCGAAACCGCCTACACTTTTGAACCAATCACTCAAAAATGCACCGTTATAGTGCATATAGGTACAGTTGCCTCGCTTTCGAGCAGTACAGCGCCTATTAACAGTTAACTGGCCCCTCACAATACAGGTAAACTGTATCTAGAGAGACTGGCCAAACGAGAGGATCATGGGCACCAGTTAAACCACTACCTAATCCCGCCATAAGCGGAAGGATGTCAACCATGGAACGTACACTCAGTTCCGAACTGTTCTTCGAAGACAACGCTGCAAAATCCCAGGCTTCCATGCCTCTTCGCATTATCGCCAACCTGATGCTGTGGCAGCGCCGCATCTCCAGCCGCCACCAACTGGCTCGTCTGGATTCGCGTCTGCTGGCTGACGCCGGGATTAGCGAAGCACAACGCTACGAAGAGCTGAGCAAGCCGTTCTGGCGCTAAGTTAGCGTCGCTGGCCCCTGACCCTCCAGGTCCACCGCCAGCCCCCCGAATTGCATACACAAAACCCGTCGTGGGAAACCACGACGGGTTTTGTCGTTTCAGGGCTGAAAAACAGTCGGAACAGAAAGACAATCGCACAACAGGTACAGTTTATATAAATATAAAACTGAACCAGTACAATTTAACGCTGGTGTAGCTGCTCCGACGACGGTGAAACACCCACCATGGTGTCCCAAGGCTGCTCAATCAGCCCCTCCGAGAGGAATACACCATGAATCGGTTACTTGATCTTTCGCTGCCGCATGCTCGCCGGCCCTCTTTACTCAGGCTTATGGCCCGGCTGATCGCCGCTACCGGTCAAAGCATGAAAAGGGCGCGCACCCGTCGCCTGCTGGCGCAACTTAATGAACAGCAGTTGTCTGACATAGGTATCAGCCACGCTGATCGACTGGCCGAGCTGGACAAACCTTTTTGGCGCTAACGGTGTCTGGAAGGGTGTAACAGGGCTATTCGAACGGTTGAACAACGGCCTAATATCCGAAGACATCGTGGCGAACCCTGCGCAGGGTACGTCTGATCCTTCAGACGTTACACAACGCGCGGTGGCTGTCCGACATTATTCGTGGCGTCACTATTTATGGTTCATTCACAGGAGTTATCCCATGTCCCGTCTTCGCCTGCTCAGCGCTGCCGCCCTGCTGGCCGTAGCTGCCAATTCGCATGCCTCCAGCTTCATTATCACCACTGACACTGTCGTCGGTGCACTCAAGGACAGCTCCGACGCGACAACCAACCTCTCGTCTTCGCTGCGGGACAAGAAGATCGTTCGCGCCGCCCGTGATGACGCTGCCAGTTTCGTGGCCAGCGAAGGCGCCATTCGTGGCGTGCGCCTGGAAAGTGCTCTCGACTACATCCACACACAGGCTCCACAGTTGAAAGCCACTGACGCACAGCTGGCTCAAGCCATTCTGGCCATCTGATCGACGTCGCAGAACGGGGCTCTCACCATGAGCCCCGTTTCCTCAGTGCTGGCTCTGGTCCGGGCATTGCGCTAGCCTTGAGGCTCGTTTCCAGCCGTCGAGTCTCATGCGTTTTCTTTCAAAACAGTTCATCGCCCCCCTGTTTATCTCCGCCTGCTGGATCAGTCCGGCCCATGCCCTGGACCTGTCCACGCAGAACCTCGTTGTCACCACTTATGCGACAAGCAAGGTGACCTCCGCGCCCTTCGACCATAAACTGCTGTTCGCCGCTCACGATGATGCGGCTGCGTTCATTGCCAGTGACGGTCAACTGCGAGGAGCGCAACTGGAGTCCGCCCTGGTATACCTGCGCCAGACCCAGCCAAAACTTCATGCCAGTGACCTTGAACTGGCACAGGCAATTCTCGTCCAATAGTTATTCCTGTTTCCGGAGTCGTTCCATGCGTAGCCCGCTGATTGCTGCCACCCTTGGCCTGTTGTTATTGGCCGATATGGCCCAGGCTCATACCCTGGTAGCCACCAGTAACATGATTATCCGCGCCTCCCAGCGCACCCTCGATTTCACATCTGACACCACCACCTCGATTCGCGACTCGAAAGTTGTCCGCGAAGCCCACGATGACGCGGCCAGCTTTGTCGCCAGCAATGGCGATATCCGTGGTGCGCATCTGGAAGCGGCCTTCGACACCTTGCGCACCCGCGTGCCGGAAGCTCGCGACGCCAGCGATCAGGTACTTGCCGAAGCCATCCTCGCACTGTGAAAACGCTAGCTGCCTGGCTGCTGGCCGGGACCCTGTTGCTGCTCGGCAGCACGGCTCAGGCCAGCCTGCAATTACGCCTCAAAACCGACGGTCTGAGTCCGGCAGAGCAGAAGGCCAGCCAGGCTCTGCTGGATGAAGCGATGCAGGCACTGCCGCCGCGCCTCATCGAGCAACTGGACCGTCGCATCGATGTCGGCTGGACCGACGAGATGCCCGGCAACGCCTACGGGGAGGCGTCTCTGGTGTCAGAGGTGGACCTCAATCGCAACCTGCTGGCCGGCCTCACCGACGGCAGCGCCGCGACGAAAAAAACCAATCGCCCCCACGGCACCGTGCGCCGCGAAATGCTCGCCACGGTACTGCATGAACTCACGCATATTTATGACCGTGCACGCGTGTGGCCCCGTGCAGAGCGCTTGTTGATCCAGCGCTGTACGCGACAGAACAACAGTTCGGGCCTGGTCGGCCTTCCCGATCAATGCCGTGGTCAGACTGACCGTCGTTTCACGTTGAGCGACGATCCGCGTCTGCTGGACCTTGCCGGCTGGCCGCAATACGTCGGCCGTCGCGGTGAACGCGAACAGCACAACCGACAAATTGCCCGTAGCCCGGACCTCTATGAGACGAGCAGCCCCAAGGAGTTCGTCGCGGTCAACATGGAGTACTTCCTCCTCGACCCGAGTTACGCCTGCCGCCGCCCGGCGCTGTACCGTTATTACCAGGAGCATTTCGGCTGGGCTCCGCCGGCCAAGGACCATTGCGCTCAGTCCTTTGCTTTTCTGAATGCCGGCAACGACTTCGCCAAACAACCGCTGGGCCAGGTCGATCCGGAACGGGTCTACGCCGTCGACTACCTGCTGGCCGAAGCCAACCAGAATCTGGTCAGCCGCTGGGGTCACAGCATGTTGCGGCTGGTGATCTGTGCACCCGGTCGCCCACGCGGGCCGGACTGCCGACTGGATCTGGAATACTCCCTGGTGCTGTCCTACCGCGCCTTTGTCGGTGACGTGCAACTGTCGAGCTGGGATGGCCTGGTCGGGAACTACCCGTCGCGACTTTTCGTGTTACCGCTGTCGCAAGTCATCGACGAATACACCAAGACCGAACTGCGCAGTCTCGCCTCGGTGCCGCTCAAGCTGTCGCGCAGTGAAATTGCAGACGTGGTCGAGCGCGCCGCCGAGATGCATTGGAGCTACGACGGCAACTATTTCTTCCTGTCCAACAACTGCGCGGTCGAGAGCCTGAAGCTGCTGCGCAGTGGCAGTAGCCATCCACAGTTGGTCGGCCTGGACAGCATCATGCCCAACGGCTTGCTGCAAGTGCCCAAGGCCCGCGGACGTGCGTATACCAGCGTGCTCGACAACCCGCGCGAGGCCTTGCGTCTGGGTTATCGCTTCGATTCGTTCCGCGATCGCTATCAAGCGATGTTCGAGGTACTGAAAAAGCACCTGCCGATCAAACAGGACAAGGTTGAAGACTGGCTGGCGCTGACTGCCGCAGAACGTCGCCCGTGGTTTGCACAGGCCGACCTGCGCACCGGCGCGGCGCTGCTGTTGCTGGAGCAGGCCGGTTTCCGCCAGCAATTATTGCTCGCCCAGAATGAAGTCAAACAACGTTACC
Organism: uncultured Pseudomonas sp.; assembly: GCA_964396695.1. Lineage (GTDB taxonomy): Bacteria > Pseudomonadota > Gammaproteobacteria > Pseudomonadales > Pseudomonadaceae > Aquipseudomonas. The sequence continues at coordinate 5,830 of CAYNGZ010000317.1, forward strand.
TGGATGCCCGCGAGTTGAAAAACGGCGGCATGGAGCACGCTAATCAGACCTTGAAGCAGATTCTCGCCAACAGCGGTTTCCTCAGTCGTCCGGCAGAACTGCTCGACAGGGGCGGTTACGGCCTGCCACAGCCCAATGAATGGAAACACCTGGAGTCGGAAAGCAGCACGCGACAGCAGAAATTGCAGGTGTTGACCGGTGACCTGGACAAAGAGGTCAGGGCACTGCTTGAGCCAGGCCGAGCGGCCGAGATCGCGGCGAACGAGGCCAACATCAAACAATTGGGCGAGCATTTGCGGGCGCTGCACAAAGCATCGGGGGGATTGGAATTACCGTAAGGTCAAAAGATCGCAGCCTTCGGCAGCTCTTATGGAACAAAAAATAACTTATTGAT
>CAYNGZ010000318.1:0-6208 GCA_964396695.1 uncultured Pseudomonas sp.
ACCCGGCCGGTGGTCGACGCGACCGAAACCTACATCGGTGGTCACCCATGGCAAACCGTAGCGATCTCGGCCGGTTTTGGTCTGGTGGTGGGGTTGCTGCTGGGGCGTCGCTGAAGAAAAAAACCATTTGTGCCCCCAAAAGATCGCAGCCTGCGGCAGCCCCAGGGCGTATGCCATCCCAACGTAGGAGCTGCCGCAGGCTGCGATCTTGGCGATTCTGCACGCACCGAAAGTCTCCGGCTTACGTCGATGGGCTCGCCTTGTTCACCTCAATGACCGGCCAACTCCCGCAATTGCGCCAGCGTCTGCGTATCGAGCGTGATGCCCCCAGCCAACGACTTGGTCCGCTCGCGGTGACGTCGGTCACCGGGCAGGCGCCGCAGCCCCACGCCATGCATCTGCCTGACCAGTTCCTCACTGCGTTCGGCGAAACTCTGCCCGGCAGCTTTGCTCGGGTCGATCACAATCAGTAACTGGCCGGTCCACGGCGTTTTCGCCCCAGGATGATTGGACCAGTCGAACTCGAACGAGAAGTTGCCGCCGGTCAACGCCGCCGCCAGCAGTTCGACCATCATCGACAAGGCCGAACCTTTATGCCCGCCAAACGGTAGCAACGCGCCGCCCTCCAGAATGGCTTTCGGGTCCTGTGTTGGCTGGCCCAGGCTGTCCACGCCCATACCCGGTGGCAAACGCTCGCCCTTGCGCGCCGCAATCTGCACGTCGCCATGGGCGATGGCGCTGGTGGCCAGGTCGAATACAATCGGGTCGGCGCCCGCACGCGGTGCTGCGAAGGCTATCGGGTTGGTGCCAAACAGCGGGCGATCCGCGCCATGCGGCACCACGCAGGTCATGCTGTTGACCACGCTCAGCGCCACCAGACCTTCATAGGCGAAGGGCTCGACATCCGGCCAGAGTGCCGCGAAATGATGGGAATTGCGGATCGCCATGACCGCGATCCCGGCGCTGCGGGCTTTCGCCACCAACAGTTCGCGGCCTGCGGCCAACGCCGGTTGGGCGAAGCCGTTGCCGGCGTCCACCCGGACAAAACCCGAGGCCACATCTTCGACCACCGGAATGGCCTTGCCATTGACCCAACCGCTGTTCAGCGTCGAAACATAGCCCGGGATCCGGAACACCCCATGGCTGTGGGCGCCATCGCGTTCGGCACCTGCACAGTTTTGTGCCAGTACCTGCGCGACCTCGATCGAGGTGCCATGTTGCAAAAAAATCCGGGTCAGTAACTGCACAAGCTCCGCGTAACTCACCGATGAGGTGTCCGGGTTGGCAGCCAATTCGGGCGATACAGGCATCTGAAGCTCCACTTTTATTATTGAATACGGGCAACAGCGTGAAATCAGGTTGCACGGCAACCGAAAAAACTTGCCGATTAAGTGCTGTTTTTCAGGTGATCTGTCAAGACTCAGGAACGCGCAAACACCTCAAGCAATATGTACCGCACCTCAATGCTTCGCTGACCGTAGTGTTTTTCCTCACCCAAATACCCTGCCGATTGCGGCAGGACGAGGAATCACTGTGACTGCACCCATTCTCCCGTACTTTTTTCGAGAAGCCGATCTTGCCGCGGATGCGAAACAGCCCGGCGTTCGTGAAAAAGCACTGGGATTTACAATCGCTGACCTGAAATGGTTGAAACAGGTGTATCTGCCCACCCACGCAACCCGTGCTGCCGGTCCCTATCCAATGCAAGTGGACCGGTTGATCCTGACACCTCGAGGCAAGACGCCAGTTCCCTTGGCCGGGGCCTTTATGATGAGCAAGCCTGCGGGTGGAGAAGTGACGCTCTACACGCCCTATCAAGGCCTGATCAAATATGCGGATCAGGAGGACCTCAACAGTAAACTCATGGAATGGTTGAGCGACGCCTCCAGCAAGGACGAACTGCTGCGCTATCTCTCCATCGAACAGCGTCATGCCCTTCAGGACATCAGCGACCCGGTCATCTCGACAGAAATCGTCGAAGGATCGGTATTTCAGGACCAGGGAACCGTCATTGCGCTGAATCAGTCACGCAACATCAACATGATGTTGGCCGAACTGATCAAGACACCGACGCTACAGTCAATGCTTGACGAGACACTGGCTATCGCCCTTTACAAACGCTTCCCGACACTGGTGCAACGTCATACCCGCATGGACAGCTTTGTCATCGTGGGCGGTGACGACTTGAATCCGCGCAGGGTGTCTTCCCTGTCGCTCAGTGACGCACTCCTGCATTTTTACCTGAACAACGCCTGGCCGGAAGGTGAGTTCCGCCGCTTTTCCAATCCAGCCCATGGCAACAGCAGCAATGACGACAATCAGGACTGGGAAACGACCTTGAAGGAGGTCGCACAGAGCTTCACGCCACGTCTGCAAAGCTTGCTCGACACCTTCTGGAACAGCCCGATGAGTAGCGCAGATTCACGCACGGATTTTTTCGTCCAAAGCCTGCGTGATACCTACTGCGTGGATCTCTTGCTCAAGCGTCAACAGGGGATCTTGACGGCTGAAGAACACCAGCAGTTGATGGCTGTTTGCCGCGCCGACACTGCCGTTCAGTTGACGGCGAGCCCTTCGATTCAAGTCGAAAAAATACGCGTCACTGCCCTCTACAAACATTACGTAACGCTTGCCTCCACCCTGATGATCAGCATCCCCGGCGTGTCGCAGACAAGCGCGTTTCTGTACAGCCAGTCTCGGGGTATAGAGGCCAGCACCGACCTGTCAGAGATCCAGAACATCGTGTTGACGATGATGAAAACCGAAGGGCATGAAGACAATCTGCTCAACTTCCTGGCGCTGGAGGAGCGCGCTACCTTTCTCTCACTGGATCAGAACGAACGAAAGATTGTCGGCGTACCGACATCAGGTCCGGTGTTTCAGGACTTGATGACCGAGATCCTTGCCAAACAGGCGCGAAATCTACAGTTCGCCTTGAGCCGCTACCGTGAAGCGCAAGGCATCGTTGCTTTGGATGCCTTGCTGGATAACGCTCTGGATGTACGGATATTGATCGACCAGCGTCTTTTGCACGCCGACGCCGACGGCCGTTGGAGTACACGTGCCGATCAGCGATGGAGTCACCAACCCGCCACCGTACGAGCAGAATCGGCGAAACACTTGTTGGCGCAACTCTCCGGCATCGACGTATCGCTTGGATTGGAGCGTGAAAAAAACCTGGCGCTACCAAAAGCACCAAAGCGTTTCGAGGACGTACAGACCGTTATCGAGCCATTTCTGAGCGCCCTGACACCGAAGCTGGCCCACACCCAGTCTGTCGCCTTGCGCAACGAAATCAAATTACGAACGTTAAGCCGTACGTTGTCGGCTGCGGACCAGGCCATTATCACCACCGTTCTCGACAGCCCGGTACGTTTGCAGCGCGGGGCACTGAACGGCTTTCTGCCTGATGTGTTTTCACTGGCGGTCAAGACCGGCGCCTCCTCGACCTTACTGCACCTGGCCAATTGTTTCATGCTCACTGAGCGTGGTGGCCTGGACCCGAATCATTCAGGAAGGGCCATTTTGTGGACCCCGGCGCTTGGATTCGAAGCATTCGCTTCATTGGCACCGTTGAAGGCCGAGCTTCAAAGGCGCCTGCTCGATCCGGATGAACGTATGGGGCTGCTGGAAAACCTTGAGCGTGGAGATCGAGCGACTCACCAGGTGTTTACCCTGGCGCCCTTGCAACTGGTTCACGAGCACTTCCTCGATCATCTGCAAAAGCCCTATGGCCAATTACACAGGAGGTCCGTCGAGCAGGCGCTGGCCTCGAATCTCCCCGAAAGTACCCAGAAAAAACTGTTGGGCCTGATTGCACCACGCCTACCGATCACGGGTCTGAATCGAGGGATGAGCATTGCCCAGTCCCTGATCACCCAACAAAAGTTACCGGCCTGGCTGGCCAACGCCTCCATTGGCGATCAGGTTCTGCATGCCGAACTGCTTCAGCAATACCTGAACAATGCCGATGACGATAAGGATTACCTGTCCGGCGTGACCTCGCTGACGCGTACCGCTCACACTGAACTCAAGAAACACCTCAAGACCGCCTTCAAACAGCATGACGTCGATCCGGACAACGTCGAGTTGCAGTTCAGCCCACGCCTGACCAGTACCGGCCTGACCCAGACCCTGACGACATTTGCGCTGACTCACTTTAACGACCTGGCTGCCCTGCCGATCAAGAAGATCACTTCACTCACCTCGGTCGCTCTTCCCCCGGGGTTGAACGCAGACTATGTGGGCAAACTGGTACGCAATCTCAAACTGGGAGCGCTCCAGCAATCGGTCCTTGATACGGCCTTTGCATCGACCAATACCAAGGCTGCGTCGTACAGAACCCTGTTCGCCAAACAGTTACCCTGGCAACTGCTGCATTACGCTCATTCGGAGAAACTTCAGGAGCGCCTCAGCGAGACCGGGTTCGACCTGATCACGCAGGTCATGAACATGCCGGACGCCATCGCCCGCACGGCGCTTACAGGCGCGAATGCGCTGATCCGCCCGCTTGAGCTGATAGCCACAGCCGGTGCGCAAGTGGCCAAGGCACTCGGGGTCTACCTGATCGGCCCCGGCCAGGGTAAAGACGGCCCCCATGTTCTCCTGGCGCCCTACTGCATCACCCACGGGATCAAGGAGTATTCAAGTGAAAGCGACCTCCTGGCCGAGCTCAATACCACCGGGGCGCTGCAAGACTGGGTGCTCAAGTGCCTGCCAACGTCCGTCCGTGCGATCTATAAAAACCTGTGGACCTCAACGCTCAACACACCCAGCGAAATCAAACTGGCGTCCAACCCGATCACTGGAAACCTGTTCGGTCAGTTGTTTGACGACAATATGAACCTCCTGGCGCGACTGCTCGGCACTCAGTCAGATAGCGATGCCAAGCGTGAATGGCAAACCATAAAGGACGTCTTCGGCGAAGACCTGGAACAGGCACTCACCTTCCTCAGCGGGAAGCTCGCTTACCCGATCACTGTCTGGCACAGCTACCGCGATATCGAAGCGTCTGTTGAAGACCTGCAAGAACACAAATGGGGACGCGCCCTCAAGGCCTTCATACGTGGCATCGCGCAACTGGCAAGTTTGCGCCATTCGATGGAAACACCGCCGACGACGACAGTGGCCGAACCCGAACCCTCGCCGGAAGTACCCACCGAGAAACGTCAATGGCAGGACATCGACATAACAGCCCCCGAACGTACCCGCCTGCAGCGTCATGAACGTATCGACGTCGATCTACAGTCACTGACACCGGCCTCGGTATCGGGGCTCTACACGCACCCCACCACCAAACAGTACTACGCTCCCGTCGAAGGCAAGGTGTATCGCGTCGAAAAGCGTGGCACGCCCTGGCGCATTGTCAGTGATCGCGGCGAGGGGCCCCAATTGCTGCAAAACACCTCAAAGCAATGGGTTCTCGACCCACCGCCAAACACCGTACGCTACGGAATGCTCAACCGGCTGGAGACGCGTATCAGTCGTCGGGCGGGGATGAACGTAGAAGCCACCGGCATGCGTGCCATTCGCCAGCTCTTTCCCGTCAGGGCCCGGTTGATTGATGAAGCCCTGGACCTTGCGACCACCTACGCCTGGAACAGTTTTCAGAACCTGAGGCTGATCAAGACGAGCACGACACGGACGACAACGCTGCATCAACTGATCAAGGCCTTCCGTGGTTTCCCGGCGAAACTTCGCGACCATGTGGCGAAGATTGAGAAAGTCATCGGCGATATCTTTGGTGCGTTACTGGACCCGGACCTCAGAAAAGTTGATTCCAGACGTTTTGTTGTAGGGACGAGTCGCGAAGATCCCGAGAATGTATTCGCCTTTACCATCCCGGATGACGTGGGGAAAAAACTCTATCTGCTGGAAAAATTTTTTCTCCCCAGGCTCGATCATTACCGCAACTACATGACTGAGCCATCCTTTGCCATCAGCGCCCATGCCCGTGCAACAACACTGATCCATGAGCTCTCGCATCTGGTCAGCAACACCGAGGACATTACCTACATGGACACCAGCAAACCCTTTGCCGACCTGCTGGGGACGTTCAGTCCACGAGCACGGCAACTCAAGGACACGTTAACGACGCTCGAACAGGAAGCGCTATCGAGCCGCACGCCCCTGACTCGGCTCTTCAAGAGCTTTAACTCCAGCAGCGGCAACTGGGAAGACCTGGGTAGTACTGTCTACGAAAACACTG
>CAYNGZ010000319.1:0-6166 GCA_964396695.1 uncultured Pseudomonas sp.
GGTGTTGACGTGGCGCAGGTCAGATTCGTAAATCTCCTTGGCCAGCTGCTCAACGTTGGTCAGGTTACCGTTGTGCGCCAGGGTGATGCCATACGGCGAGTTGACGTAAAACGGCTGAGCTTCGGCCGATGTCGAGCTGCCTGCGGTCGGATAACGCACATGGCCAATGCCCATGTGGCCGACCAGGCGCTGCATATGACGCTGATGAAACACGTCACGAACCAGACCGTTGTCCTTGCGCAGGAATAACCGGCCATCATGGCTGGTCACGATACCGGCAGCGTCCTGGCCGCGGTGCTGGAGGACGGTTAGCGCGTCATACAGCGCCTGATTGACGTTCGACTTACCGACGATACCGACGATGCCACACATGCGACGCAACCCCTACTTAATGAAACTGAACTGAACACATCTCACTGCGGCGTTTTGGCCGTCGGCAAGAGGTGCTCCTTGAACGGTATGTCAGCGGGTACGCTGATACCGCTGGCCAGCCACTGACTGCTCCACCCTAATATGAGGTTTTTGGACCAGTCTGCAACTAATAGAAATTGTGGCACGAGCCTGGACTCCCGCCACCATGGATCCTGCTGTACCGGGCCCAGACTCAAGAGCCCGACGGCAGTGACCACCAGCAGCGCGCCACGCGCCGCGCCGAAGGCCATGCCGAGAAATCGGTCGGTCCCGGACAGGCCGGTGACGCGAACCAGTTCGCTGATTAGATAATTGATCATTGCGCCTACCACCAGGGTGGCGACAAACATGATGGCACAGCCCGCGATCACGCGAGCCGACGGTGTTTCGATGTATCCGGCGAGGTACTCGGACAGTGATCCGCCGAACATCCAGGCTACGGCTCCTGCGATGATCCAGGTCAGCAGCGATAAGGCTTCCTTGACGAAGCCGCGGCTCAGACTGATCAAAGCGGAGATGGCGATGATTGCAACGATCGCCCAGTCAACCCAGGTAAATGGCACAGTGCAGCCTACAGACGGATAAGGCGGCGCATTTTAGCAGAGCCCATGGCTGTCGGTAAGCTGGGATTGCGAGTGCTTTTGAAATCAGTCAGTTAGCGTCAACCGCGCTCAGGCTGGAAGCGAACGACAAAGCCCTTGAGGTTTTGCTGACGACCCAGCAGGTCACGCAGGCGATCGGCCTCTGCACGCTCGATCAACGGCCCGACAAACACCCGGTTCTTGCCATCGGAGGAACGGATATAAGCGTTGTAGCCCTGGCTGCGCAGAGACTTCTGCAAGCTTTCGGCGCTTTCACGGCTCGACAGGCTGGCCAACTGCACCGACCAACTGACCGACAGGCCATTGGCATCGACACGACTCTGACTGGTATCAGGCTTGCTCGGCGCAACAGCGACCGGCTGCGCGGGCGCAGGCTTCAGCGCCGGAGGTGGCGTTACCGGCTTGGCGACAACCGGGGCTGGTGCAACAGCCGCGCTCGGGGCAACCGGCTTGGACGGCGCTGGCTGCACAGCAATCTCTTCATCGGCCGGAACCGGTTCCTGCGGCAGTGCTTGCGGCTCCGGCACCACCACGGGCTCGACCTGCACTTGCGGCATTGCCGAGGCCTGAGGTGCCGCCGGGGCCTGCACCACCACCTGACGCTGCTCGTCTTCCCGGGAAAACAGCATCGGCAAGAAGATCACTGCCAATGCCACCAACACCAGAGCGCCAACCATCCGCTGCTTGTACGCGTTATCCAGCAAAGCCATGTGCAGCTTCCTCCGTGGAGCGCCGAGCCAGCCATTCGAGGGCCTCGGCAACACAATAAAATGATCCGAACAGCAGGATTTCATCTTCCGCCGTCGCCAGCGCGCACTGCCCTTCCAGGGCATCCGCAACGCTTGCATAGGATGTGACCGACGCCCCAAGGCCCTGCAACGCCGCCTGCAGGTCCGCAACCGGACGAGCGCGCGCGGAATCGAGCGGGGCGACAGCCCAATGCTGGACACTACCATTCAATTCGCCGACAACTCCATCGAGATCCTTGTCAGCCAACAAACCGAACACCGCCAGGCGTCGACCCGCCACCGGCCGGCGAGCCAAACGCTGCGCCAGGTACTCGGCCGCGTGAGGATTGTGCCCCACGTCCAGCATCAGGTTCAGGCGCTTGCCGTGCCAGTTGAACTGACGACGATCCAGCCGCCCGACCACTGACGTTGCCTTCAATGCAGCGACAAGCTGCTCGACCTGCCATGGCAAACCCAACAGCGCATAAGCCTGCAACGCCAGCGCGGCGTTTTCCATCGGCAGATCCAGCAGCGGCAAGTCGTGCAATTCAATTGCACGCCCTTGGGCATCAACGCCCCGCCACTGCCAGTTCTGCTCGGTAACACCCAGATCAAAATCGCGTCCGCGCAGGAAGAACGGGCAACTGAGTTCGCGCGCTTTATCCAGCAGGGGCTGAGGCGGATTGAGGTCACCGCAGAGCGCAGGCGCGCCCTGACGGAAGATGCCGGCCTTTTCGAAGGCAACGGATTCGCGGGTATTGCCGAGATAATCGGCGTGGTCAACACCAATGCTGGTGACCAGTGCGACATCGGCATCCACCAGATTGACGGTATCCAAACGCCCGCCAAGGCCGACTTCCAGCACCACCGCATCGAGGCCGGCACGTTGAAACAGCCAGAACGCCGCCAGGGTGCCCATCTCGAAATACGTCAGAGAGATTTCACCGCGCCCCGCGTCAACCGCAGCAAAGGCTTCGCACAGCTGCGCATCCGTGGCTTCGACGCCATTGACCTGCACCCGCTCGTTGTAACGCAACAGGTGCGGAGAATTGTAGACACCGACCCTGAGCCCTTGCGCCCGCAGCAATGACGCCACGAACGCACAGGTAGAACCCTTGCCATTGGTGCCGGTGACCGTAATCACCCGAGGCGCCGGCTTGCCCAATCCCATCCGGGAGGCTACCTCTTGCGAGCGCGCAAGCCCCATGTCGATGGCTGACGGATGCAACTGCTCAAGGTAGGCGAGCCAGTCGCCAAGGGTACGTTCGGTCATAGGCTTGCAGGCACCGGCGGAACCACGACCGACTCGACAGGCGCAACCACGAACTCAGGCGTCGGCAGCCCCATCAACTGGGCCAACAGGCTACCCAGACGCGGGCGCAGCTCCTGGCGCGGAATGATCATGTCGATTGCACCGTGCTCCAGCAGGAACTCGCTGCGCTGGAAGCCTTCCGGCAGCTTTTCACGCACGGTCTGCTCGATAACGCGTGGACCGGCGAAACCGATCAGGGCCTTTGGTTCGCCGACAATGACATCGCCGAGCATCGCCAGACTGGCGGAAACACCACCGTAGACCGGATCGGTCAGTACCGAGATGAACGGAATGCCTTCTTCGCGCAGACGCGCCAGCACCGCAGAGGTCTTGGCCATTTGCATCAGCGAGATCAGCGCCTCCTGCATCCGCGCACCACCGGAAGCGGCGAAGCAGACCATTGGGCAACGGTTTTCCAGCGCATAGTTGGCCGCACGCACAAAGCGCTCGCCAACGATCGCGCCCATCGAACCGCCCATGAAGGAGAATTCGAACGCCGACACCACCACCGGCATGCCCAGCAGGGTACCGCTCATGGAGACCAGCGCGTCTTTTTCACCGGTCTGCTTCTGTGCAGCAGTCAGGCGATCCTTGTACTTCTTGCCGTCACGGAATTTCAGACGGTCAACCGGCTCCAGGTCAGCGCCCAGTTCGGCACGGCCTTCGGCGTCCAGGAAGATGTCGATCCGCGCACGGGCGCCGATGCGCATGTGGTGGTTGCACTTGGGGCAAACATCCAGGGTCTTTTCCAGCTCCGGACGATACAGCACCGCCTCGCAGGACGGGCACTTGTGCCACAGACCTTCAGGCACCGAGCTTTTCTTCACCTCGGAACGCATGATCGAAGGGATCAGTTTGTCTACTAACCAGTTGCTCATGCTTTCTTTCTCCAGTACCGGCGGCCCGAACGCTTTGGTTCGCAGCCCCGCGTATGCCCTTGAGCTAAATTCATGTGTGCGGCGATGATGGGTGGGTGGCCGGTTCAGCAAGACTGACCTTCGTACAACCCAAAACCCTCAGCCATGCCTGCCTTATGCAGTACACCTGTTTTGTACAGTGCAGTGGACGGCGGCAGTCTGCCAGCCGTCACATCGAGCTATTGCGTACAGCCTTGATGAATGCACGAATCTTCGCGTGATCCTTGATACCCTTGCTCTGCTCTACCCCGCCACTGACATCCACCGCGTAAGGGTGAACCCGGGCAATGGCCTCGGCCACATTGGCCGCCGACAACCCTCCCGCGAGGATGATCGGTTTGCTCAATCCTTGCGGTATCAATGACCAGTCAAAGGCCTCACCGGTTCCGCCGGGAACACCTTCGACATAGGTATCGAGCAAAATGCCGCTGGCTTTGGCGTAGGCATCGCAGCTGGCAGCAATGTCGTCGCCCGCCTTGACCCGCAATGCCTTGATGTATGGCCGATGGTAACCCTCGCAATCGGCCGGGGTTTCGTCGCCGTGAAACTGCAACAGGTCCAGCGGCACCGCGTCGAGAATCTCACCGAGTTCGCAGCGGCTGGCGTTGACGAACAAGCCCACTGTGGTCACGAATGGCGGCAACGCGGCAATGATTGCCCGAGCCTGCTGCACCGTCACCGCGCGCGGGCTTTTGGCATAGAACACAAAACCGATCGCGTCCGCCCCGGCATCAACCGCTGCCAACGCATCTTCAATGCGGGTAATCCCACAAATTTTGCTGCGAACGACTGACATGTCGTTTGAACCTCAAAGCAAATCCGGGAAAGTCCCGGATGGTAGCAAATGCATTCGAGGGCGCCAGCCGTCAAGTTCCGAGAAGCCGGTCAGGAAGTGCGGACCGATGTAACGCTCGGGCAACTCAAACTCATCGCGATACTCGACTTGCACCAGGTACAGCCCGAATGGATGGGCCGTGACGCCGCCGGTACGGCGAATCCGGCTTTCCAGCACTTCCCGGGCCCACTCCACCGGACGCTCGCCGGCACCAATGGTCATCAGCACACCGGCGATATTGCGCACCATGTGGTGCAGGAACGCGCTGGCGCGGATATCCAGCACGATCATCTTGCCGTGACGGGTGACTCGCAGGTGATGGATTTCCTTGATCGGCGACTTGGCCTGGCACTGCCCGGCGCGAAAAGCGCTGAAGTCGTGGGTGCCGATCAGATGCTGCGCCGCCTCGGCCATGCGCTGTACATCCAGCGGCCGGTGATTCCAGGTGACCTCTTCGTTGAGGTGCGCCGGACGGATCTGATCGTTGTAGATCACATACCGATAACGCCGGGCAATTGCCTTGAAACGCGCATGAAAGTGCGCCGGCATGACCTTGGCCCAGCTGACGCTGATGTCGTGAGGCAAGTTGATATTGGCGCCCATGACCCAGGCCTTTAACGAGCGGTCGACTTGGGTATCGAAATGCACCACCTGACCACACGCATGCACACCCGCGTCGGTGCGACCCGCGCAGTGCAAGGACACCGGCGAGTCCGCGACCTTCGACAGGGCCGTTTCGAGGACTTGCTGGATGGTGGCCACACCGGACGCCTGACGCTGCCAGCCGCGATAGCGCGAGCCTTTGTATTCAACGCCCAACGCGATCCGGAAAAAGCCATCGGCCGCCATTTCGGCGGCCGGGTTATCTATATTTGCCAAGGAGTGACAGCCCGCTGATATACGCAAAGGCAGGCATTATAAGGCCGCAAGGCCGAGACGCCATGTTCACGGTGTTTTTTGTTCGCGCCCAGGCAAACGAATGAGTGTCTGCAACAGCTGTCGCAGTTTCACTATATAGATAAATACATAACGAAGATCGACCACCTGATGAGAACCGATAAATGAGCGCCATGCAAAAGGGAGCCGTTGGACTGGCCTACAGCCTGGAGGGAATGCTTCACGCCAAATGCAAAACCTGGGAAGCCATCGACGAAATCCACCTGGCCACCCGGCCGTTCGGTGCGTTTTACGAGGATTTGCTGGCCTGATAGCCTCAATGAAAATCCAATGTGTGCGAGCCTGCTCGCGATGGCAATCCAACAAACGCCATCACCTCACCGTGAAAACAAAAACGGCAGCCTCAAAGGCAGGCTGTGTGAAAACGCAGTCTGCCGCGGTTTAAAGCAAATGCCCCGACTTGT
>CAYNGZ010000320.1:0-6140 GCA_964396695.1 uncultured Pseudomonas sp.
CGCTGTCGCGTAAGGAACATGGGCCAGGGCTGGCAAGCCAGCCCTTAAAAATAAAATATAAATCAATAAGTTATTTTTTGTTCCATAAGAGCTGCCGGAGGCTGCGATCTTTTGACGTTTCCTGAAGACGAAAAAAGCCCGCAGTGTGAGCGGGCGAAAGACCAAAGAAGCTTATGCGCAGGATTCTTGGAGGGAAAGTCCTAGCTTCCTCTGTAGGTCGAATAGCTGTAGGGCGAAATCAACAGCGGCACATGGTAGTGATCCTGCTCTGCCGAGATACCGAAACGCAGTACCACCACATCCAGGAATGCCGGTTCCGGCAGCTGAACGCCACGGGCGCGGTAGTAATCGCCGGCATGAAACTGAACCTGATAGACCCCGGTTCGGTAGTCATCGCCTTGCAGCAGTGGTGCATCGACACGGCCATCGCTGTTGGTTGTCGCACTGGCAACCCATTCCAGCTGCGAACCCTCAACGCGGTACAACTCGATCTTGATCGAGCTGCCCGGGCAACCGTGTGCAGCGTCCAAAACGTGTGTAGTCAAACGTCCCATTGATTCTGCGCGCCTGCCTGCGTGACAGCAGTCAGACCTCGCGCCTCCCGGAGTCAGTTTAAAAGGAGACCGCACCTTTTCGGAGCACGAAAAGCAGCGGCGAGCGACTGATTAAGACATTTTTTAAAAAAATTGTACACAATAAAAATTACATTTCTGCGCGTATCCCACCCAGACGGATTATCGCTCCAATCTTCCGTCAAACCATAAGGCATAACGACCTCTCATCCATTAGCTGACCACTCAGGCAGGTTTCTTGCTAGTTTTTTATCAGGACCTCGCGATAGCAGCCGAAGATGACAGTTGATGAAAAATGCAAAAAATCAGGCTTACAAAGTGAATATAAAGTTGTATACAATCAAGCCATCGCCGTGACGCCAGCCTGCCACCTCACCGTCAGGCCGCCACACAACCCCTATCGCGAACAAGCAACCCCGAACAAGAAGGAAGACTGCAGTGAGCGCTGACTACCCACGCGACCTGATCGGTTACGGCAGTAACCCTCCCCACCCGAACTGGCCGGGCAATGCCCGCATCGCCTTGTCCTTCGTGCTCAATTACGAAGAAGGCGGCGAGCGCAACATCCTGCACGGCGATAAAGAGTCGGAAGCCTTCCTCTCGGAAATGGTCTCGGCGCAGCCGCTGCAAGGCGAGCGCAACATGAGCATGGAGTCGCTGTACGAGTATGGCAGCCGTGCCGGCGTCTGGCGGATCCTCAAGCTGTTCAAGGAATTCGACATTCCGCTGACCATCTTCGCCGTGGCGATGGCCGCCCAGCGCCATCCGGACGTGATCCGCGCCATGGTTCAAGCCGGCCACGAGATTTGCAGCCACGGCTATCGCTGGATCGACTACCAGTACATGGACGAAGCGCAAGAGCGCGAGCACATGCTCGAAGCGATCCGCATCCTCACCGAAATCAGTGGCGAGCGCCCATTGGGCTGGTACACCGGTCGCACCGGGCCGAACACCCGCCGGCTGGTGATGGAAGAAGGTGGCTTCCTGTACGACTGCGACACCTACGACGACGACCTGCCGTACTGGGAACCGAACAACCCGACCGGTAAACCGCATTTGGTGATCCCGTACACCCTGGACACCAACGACATGCGCTTCACCCAGGTTCAGGGCTTCAACAAGGGTGACGATTTCTACCAGTACCTCAAGGACGCCTTCGACGTGCTTTACGCTGAAGGCGCCGAATCGCCAAAAATGCTTTCCATCGGTTTGCACTGCCGCCTGATCGGTCGTCCTGCCCGTCTGGCCGCACTCAAGCGCTTTATCGAATACGCGAAAAGCCATGAACAAGTCTGGTTCAGCCGCCGTGTCGATATCGCCCGCCACTGGCAGGAAACCCACCCGTGCCCAGGGGCTTCGAAATGACCACCTTCCAAACCCTGAAGCCATCGACCCTGAGCCGCGACGCCTTCGTCAGCGCCTTCGCCGACATCTACGAACATTCGCCATGGGTTGCCGAAAAGGCGTTCGACCTGGGCCAGGACCCGGCGATCAACGAGATCGAAACCCTGCACCAGCGCATGAGCGACATCCTGCTCCGTGCCGATCGCGCCAGCCAACTGGCCCTGATCAACGCTCACCCGGACCTGGCAGGCTTTGCCGCCGTCCAGGGCCAGCTGACCGCAGCCAGCACTCAAGAACAGTCTGGCGCGGGTATTCACCAATGCACGGCCGAAGAGTTTTCTCGCTTCACCGAGCTGAACGACGCCTACAAAGCCAAGTTCAGGTTTCCCTTCATCATGGCGGTAAAAGGCAGCAACCGGCATCAGATCCTCGCAGCGTTCGAAACGCGCATTCACAACCCGGTCGACACCGAATTCAAATGCGCGCTGGCGGAGATCAACAAGATCGCCCTGTTCCGATTACTGACTCTTTAGCGAACCTGGCCCTGGCTCACTCATGAACGCCGAGACAGCCCAGGGCCCTGCAAGCATCCCAAGCCACTTTAATTAAAGGCAGACAAGAAGAATGAAAGCTTACGCCGTACCTTTCGAGAAGTTCGTCAACCTGGCCGACGCCCGTCTGGGCACCAAAATCATCTCGGTCACCGATGACTGGTTCGCTGATGCCAACCGTCTGTTCCAGCCGACCCCGGCCGTCTGGAAAGAAGGCGTGTTCGATGACAACGGCAAGTGGATGGATGGCTGGGAGTCGCGCCGCAAGCGCTTCGAAGGCTACGACAGCGCAGTGATTCGCCTGGGTGTGCCAGGCTCGATCAAGGGCGTGGACATCGACACCTCATTCTTCACCGGCAACTTCCCGCCGTCCGCATCCCTGGAAGCCTGCTTCGTAGCCTCCGGCGAGCCGACTGAAAACACCCAGTGGGTTGAAGTGCTGTCGGCTGTCGAGCTGCAAGGCAACAGCCACCACTACCACGAAATCAACAACGACCAGGCCTTCAGCCACCTGCGTTTCAACATCTACCCGGACGGCGGTGTCGCCCGTCTGCGCGTGTACGGCATTCCATTCCGCGACTGGTCCGCGGTGGGCGACAACGAGCAAGTTGACCTGGCCGCTGCCCTGAACGGCGGTCGCGCCCTGGCCTGCTCCGATGAACACTTCGGTCGCATGAGCAACATCCTCAACCCGGGCCGCGGCATCAACATGGGCGATGGCTGGGAAACCGCGCGTCGCCGTACGCCGGGCAATGACTGGGTGATCGTCGCCCTGGGCCATGCCGGTGAAGTCGAGAAAGTCATCGTCGATACCCTGCACTTCAAGGGCAACTACCCGGACAGCTGCTCGATCCAGGGCGCGTTCGTGAAGGGCGGTACTGACAGCCAGATCGAAACCCAATCGCTGTTCTGGCGCGAACTGCTGCCGAGCCAGAAGCTGGAAATGCACGCCGAACACACCTTCGCCGAGCAGATCAAGGCGCTGGGCCCGATCACCCACATCCGCCTGAACGTGTTCCCGGACGGTGGCGTGAGCCGCCTGCGCGTTCTCGGCAAGGTCGCGAAGTAATGCTGAGCCCGTAGGAGCTGGCGAAGCCTGCGATCTTTTGATCTTGCTTTTAAGGCAAAAATCAAAAGATCGCAGCCTGCGCCAGCTCCTACAAGGGATCGCGCAAATGCAGTGAACCAATAACGAATTTCAAAGACAAGAAGACCAGCATGCGCACATTGACGATTGAACCGCTGACCAAAGAAGCCTTCGCCCCTTTCGGTGACGTGATCGAAACCGACGGCAGCGATCACTTCATGATCAACAACGGTTCGACCATGCGCTTTCACAAACTGGCGACGGTGGAAACCGCCACGCCAGAAGACAAGGCGATCATCAGCATCTTCCGCGCCGACGCGCAGGACATGCCGCTGACCGTCTGCATGCTGGAGCGCCATCCGCTGGGCAGCCAGGCTTTCATTCCGCTGCTCGGCAACCCCTTTCTGATCGTGGTCGCGCCACTTGGCGATGAACCTGTATCAGGCTTGGTCCGCGCCTTCGTCACCAACGGCAGGCAGGGCATTAATTACCATCGCGGCGTTTGGCACCACCCGGTGCTGACGATCGAAAAGCGGGATGACTTCCTGGTGGTTGATCGCAGTGGCACAGGCAATAACTGCGATGAGCATTTTTTCAAAGAGGATGAGCGTTTGATCCTCGCCCCCCACCAATAAGAGAAGGTCCGAACACGCGACAACAAGCGTGACGGGCGAGAGGTAAAGACTGTGGAAGCACATCTGTTGGAATGGCTGAACCTGAGCGTGCGCTGGGTTCACATGATCACTGGCGTGGCCTGGATCGGCGCGTCGTTCTACTTTGTCTGGCTGGAAAACAACCTCAATCGGATCAACCCGAAAAACGGACTCGCGGGCGATCTCTGGGCGATTCACGGTGGCGGGATCTACCACCTGGAGAAATACAAACTGGCCCCACCGACCATGCCGGACAACCTGCACTGGTTCAAATGGGAAGCCTACTTCACCTGGATGTCGGGGATCGCGCTGCTGTGCGTGGTGTTCTACTCCAACCCGACACTGTACCTGCTGGCACCCGGCAGCAGCCTGAGCGGACCTGAAGGCGTGGCCATCGGCCTTGGCTCGCTGTTCATCGGCTGGTTCATCTACTCCTTCCTCTGCGACTCGGCCCTGGGCAAACGCCCTGCCCTGCTAGGCGCAATTCTGTTCGTGCTGATCATTGGCGCTGCTTACGGCTTCAGCAAAGTGTTCAGCGGTCGCGGTGCGTATCTGCACGTTGGTGCGTTGATCGGCACCATCATGGTCGGCAACGTGTTCCGCATCATCATGCCGGCCCAACGGGCACTGGTCGCGGCCATCGCCGAGAACCGCACGCCGGATCCGGCACTGCCAGCCAAAGGCTTGCTGCGTTCGCGTCACAACAACTACTTCACCTTGCCGGTGCTGTTCATCATGATCAGCAACCACTTCCCGAGCACCTATGGCAGTCAGTACAACTGGCTGATCCTGGCCGGGATCGCGGTACTGGCGGTGTTGGTGCGTCACTACTTCAATACCCGCCATGAAAGCCACAAGTTCGCCTGGACCCTGCCCGTCGCGGCAGTGGGCATGATCTGCCTGGCCTACGTAACCGGCCCTGCGCCGATGAACAGCCCGGAAGTGGCCAAGGCACCGGCGAAGATCGAGTACCAGCCGCTGCCGGAAACCGCCCTTGGCGGGGGTGCCAAACCCACTGAAGCAGCTCCCGCGGCAGCTCCTGCGCCAGCTCCGACCCAGGCATCCAATGCAGGTCCGGACTTCAGCAAGGTGCACAGTGTGATCCAGGAACGTTGCGCGGTCTGCCATTCGGCCAAACCGACCAGCCCGCTGTTCAGCGCAGCACCGGCCGGCGTGATGTTCGACACCCCGGAACAGATCCGCCAAAACGCCCCGCGCATCCAGGCCCAGGCCGTCGCCAGCCAGATCATGCCGCTGGGCAACATCACTCAGATGACCCAGCAGGAACGTGACCTGATCGGCGCCTGGATCAACCAGGGAGCCCGGACCAATTAAGTCGTAAAAACATCGCGAGCCAGCTCGCTCCCACACAGGCAACACAAATCCTGTGGGAGCGAGCCTGCTCGCGAATGACCGCAACGCGGTCCACCTGATGCACAAAATCACAAGAATAAAAAAGATCCGAGGTGTTGCATGTCCGTGTCATCCGAAACACGCATCCCCGACGCACCCGCCATTCAACGATTGCCCCTGTTGCAACTGATCCTGGGTCAACACTTCGGTGCTGATCGGCATGGGCCTGATCCCGGTAGTCCGTCCGGAATTCTTTGCCCACTTGCCGTTGTGGATGACCCCGATCACCCACAGCGGCATTGCCATGGCGCCCCTCAGTGCCCTCTCGTTGAACCTGCTGTTCAACATCCTCGGCGGCGCAGAACGGGCCGCCAATAACGAGTGCCATGCACATCAGCACTGACGGATAACCGGACGGTCCACCCGCCCTTTCAGCGTTATCCGGTTTCACCCGTGACATGAAATACCCGCATGACGGCCGGCCGGCGATACGCCCGGTCGCCGTCGGCGGCTGCCTGCGCCTTAACAATAAAAACAATCGAGGAGCAACACGATGACAGACTTGATAGCGGAGCTCCGT
>CAYNGZ010000321.1:0-6136 GCA_964396695.1 uncultured Pseudomonas sp.
TGTCCCTCCTCCTCCCTTCAAGTACCAGCATACAAGCGAGCTTGCTCGCGATGACGGCCTGACAGCCAACCAATCTCTTGCGGATGTACACAGTTCAAATGTGAGAGCCGAGCTTGCCCACGATAGCGTCCGCAGCTTCAACGTCGGTCATCTGAAAGGATTGTCTGTAGTCGATAATCCTGATTTCTGAAGGACAAATCTCTAATAGAACAGGGCAAATCTGATTTTTCAGCCCCCCGATCAACCTCCCATGTCGCTCATGCAGAATCGCCCGCCCTCATTCTGCTTCGAGACATCGGATGTTCGAATCTGCCCATCAAACACGCTTCACGTTGACCTTCAATAGCCTTCAAAAGAGTCCGCGCTGATGGATCGCGTTGCCCGGATCGAGCAGGAACTCGACAGCTTCAAAGACACCCTCAGCCTCTACCGCGAACAACTCGACCACTGGTTCATCAAGGCCGCCGACAAGCTCAGTCACGCTGCCGACTTGCCGTCGCTGATGGGCATGGAACGGGTCATCAAACTGGGTAATACCCGCACGACGGTCAGTACTGGCGATGACGACTTCATCTCCAGCGTGGCGCAGTGCCCGGCCAGCGGCATCCTGCAAATCGAGAGCATGTTCGAGTCGGTCTACGACGTCCCATTGGGCAACATCCAGGTCGAGGTCGTGCCGAAGGACGGTGGGCCGAGTACACCGGTTGACCTCGATGAGTCCGGCAAAGGGCAGTTCAGGGGCGTGCCCGGGAAGTTCTATCAGGTGCGGGTGCACGGCGCGGTCACACCGACGCAACTCGATGAGCTGTTTGGCGCTTACGACGGATTGACCGAGTCACTGGAAACCTGGCTGCGCAGCGAATGGCAAGGCTTCAAGCCGCAGTGGTCGCAGCAGTCGGCCTCGGCCTCGTTGCTGGCGGTGGGCAACGGTTTGCTCGCGGGGAGTTGGGCGGCCATCGAGGGTGTCTGGGACAGCATTGGGCTGATTGGCGACATCCTCAAAGACCCTGCGAAGTTCGCTGAAAGGCTTGGCGGCAGCGCTGCGGCCCTGGCCGATCTGGCGCAAAAGTCACCGGAACTGATGGAAAAGGCCCTGTTACTGGCCAGTGATGAAGCGGCGCTGTGTTTGCTGTTGCGCACTGCGAGTTTATGGCTGGAGGCGTTACCACCGAGTCAGATTGCCGGGAGCACGGCCGAGACGATTTCCAGGACAGTGGTGGAGCTGATCATCGATCTGCTGATCGGCATCGTGCTGAGTTTTTTCGGGGTGGGCGTCGCCTACCTGTCGGTGCGGCTGGTGCGCTACGGCCAATACATCGTCGATGTCGGTCTGCGTTTCGTTGCAGCGATCTTCAAGATCATCGACAGCTTCATGGGCTACATCGACCACTACAAAAAGGTCGCTGCCCGAGGCGTTGCCGCCGGACTTAAAAAAGGCGTGATGCAACTGCGTTGGGACAGGCGCCGCAACACCACGCTCAAGCCCAATCAACACCACGACAACGCCCCGGATCAGGCGAAAAGCCCCAACGGTGCCAGCGCCGACACTGCAAGCAACACCGCCACCCACAACTGCCCGGTGTCGATGGTCACCGGCGAAGAACTGCTGACCCTGACTGACGGCGAACTGGACGGCGTGCTGCCGTTTACCTTCACCCGGCTGTACCGCACCAGCGCGGTGGAAATCGACAGCGGATTGGGCTTTGGCTGGAGTCACTCGCTGGCGCATCGCCTGGAAATCGACGGCGATAACGTCGTCTGGATCGACCACGAAAACCGTCGCACGCGTTTTCCGAGACCCAGCGCCGAGCGTCCGGCGATCCACAACAGCCTGTCGCGAGCAGCGATTTACCTGGGTGACGACGCCGATGAACTGATCCTGGCTCAGGCCGGTGAGGCGACGCGTTTTTACCACTTCCGCGACGGTCGTCTCACGGCCATCAGCGATGCCTACGATAACCGCCTGCGCATCAGTCGCGACCGTCAGGACCGGATCAAACGCCTGGACAACGGTGCCGGGCGCGCCTTGCTGTTGCGCTACGACCGGCAGCATTTGATCGCCGTCGACTATCAGGTGTTTCAGCCGGCCGACAGCCTCGAAGACGCTTGGCACACCGAGCAAACGCTGGTGGTTTATCGCTATGACGACGGCCATCGACTGATCGAAGCCGGCAATGCCGAGGGCGAAAGCGAGCGTTACCACTACGCCGATCAACACGTGATCGTGCGGCGGCAACTGGCCGGTGGCGCGAGTTTTTTCTGGGAGTGGGAGCGCGAGGGCAAGGCCGCTCGCTGCGTGCGCCACTGGGCCAGTTTTGCGCAGATGGATTCGCGTTACATCTGGGCGGACGACGGCAGCGTCACGGTGCACAACGCCGATGGCAGCGAAGAGGTTTACGTCCACGACGAGCAGGCGCGACTGGTGCGCAAGGTCGAGGCGGGCGGTGCCGAACACCTCAAGGCCTATGACGATGACGGCCGGCTGATCGCCGAGCAGGATCCGCTCGGCGCTGTCACCGAGTACCGTTACGACGAAGTCGGCCAGCTGATTGCGCTGCTGCCGCCCGACGATGAACCGACGGCGTACGAGTACCGCAACGGCCACCTGCATAAGCGCTCACGTGGCGACGCCGCGTGGACCTACCGACGCAACGCTCAGGGCGATATCACCGAACAGATCGACCCCGACGGCCATGTCACCCACTACAGCCGCGACGCCCAGGGTCAACTGCTCGCCATTCGCTACCCGGACAACAGCCGGCACGTTTTCACCTGGAACAGCCTCGGGCAACTGATCGAAGAGCAACTGCCGGACGGCGGGCTGCGGCGTTTTGCCTATGACGCGTTGGGCCGGCAGATCCGCCGTCAAGACGAACAGGGCGCGGTTACGCTTTATCAGTGGGATCGGGTCGGCCGGCTGACTCAGACGACGTTGCCCGGTGGCGCCACCCGTGCCTTCAGCTACAACGCCTACGGCAAGGTCACCGCCGAACGTGATGAACTGGGCCAGGTCACGCGTTACGAATACGCCGATGACCTGCACCTGGTCAGCCGGCGTATCAACCCCGACGGTACTCAGCTGTGCTATCGCTACGACAATGCGCGGCTGCTGCTTTCCGAGATCGAAAACGAGGTCGGCGAAAAGTATCAGCTGGAATACGGCGCCAACGGGCTGATCCAGCAAGAGACCGGTTTCGACGGGCGGCGCACCGCCTACGCCTATGACCTCAACGGTCATCTGCTGGAAAAAACCGAGTTCGGCGATGACGGCTCAACGCTGATCACCGCCTACCAGCGCGATGCGGCGGGGCGGCTGCTGGTCAAGACCTTGCCCGATGGCCAGAAGGTTGAGTATCGCTATGACCGCCTCGGTCGATTGGTCAGCGTCGACGACGGCAGCGACCGGCCGCTGGAATTCGGTTACGACCCGCAAGACCGGCTGATCACCGAACACCAGGGCTGGGGCACCCTGCGTTACCGCTACGACGCGTGCGGTCGGCTCAGCCAACTGCGCCTGCCGGACAACAGCACACTCGATTATCACCACGCCAAGGGCGGCACGCTGACCGCCATCGACCTCAACGGCTCGCGGCTGACCACGCACACTTTTGCGCACGGTCGCGAACAGCAGCGTCAACAAGGCCAACTGCTCAGCCAGTACCACTACGACGAACAGGGCCGGCTGCAAGCGCATGCGCTCAACCAGCCCAACCGCCCGCTGTACATGCGCCACTACAGCTACGCGGTCAACGGCAACCTGGCCGCCATCGCGGACAGCCGCCACGGCCAGCGCAGCTATTACTACGACGCGCTCAACCGCCTGACCCGTGTCCGCCACGCCCGTGGCGAGCCGGCGGAAAGCTTCGGCCACGACCCGGCCGGCAACCTGCAGATGCAGGACCGCCCCGGCCTGGCGACGATCAAGGGCAATCGCCTGCTGATGCAAGGCGACCGTCATTACGACTACGACGCCTTCGGCAACCTGATCTTTGAGCGCCGCGGCACCGCGCACGCACTCGTCACTGAATACCGCTACGACTGCCAGCACCGGTTGATCGGTGTGACCTTGCCCGACGGCAGCCGCGCCACCTACCGCTACGACGCTTTCGGCCGCCGCACGGCCAAAACCGTTGCCGGTAAAACCACCGAGTTCTTCTGGCAAGGCGAACAGCTGATCGCCGAAAACAGCCGCGAGCATCACCGCAGCTACGTCTACGAACCCGGCAGTTTCCGCCCGCTGGCGATGCTCGACGGCTACGGCCCGCGCAAAGCCTGCCCGTTCTACTACCAACTCGACCACCTCGGCACCCCGCAAGAGTTGACCGACTACAGCGGCGACATCGTCTGGTCCGCGACCTACAAGGCCTACGGCAAACTCGCCAGCCTCCGGCACTTCGGCGAAGAACAGCTCGAACAGCCGCTGCGCTTTCAAGGGCAGTACTTCGACGCCGAATCCGGCCTGCATTACAACCGGCATCGCTACTACAATCCGGACATCGGCCGCTACCTGACGCCGGACCCGAGCAAACTGGCGGGTGGGCTCAACGGCTATCAGTACACCCCGAACCCGACGGGGTGGGTGGATCCGTTGGGGCTCAATCCTTGTCCGGGCGGGGATGGGTGCAAGCCGGCGGGCGGGGTGGAAGACCCGGCGGGGAAGGCGCGGGTTGAGGAGGGTGAGCCGTCACTGCCGAAGATGACGGCGGTGCAGCGGCGGGAGAGGATTGATGAACTCGCGGAGGCGAATGCCAAGAGGCGGGTTATGGAGTTTGAAAAAATGTACGGTATGCATACCGTCGCGAAGCATAATCCTGAAATTCCTGATGCGGCGTTAAAGCAAAGATCCATAGATGGGAGTCATCCAACAAAGAAAGGGAGAAAGGAAGGAGTAAACTCTAGCTCTCAGTTCAAAAGCTGGTTGCTACAACTTCATGCGATAAATGATGCCGTTTCCAGGATGAATCGAAATCCTCCCGCGCCTACGGGCTTCACCCAAACTAGAGATCCTGTTGTCAGGAAAGAGATGCCGGGCGGTGGTAGAGGCTATAAACCCAATAAAAAGGATAGGGACAACCCTAAATATGTAGATGAGTTGAACTATTCAGAAGTTAGGTTTCGTCAGGGTGATGTTGTGAAACCTTATACTGCCTTCCCGGATTAGGATAAATGTGATGTTGAAGTGGCCTATGTTTGACCTCCCGTTTGAGCCGACGCTTTTGTATTGGTTGGGAGGTATTTCTATATTTGATCGTGAGGAAACTCTTGGGGAAGCTTTGTGGGCATATAATCCGAATGATAAAAGCGACAGAGAAAAGATTATAAGGCTCTTTCTGTTAAGCGATCTTGAGTATCTACCTTATAGGCATCGATTTCTGATGTTCAGAATCCTTGAGGATGCTTTGAAACTGCCAGGCTTTGATTTTTCTACTCAGTTCGAAAGTGATTTCGATGCAAATACGTCTATGGCGTGGGATGAAACGGAAATAGACGATCCTCGTGGTTTTTTTGAAGATATCTATCGCTTGGCAAGTGAAGAGTGGAAAGACGATCTTCACAAGGCGAGCCTCGAAGACCAGTCCACCTGGTAACAGTCAGCGGCAGGTCTACGACCATTTTGCGCTCGATCGACGACAAGGTGGTGAGGCCCTCGAATGAGTAATGCAGAACGTGCTTTGGTGATCGCCATAAGTGAGGCAGTCGAGGAAGAGGTTGTACTACTCGTTAACGGTACTCTCGTTAAGTGTTTTTTGAGTTATTGCCCTGGAAACATTGAGGTGGGAGGGAGCTATGACATTGAGATGGATATGGTCCTTCCAGACGACGACTTCATCGTGATGGCTGAAGAAAAAGAGCCCATGGTTGAAATGTGCGGTGAGGGCTTTTCGTGTTTTCTCTATGGCTTTTTGGATGGAGATGTCTTCAGGTCATTCATTGACTTTCCGGATCAGGACATTCATTACGAATACCCGTCGTTCAATGAGAAGTTTGTAAGGATTAGAGTAAATCGGATTGACGTGGCTTTCTGCGGTTAACGCAGATGGATTTATTGCCTACGACCGCTTAATTGATCGTTCCCACGCTCTGCGCTCATCGTTCTACATAACTCTGCTTTCAAGTTACCTTTAAAACTCATAGA
>CAYNGZ010000322.1:0-6115 GCA_964396695.1 uncultured Pseudomonas sp.
GGCAGGCCTTTCCAGACCTGGCCGGCATTGAAACGCGTACTCAGCGCAACGACGGCGCCCATTCCCCTTGCCTCACCAGGCCACAGAACACCCCTTCGATCGCCAGGTCCTGATCGGCGGTGACCACAATGGGGCTGTAAGCCGGGTTGCGCGGCAGCAACCGCACGCTGTCCCCTGCCCGCTCAAAGCGCTTGATGGTGACTTCACCCTCAAGCCGCGCGACGACGATCTGGCCGTTCTGCACCTCGGTACTGCGGCGTACACCCACCAGATCACCGTCGAGGATGCCGTCGCCGATCATCGAATCGCCCTGGACCCGCAGCAGGTAGTCCGGCGTGCGCGAGAACATTGCCGGATCCAGCCACAAGCGGCTGTGAACCTCGGCATCGACGCCCATCAGCCCAAGCCACGCTTGAGAATCTGGTCCATCACCCAATCGGTTTTCAAGGCTTGGTCCGCTGTCGCAGGATGCAGCGAATCACCGCGAATGTGCGCATTCATGCCGAGTACGTGATGCCACTGGATGTGCTCGGGGTGATCGATGTGCAGGCTGAGGGTTTCGTTGGTTTGCAGTTGCACCGGATGTTCATCAAAGACCGAGAAGCTGATTCGGCCCTGACTGCCGATCAGTTCGACACGGTCTTCGCGGCGATCGGCGACGAAGTTCCAGCAGCTCATGCCCAGTGCCCCGCCAGCGAAGCGCCAACTGGCACTCACTGCGTCTTCAGCCGCATACAACCCGGCCTGACGTGCAGTGAAACCGGCGACTTCAACGATGTCGCCCAGCAAGTACTGGAACAGATCGAGACCATGACTGGCGAGGTCAACAAAGTAGCCACCGCCGGCAACCTTCGGGTCGGTGCGCCAGTTGGCACTGCCGCTTTGATCCGCCGGCGAAGGTGCTTTGGTCAGGGTCCAGGTCAGGTGCCGAACCTCACCGATACGACCCTCTTGCAACCATTGGCGCACTTGCTGAAAACGCGGCAGGGAACGCCGGTAGTACGACACGAACAGGTGCAGCCCGGCATTGGCGAAGACCTGTTGCATCTGCTGGCTTTGCCGGACGTTCAACGCCATGGGTTTTTCGACGCAGCAATGCTTGCCGGCCGCAGCGACCAGCAGGCTGTAGGCGTGGTGACTGTCGGGAGGCGTTGCGATGTACACCGCGTCCACTTCAGGGTCGGCGATCAGCGATTCGACGTCGGTGTAAAACCGCTCGATGCCATGGCGCGCGGCATAGTCCTGCACCGCCTCCCGCCGTCGCCCCATCACCGCCACCAGCGCCGAACCCGGCGCTTTGTAGAAGGCCGGGCCACTCTTGCGCTCGGCGACACTGCCGCAGCCGATCATTCCCCATCGCACGACTTTCATCGCCGCCCCCTGTGTCAGTGTCCAGTCTTCAGCCGATGTTCAGCACGCGCAGATCCAGTTGGCCGTCCTTGAGCGGCGGGCACCAGTAGTAGCCGCCGGTGATCGGCCGGCTCATGCGGTACAGACCGTCTACGATGCCGTCTTCCAGACCACTCATGCGGCGCAGTTGGGCTTCGAAGGCGTTGAAGGAGTGTCCGAAGGCCAGGAACATCAGGCCGGCACGATCGCCTTCGATCCACGGCATCGAGCGACGCACGATGAAGGCTTCGGGCGTGAAGCTTTCCTGGGCGGTGCGTTTGACGTGAGCGGAGATTGGCGCGTCGTCGAGTTCTTCGTTGTCGCTCTTGCGACGGCCGATGATGTTGTCTTGCTCTTGGGACGGCATCGCGTTGAAACCGTTCAGGTCATGCTGCCACTGCTGGATCGCGGCGAAGCTGCCACCCACCAGACCGTCCTCCCCTTCAGCCACCAGCGCTGCGGCAACAGCGGCTTCGTCGTGAGGGTTTTCGGTGCCGTCTTCGTAGCCGCTCAGGTCGTGGCCACTCATGTGACGGAAGGCTTCGTTCATCTGCACCAGGCGCAGCGCTGGCGCCAGCGCGACTTCAAGGGCACGGCTGCGGTTAAGCAACTCGCCGCGATCCTCACCGTGCAGCCAGCACCACAGCGCATGCTGGGTCGACGGGTTATCGACGCCAACGCCGATCATCGCCGGGAACGGTCGCAGCCCTGCCACTTTCGCACCCAGTGCATTGACCAGCGACTTGCCAAAACCGACCACCGCCGATTTGCCATCCACCCGTTTCATCAGGTTGTCGAGCGCAGCCGGCAGAGCCTCGACGGATTCGAGAGCGAAAAACAAATGACGCGCCTGAGGCGGAACGGGGGTGGCAAGGATGCCCGGCTGGTAGTAACTCATGAGAACTCCTCTGGAAAGGCATGAAGTTTACCCGGCACGCGGCGATTTGTGTGTGTTGAAAGACGCAACAGCGGTGCAGACAGAAGTCTGTTCTGCTGTAGCTCAAATCCCCCGTAGCAGCTGCCGCTGCAATCTGATAAAACGATTCAGCTATGCTGATCACGGCTCGCATCCTATGCCGGTCAAAAGCAACACAAGAGTGATTTGTAGCCACTAGCCATCCTTCTTGAACAAGACACGGCTGACAGGTCTTGACCTCATGGCAGTGTCTGGCGCTAAAAACCTTATCCGCATCACCCAATCCAGACGGGGTAGCGACATGACCACAGCAAACATCCTTGGCAACCTGTTCCCGACCGCCCGCGACATCCCGGAGCAATACCGTCTCGACGGGCAGACCGAACAACGTGAATACCTCGTCGATGGCGTCCTGAAAATCTGGAACGGCCCGCTGGCCATCGTCCGCAGCCCGGTCTACCTGACCGGCGAAAATGGCGATGAACAAGTCATTCTCGGCAGCACGCCGCTGCTCGATGCCGATACTGCACTCTCCGCCCTCGACGCCGCCGTCCGCGCCTATGACCGTGGTCAGGGCAACTGGCCAACAATGCGGGTGGCCGAGCGGATTCAGCATGTCGAAGCGTTCCTCAGCCGCATGCGCGAACAACGCGAGGCAGTGGTCAAGCTGCTGATGTGGGAGATCGGCAAGAACCTCAAGGACTCGGAAAAAGAGTTCGACCGCACCTGCGATTACATCGTCGACACCATCAACGCCCTCAAGGAACTCGACCGTCGCTCCAGCCGATTTGAACTGGAGCAGGACACGCTCGGCCAGATCCGCCGCGTACCGCTGGGCGTCGCCCTGTGCATGGGACCTTACAACTACCCGTTGAACGAGACCTTCACCACACTGATTCCGGCGCTGATCATGGGCAACACCGTGGTGTTCAAGCCGGCCAAGCTCGGAGTCCTGCTGATTCGCCCGTTGCTGGAAGCCTTCCGCGACAGCTTCCCGGCCGGGGTGATCAACGTGATCTACGGCAGCGGCCGTGAAACTGTCAGCGCGCTGATGGCCAGCGGCAAGATCGACATCTTTGCCTTCATCGGCACCAACAAGGCCGCCAGCGACCTGAAGAAACTTCACCCGAAACCGCACCGCTTGCGCGCAGCGTTAGGGCTGGACGCGAAGAACCCCGGCATCGTGCTGCCCGAGGTGGATCTGGACAACGCGGTCAATGAAGCCGTCACCGGTTCGCTGTCGTTCAATGGCCAGCGCTGCACTGCGCTGAAGATCCTCTTTGTCCACGAACAGGTGGTCGACCGTTTCATCGAGAAGTTCAACCTCAAGCTGGCCTCTCTCAAACCCGGCATGCCGTGGGAAATCGGTGTGTCACTGACGCCGCTGCCGGAGTCGGGCAAGGTCGATTACCTGCACGGGCTGGTGGACGATGCCGTGAGAAAAGGTGCCCGCGTGGTGAACGAGAATGGCGGCCAGGCACGCGGTTCGTTCTTCTATCCGGCGGTGCTGTACCCGGTGACCACCGACATGCGCGTCTATCAGGAGGAGCAGTTCGGCCCGGTGGTGCCTATCGTCCCTTATCGTGACCTGGACACGGTAATCGACTACGTCCTCGAGTCAGACTTCGGCCAGCAATTGAGCCTGTTCGGCACCAATCCTGCCGAGGTTGGCCGGTTGGTGGATACCTTTGCCAACCAGGTCGGGCGGATCAATATCAACGCCCAGTGCCAGCGCGGCCCGGACACCTTCCCGTTCAACGGGCGCAAGAATTCGGCCGAAGGCACGCTGTCGGTGCACGATGCGTTGCGGACATTTTCGATCCGCACGCTGGTGGCGACCAAATTCCAGGAGCGCAACAAGGAACTGATCAGCGACATTATCCGCGGACGGGAGTCGAGTTTTCTGACGACCGACTACATTTTCTAGAAGGCACACCGAGGAAAATCCGCGAACTTGATGACAGCCTTTCGATCATCCCGATTGCCACTGTTGCTGCGCCGGCTGCTGCGTCCACTTCTGGACCCGTACCGGCGCTATCACAACGCCTGGAGCGTGCGACCGATGAAACCGCGTCGCAGACCGTCATGGGCACCCCGGTCTACAGCGCGCTGGACGGTTATCGATTACTGACCCGACAACTCGCCGCCAACCTCAGTGACATGCGCCAGCGATTGGTGAAGACTGCGCCCCCGCTGGAAGATCTGAGCATCGGTCACTGCGTCGCCACTTTACGGACTCCGTTGCCCCAGCCTTGTTGCATACCGGCAGCGGCCAGCAGAATCGCTGCCACGCCAATCCACTGCAACAGTTCAAGACGATGGCCGAAGGCGAACCAGTCGACGAAAATCGCTGCAATCGGGTAGATAAACGACAGTGCGCCGGTCAACGCTGTCGGCAGTTTCTGAATCGCGCCGTAAAACAGCACATACATCACGCCGGTATGCACGATGCCCAGCGTCAGCAAACTGGCCCAGGCGCCGGGTTGTTGCGGCAACGCGGAAAAGTTCGCCCAAGGCGCAAGCAACAGCACGCCGGTGCAGACCTGAATCAGCGCGATCAAGTGCGGCGGTGTGCCCGTCAGGCGCTTGATGATCAGCGCGGCAATGGCATAAAGCAGTGCGGCCCCCAACGCCAGTGCAATCCCCAGCAAGTATTCACCGCCCCCCGCGCCCTGCTCGCCATGAGCACTGACAATCGCGAGCATCCCGAGAAAGGAAACCCCGAGCCAGAACAGCTTTTGCGCGGAGATCTTCTCGCCCAGAAACAGCGCCGCCAGACCGACCAGCATGAACGGTTGCACGTTGTAGACCGCGGTGCCGATGGCAATCGAGGCCCGGGAATAAGAGCCGAACAACAGCACCCAGTTACCGACAATCGCGACCCCGCTGAGCACCGCCAGCAGGAACGTGGTACGGGTCAGAATGCCTGGGCGCAGGAAGCCGAACCCTGCGCAAATCAGCAGCAAAGTGGCGGCGCCGAATACACAGCGCCAGAACACCACGTCCAGCACGGGCTGGCCGGAGACCAGCACGAACCATCCGATGGTCCCGGAAATAAGCATGGCGGCGGTCATTTCCAATGTCCCGCGACGCAGTGTTGTATCCATGATCAGGCTCCTCGATATGAGCCCAAAGTATGCCAATCCACCGTCGCGCTACTCCAGAGTCAAATGCAGGCTAAACTGCCTGTTCACCTTTTTTATCAAGGCAGATTCAAGTATTTGCCTAATGAGGGATTGTATGACTGACGACATTGATCAAGTGCTGATCACCGCCCTCATGGAAGACTCCCGACGTTCGCTCAAGGCCCTGGCACAGATCAGCGGCCTGTCATCGCCCAGCGTCGCCGAGCGCCTGCGCCGCCTCGAAGAACGTTGCGTACTCAAGGGCTACACCGTCGACATCGATCCAAAATGCTTCGGTTACCAACTGCAGGCCAACGTGCGTATTCGCCCGCTGCCCGGCCAGTTGCAGAACGTCGAACGGCAGATCCAGGCCATTCCCGAGTTCACCGAGTGCGACAAGGTCACCGGCGATGACTGCTTCATCGCGCGCCTGCACGTGCGTTCGATGGAACAGCTGGACACCCTGCTCGACCGCCTCAACAGCTATGCCGAAACCAATACTGCAATCGTCAAGAAGACCCCGGTGAAACGGCGGTTGCCGCCGATGGCGTGAAACGGCTTGGATTGAGGAGTTTGCGGCGAAGGCAGCATCGCAGCCTCATCGTCACCGAGTGAGCCCTGCCCGAATGCCAGATCGAGTAGGAGGCGGGATTGCTCCCGCCGTCCTCTCACACCACCGTACGTA
>CAYNGZ010000323.1:0-6084 GCA_964396695.1 uncultured Pseudomonas sp.
TAAATCAATAAGTTATTTTTTGTTCCATAAGAGCTGCCGAAGGCTGCGATCTTTTATTCCGCTGGCAAAGCGAGGCGCTGGCCGGCCATCAGCAACGACAAGCGACTCAGGCTCATCCATGGTGAACCCGCGGCCTGACCTTTGATTTGTGCATCGATCCGCTGGGCATCGAGCAGCAGTTGCGCCCAGCGCTGTGCCGAATGGCGCTGCAGGGCTTTGCTCATCAGTGGCTTGCGCTTGTCCCAGACGGGCGGTCGGGCCTGGCTGAGGGCCTTGTCCAGCGGCACGCCCTGGCTGTATTGCAGCGACAGGTTGGCCAGTAGCCGAAGCTCGCGGGCCAGCGCCCAAAGAATCACGGGGGGCTCTACGCCTTCGCCGCGCAAGCCTTCCAGCATGCGTAAAGCGTGGGCGGCTTCACCGTTAAGAATCGCATCGGTCAGCCCGAACACATCGAAACGCGCACTGTCGGCGACTGCGGCTTGCACCGTTTCGACGGTGATCTGGCCACCTTCGGCCATCAGCTTGAGTTTTTCGATTTCCTGGGCGGCCGCCAGCAGGTTGCCTTCCACTCGCGCAGCGATCAGTTCGACGGCGTCCTGGCTGGCGGCGAGGCCGGCCTGGGACAGACGCTGACGAATCCACTGCGGCAGCTGGTTGGCATCCACCGGCCAGATTTGCACGAACTGGGTCTGCGGGCCTTCGACCAGCGCCTTGCCCCACTTGGTTTTCTGCGCACTGCCGTCAAGCTTTGGCAGGCTGATCAGCAGCAAGGTGTCTTCGGCCGGACGCGAGCAATATTCCATCAACGCAGCTGCGCCCTTGTCGCCCGGCTTACCGGATGACAAGCGCAACTCCAGCAGACGCTTTTCGGCGAACAACGACATGCTGGCGCCGGCTTGCAGCAGCGTCCCCCAGTCGAAACTGGCGTCCGCGCTGAACACCTGGCGTTCGTCAAAACCTTGCTGGCGGGCAGCGGAGCGAATGGCGTCGGCGGCTTCCTGGCAGAGCAGTGGGTCATCGCCACTGATGATGTAAACGGGCGCAAGGGTGCCTTGCAGATGTTTACCGAGCTGGGCGGGGGCTAGTTTCATAAGGCGGGGCGAACGGGGCGCTGGAGCGCCCCGTACGGCTTACTCGGTTGGTACTTGCAGAGGTGACTGACGCGGAGTGTTCGCTTCAGCTTTGCGTGCTGCTTCCAGCGCGTCGGCTTCCGCCTTGGCACGGGCATCGGCAGTCTGTTGCAACTGATCAAGCCGAGCCGGGGTGAGCTGTTGCAGACGCAGCATCATGCGCTGCACCAGGTCGCGGCGCATTTCCTTGCGCACTTCGGCGGCTTCCTGATCGGAACCGGTAATGTTGTTGCCGTCGTGCATGAAGACCTTCTGCACTTGCAGTTTGTCGTCGAGCAGGGACAGCTTGTTGTGGCCTACGATTTGATAGTTCAGCACATTGGTCAGCTCATACTCGGCCGAATGACCGCCGCCGGAGTAGCTGAGGCTGCGCTGGCTTTCCTGTTCGTCGGTGAATACCAGCTTGTAGGGTGCGCCGGCATAGACTTTGACGCCGCTGCTTTCCAGTACCTGACGCATCAGCACCACGGTTTCGCCGTAGGCGTTGCGTGCGCTCAGGTCGAGTTCCTTGATCGCCAGCTCGGCGGTACCGGTACCACGCAGCTGGAAGCCGCAGGCGCTCAGCAGTACCGCGAGGCCCATCACCAGCAAATTGCGTTTGATCATCTTGTTGCTCCCCTTGAAACCATGTGGGCCGACGGTGCGGCCCGAAAGGTTCTGTTCGGCGCCAGGGACAGGCTCTGGCGCCTGATCCAATTAGCTAGCGACGATATTGACCAGTTTTCCGGGCACTACGATCACTTTACGAATAGTCAGGCCATCGACGAAGCGCAGCACGTTTTCATTGGCGCGTGCGGCGGCTTCGACTTCTTCGCGGCTGGCGCTGGCCGGCATTTCGATCTGGCCGCGCAGCTTGCCATTCACTTGAATGACAAGCTGCAGGCTGTCCTGAACCAGAGCGCTGTCGTCCAGAACCGGCCAGCCGGCATCGATCACCGGATCGGCGTGACCCAGTCGATGCCACAGTTCGTGGCAGATGTGCGGCGTGATGGGCGCCAGCAACAGGGTAATGGTTTCCAGGCCTTCGTGAATCAGCGCGCGATCCTGATCAGTGCCTTGCGGGGCTTTTTCCAGCACGTTCATCAGCGTCATCACCTGGGCGATGGCGGTGTTGAATTTGTGGTTCTGGCCCACGTCGTGGCTGGCCTGTTTGATAGCCTGGTGGATCGAACGGCGAATGGCTTTCTGCTCGTCGTTCAAGGTGGCGATGTCCAGTTTTCCCGGAAGACCCTGGGTGACGTGCGCTTGAGCCAGGCGCCAGACGCGCTTGAGGAAGCGGTGCGAACCTTCTACTCCGGAGTCGGACCATTCCGCGCTCATGTCGGGTGGCGAGGCGAACATCATGAACAGGCGGCAGGTGTCTGCACCGAACTGATCGATCATCGACTGTGGATCGACGCCGTTGTTCTTCGACTTGGCCATCTTCTCGGTCCCGCCGATTTCCACCGGCAAGCCGTCAGCTTTCAACTTGGCGCTGATAACCTTGGCTTTGCTGTCACGCTCAAGCTCGACGTCCGCCGGGTTGAACCAGGTGTAAGCGCCGTTGGCTTCGCGACGATAGTAAGTCTCGGCGATCACCATGCCCTGGGTCAGCAGGTTCTTGAACGGCTCGTTGGAGCTGACCAGGCCTTCGTCACGCATCAGTTTGTGGAAGAAGCGTGCATACAACAGGTGCAGGATCGCGTGTTCGATACCGCCGATGTCCTGGTCGACCGGCAACCAGTGGTTGGCCGCTGCCGGGTCTACCAGACCGCCTTCGTAATGCGGCGAGGCATAACGGGCGTAGTACCAGGAGGACTCGACGAAGGTGTCCATGGTGTCGGTTTCACGCTTGGCTGGCGCGCCACATTTCGGGCAAGCGCACTCGTAGAACTCGGGCATGCGCGCCAATGGCGAACCGGCGCCATCGGGAACGACGTCTTCCGGCAGCACGACAGGCAGTTGATCTTCCGGCACCGGCACATCACCGCAGGTATCGCAGTGGATGATCGGGATCGGGCAGCCCCAGTAACGCTGACGGCTGATGCCCCAGTCGCGCAGACGGAACTGGGTGCGCGAGGCACCGAGGTTTTTCTTGATCAGGGCTGCTTCCATGGCGTCGAACGCGCCAGCGAAGTCCAGACCGTCGAACTCGCCGGAGTTGATCAGCGTGCCGTATTCGCCATAGGCATCCTGCCATGGGGCCGGGTTCTCGTCGCCTGCGCTGGTGCGCACCACGGACTTGATCGGCAGGTTGTACTTGGTAGCGAACTCGAAATCACGTTCGTCGTGCGCCGGTACCGCCATGACCGCGCCATCGCCATAGTGCATCAGCACGTAGTTGGCGACCCACACCGGCAGTTTTTCGCCGGTCAGCGGGTGCTCGACGAACAGCGAGGTCGGCAGGCCTTTTTTCTCCTGGGTGGCAACGTCGGCTTCGGCCACGCTGCCGCTCTTGCACTCGGCGATGAACGCTTGCAGCTCAGGGTTGTTCTGTGCGGCCAGGGTCGCCAGGTGGTGCTCGGCAGCGACGGCAACGTAGGTTGCGCCCATCAGGGTGTCCGGACGGGTGGTGAACACTTTCAGGGTGCCCGCTTCGCCGATCGACTCGACGTTGTACGGGAACTGCACTTCCATGCCACGGGATTTGCCGATCCAGTTGCGCTGCATGGTCTTGACTTGCTCGGGCCAGCCCGGCAGGTCGTCGAGGCTCGAAAGCAGTTCATCCGCGTAGGCGGTGATCTTGAAGTAGTACATCGGGATTTCGCGTTTTTCGATCAGTGCGCCGGAGCGCCAGCCGCGACCGTCGATCACCTGTTCGTTGGCCAGAACGGTCTGGTCGATCGGGTCCCAGTTCACGGTGCCGTTTTTACGGTAGATCACCCCTTTTTCGAACAGGCGAGTGAACAGCCATTGTTCCCAGCGGTAGTAATCAGGCTTGCAGGTGGTGACTTCGCGCGACCAGTCGACCGCCAGACCCAGGCTGCGCAGCTGGGTTTTCATGTAGGCGATGTTTTCGTAGGTCCACTTGGCCGGTGCGACGTTGTTCTTCATCGCGGCGTTTTCCGCCGGCATGCCGAAGGCGTCCCAACCCATCGGTTGCAGGACATTTTTACCTTGCATGCGCTGATAGCGGGAGATCACGTCGCCGATGGTGTAGTTGCGCACGTGCCCCATGTGTAGCTTGCCGCTGGGGTAAGGGAACATCGACAGGCAGTAGAAAGTCTCCTTGCCTGGCTGTTCACTGACTTCAAAGGACTTTTGCTCGTCCCAGAACGACTGGGCAGCATTTTCGATTTCGCGGGGCTGGTAGTGTTCGTGCATGGCTACTTTTGAACTGAATAGGGGTGGCCTAATCCTCTTCAATGCAACGCTGGACGCTGATGACGCCAAAAGTGGCGTTTCGATGCCCAGTCGAGCTGGAAGTGGAGTTACAGGAAGCGCCGTAGCATACATGACCGCGCTCTACCGAGGGAAACCCTGATTGCGCGCCCGGGGGCTGTTGACGCTGAGTGGCGGCATGCTGCCGCCCAACACCGGCAGGCCTCAGGGCCGTTGGTCGCGGCACCGGAACGGTTTTCCCAGCGAAGCTAAGCTCTAGATGGGGAGTGAGTCTTATCTTCAATGAGGTGAGGGATGGTTGAATCACAACGAAAAGTAACGAGACCCGAGCTGTACGAAAAGCTGATAGAGCGTCTGGGGCTGGCCCTGGATGCCGCCAATACAGCGGGCCGGTTGCGCGATGAGCGTCCGGTGGAGCTGGAACTTCGCGGGTTGAGCCGCGCAGAGTTCGAGCTGATCAAGGCTTACCTGGACCGTAGCGAACGTGAGGCGCAAGGATGCTCGTCATTATCAGAAGCAGTGAAGCACAACGACACCCACCGTTCGGCCAAAGTCGTTTGGCTGAAAGACAAGGTGCCTGGCAAAGGCGCGGTAAAGGTCCGGTCTCTGCTGGTCAAGTAAGTGATCAGGCAGGTGCGTGCAGCCCCTTTCGGGCGCATGAAGTCACCCGTGACAGCTTTTTGATTAAAAGGTCTTACACCTTAGTTGTCGCATTACTTCAATCCACTTAGGCTTCGGGCATCTATGGAGATGCTCGATGCCTTTTCGTTATTTCGTTAAACAACTTCTTCTGCCGCCCGGCATTCTTTTGCTGTTGCTTGCGCTTGCCTGGTGGTTGCGTCGCTCAAGACCGCGTCTTGCAGGGCTGTGTTTTGCCGTGGGGGCTGGTGGGCTCTGGTTGATGAGTTTGCCGGTCGTCGTGCAATGGGGCGCCAAGGCCCTTGAGCGTGAGCCACCGCTGGCCCGCAGCGAGTGGGCGACCCTGGCCGAGCGCGCAGATGTGATTGTGGTGCTGGGGGCGGGCCGTGAACGTGGTGACCTCGCCTGGGGTTCCGATCAGCCAACCGGTTTGGCGCTGGAGCGGGAGCGTTATGCGGCGCGGCTGGCCAAGGCGTCGGGGTTGCCCGTGCTGACCAGTGGTGGCCTGCATTACGGCACACCGCCGACGGAAGCAAAGTTGATGGCCGATTCGTTGCTGGATGATTTTGGAGTGGCGGTCCGTTGGCAGGAGGGGCGTAGCCTCACCACCTGGGAAAACGCCCAATTCACCGCCGAAATGCTGGAGCCTTTGGGATTGAAGCGGGTCGTGGTGGTGACGCAAGCCTGGCATATGCCGCGCAGCGTCTGGAGTTTCGAACGGTCGGGTTTGACCGTGGTGCCGGCCCCGCTGGGCTTTTTGGGTGTGGATAACGCGCGGCCGTTAGGTGGCTGGATGCCGGAGTTCAACGCGATCTGGCGGTCGGGGCAACTGCTGAATGAGGCAGTGGGGCAGATCGGGTATTCGATCTTTTATCGCTAAGAGTCAAAAGATCGCAGCCTACGGTGGATTGCAATTGCCCTGTAGGAGGGTCCGCCCCCTCTTCGACGCCGCGCTGTCGCGTAAGGAACATGGGCCAGGGCTGGCAAGCCAGCC
>CAYNGZ010000324.1:0-6083 GCA_964396695.1 uncultured Pseudomonas sp.
ACCGGTTGGCGTCGATATCTACACCCCGGATTTCATCGCCGTGGCCAAGGGCCTGGGCTGTGCGGCGCAGGCCGTCAGCGACGCTGAAGAACTGCGGGCTGCACTGCGTGCGGCGACTGATCGCCAGGGCCCGAGCCTGATCGAAATCGACCAGACCCAGTGGATGAAGGCGGTGTCGGCATGAGTTTTCCAATCACCCTGGACGGCCTGTACATCGATGGCCGATGGTCGGCCGGCGACGAGCACCTGCAGGTCATCAATCCGGCGACCGAAGCCCTGTTGACCACCGTGAACGGCGGCGATGAGCGTGCGGTCGATCAGGCGGTCACAGCGGCCAGCGCGGCGTTTGCGCAGTGGTCGCAAACCACCGGCGCCGAGCGCGGCGCGGTACTGCGCAAGATCGCCCACGGGGTGCAGGCACATCGTGAGCGCTTGATGTACTTGCAGTCGAGCAACAACGGCAAGCCACAGTTCGAAGCGGGCATCGACGTCGATGACGTGATCGCCACGTTCGAGTATTACGCAGGCCTGGCCGAAGGGCTGGACGCCGGCCAGGACCGGGGCGTGGAACTGCCCAGCGAAGACTTTGCCGCCCGTGTACGGCGTGAACCGTGCGGTGTGGTCGGGTTGATCGTGCCGTGGAACTTCCCGATGGTCACCACCGCCTGGAAACTCGCGCCAGCCCTGGCGGCGGGTTGCTGCGTGGTGCTCAAACCTTCGGAAGTCACGCCGCTGCCGGAGCTTGAACTGGCAGCGATCATCGCCGAGAGCGGCGTGCCCAACGGTGTGTTCAACCTGGTCTGCGGTACGGGGCTGGCGGTCGGTGCGCCGCTGTCGGCCGATCCACGGGTGGCGAAGATTTCCTTCACCGGCAGCAACGCGGTGGGTGTTCAGGTCATGCAGCGTGCCGCGCAAACCATCAAAGGCGTGAGCCTGGAACTGGGCGGTAAATCCTCGCTGCTGGTGCTGGCTGACGCCGATCTCGAGCTGGCCGTGGAACTGGCCAGTGGCGGTGGTTTCTTCAACGCCGGGCAAATGTGTTCGGCGACCAGCCGGGTGTTGGTGGCGGATGAAGTGGCGGATGAATTCCTGCTGCGTCTGAAGGCGCGGGCCGAAACGATTCGCGTGGCCGACCCGTTTGACCCTGAGGTTGAAATGGGCGCGCTGGTCAATCAGGCGCAATACCAGCGCGTGCTGGGCCATATCGACCGTGGTTTGAGCGTGGGGGCGCGGTTGATCTGCGGCGGCAATCGCCCGACCGAGCTGCCACGCGGTTATTTTTTGCGGCCGACCATTTTCACTGAAGTGCCCCTCGACAGTGCGCTGTGGTGTGAAGAGATCTTTGGCCCGGTGCTGTGCGTGCGCAGTTTTGCCACCGAACAAGAGGCCATCGAGTTGGCCAACGACAGCCCGTTCGGTCTGGTGGCCAGCGTAGTCAGCCGTGATGCAGCGACCGCCGAACGGGTCGCCAACGCCTTGCAGGCGGGGCTTGTGTGGATCAACGCGCCGCAGGTGATCTTCCCGCAGACCGCGTGGGGCGGCTACAAGCAGAGCAGCATCGGCCGCGAGTTGGGGCCGTGGGGCTTGCAGGCGTTTCAGGAAATAAAGCACGTGATTCGCGCCGTCTGACGGCACGAAAACGGCCCACGCGTGCCTTGTTATGAGGCATGCGCCCGGGACATGGCACCGATGATTTTTTTTCGATTGTTGCGCGTTTTGCGTGACTTCAGGATGAACCCGCAGACCTTGTTGTCACCCTTGTAATACGAGGGTTGCAGCGGATCGAATAGCGCGGGCGCAAGGGATGCACCCACCTCATACCTACAACAATAAAGGGAGTCCTTCATGGGCGATCATGATCTGAACAGAAGACAATTCATCAAGACCGTAGGTGTCGCGTCGGTTGCTGCGGCCGCCATGAGCATGCCGTTCATTCGCGCCAACGCCAGTGACACACGTTTTCAGGGCAAGACCCTGCGGCTGTTGACCTGGTCCGATGACACCGGGCTTGCCGCACTGCGCAACATCGCCGCGACCTTTGAAGCCAAGACCGGCGCCAAGGTCATCGCGGACCGTACCGGCAGTACTTCGGAAATGGTCGCTAAACTCAAGGCCGGTGGTGATCGTCCGCAATACGACATCATCACCCTGGCCGGTGTGGGCGCTGAAGGTCTGGCCGCCGCCGGCCTGCTGGAAAAGCCCGACCTGAACCGCATTCCCAATCTGGTCGACGTGCCGGAGAAATACCGCACCGGGGCCAACGGCCACGGCATCGGTTACCTGCTCTGGTGCAACAGCCTCGTCTACAGCACCCGCACGATGAAGGAGGCCCCGGACAGCTACGCGGCCCTGTGGGACGCCGACCTGGCGCCGAACATTTTTCTGCCGCCGCCGAACTGGACCGAGGCCATGGACCTGATCATCATCGCCGCCAAGCTGGCCGGTGGTGACGAACACAACATTGAACCCGGCTTCAAGAAGCTCGCCGAGCTCAAGAGCCGTGTGGTGACCCTGGGCGAAAACCCGAACCAGATCGCCGAACTGTTCCGCACCGGTTCCCTGGATATGGGGGGGCTGTACGCTCCAGCGTTTTTCCCGAAACAGATCCGCGATCCGAACTACGGCCTGAGTGCGACCTTTGGCATGAAGGAAGGTTTCTACACTGACCTGATGCAGTCGGTCATGCCGAAAAACCGTCCCGGCGACACCGACCTGGCGTACGCCTTTCTCGACCACTCCCTCGACCCGCTGGTGCAGGGCAAGATGGCCGAAGACATCTTCAACGGTCCGGTCAACGCCCGGGCAATCATCTCTGCCGAGGCGCGCAAGAGCCCGTACATCCTGACGCCGGAGCAGATTGCCGAGAAGGCGATCATGCACGACAACGCCTTCCTGGCGACCGTGCATGACCAATGGATTCGTCGTTACACGGAAATCTTCTCTTCCTGATCTGAATCGCGGGGAGGTTCCTCGAACCTCATCGCGGCACAGCGATGAAAGCTGACCGGATCCCCCCGTAGGAGCTGCCGCAGGCTGCGATCTTTTGATCTTTTCTGAGCCGATGAAGATCAACATCAAGATCAAAAGATCGCAGCCTGCGGCAGCTCCAGGGGCCGTGCACGTGCACCCGGATATTTCCTGTACCTGATCTTCCATTGACGAGACCATTGCTATGGAACACCAACCTCGGACCCAAACGGTCGGCGCTGCTGTCTTACGCCCGCGCTTCGGCGTTTCGCCGACGACGCGTGCCTGGTTTTTTCTTTCGCCATCGATGCTGTTTCTGGGTGTGCTGATCGCTGCCAGCCTGCTGGTGTTGCGCATGAGCGTGGGCACCAAAGGCGCGGAATGGACCGGTTTCAGCCTGGCCAGCTATGCCCAGTTGCTGGAACCCTATTACCTCAAATCACTGGTGCTGACCTTGCGCCTGGCGCTGATCAGCGCGGTGATTGCCGTACTGCTGGCGATCCCGGTGGCGTACACCATGTCGCGCCTGACCTCGCCGTTGCTGCGTCGAGTGTTTCTGGCCGCCGTGCTGTTGCCGTTGCTGGTCAACCTGCTGCTGCAAAGCTACGGCTGGCTGGTGATCCTGGGACCGGGCGGAATGCTCAACCAGGCATTGATGGGCCTGGGCCTGATCACCCGTCCGATCATGCTGCTGTACAACCAGAACGGCGTATTGATGGGCCTGGTACAAACCGCTTTCCCGTTGGCCGTGCTGCCGATTGCCAGCGCCATGCGCGGCGTCGCGCGGAGCTACGAAGAAGCCGCGGCAACCTTGGGCGCGAGCCGCTTTCAGGTGTTTCGCCAAGTGGTGCTGCCGATGAGCCTGCCGGGGATTATCACCGGTGCGACCCTGGTGTTTGCCTACAACGCCAGCAGCTTCGTGGTGCCCTTGCTGCTCGGTGGCCGGCGCGTGCCGATGCTCGCGGTGATGGTGCGTGACCAGATCGCCCCGCTGATGAACTGGCCCGCCGCCTCCGCTGCCGGTGTGGTGCTGATCGTCACCACGCTGGCGATCATGACCTTGTCCGAATACATCACTGGCCGTCGTCGGCGCATGCTGGAGGCTTCGCAATGAGCTCGTTGATCAAGAGGCGCCAGTCGCTGTTGCCTGGCGATACCGGGAAGTTTGCCGGCGTGTTGTCCGGTTTCATCCTGCTGCTGGCGGTGCTGCCGATCCTGACCATGATCGTCATGTCGTTCAGTGGTGCGTCGAACCTCGACTTCCCGCCCAGCAGTTACAGTCTGCAATGGTATCGGGCGGCCTGGCACACCTTTGTGTCGCCGGACGCCAGCGATGTGCTGAGCCTGGGCAAAGCCATGTCCACCAGCCTGATGGTGGCGTGCCTGACCATGGTCTTCGCGACCCTCATCGCGGTGCCGGCGGCCTATGCGCTGACCCGTTGCGAGTTCCGTGGCAAGGCCGTGGCGCTGCAATTGATGTCGCTGCCGTTGGTGTTTCCGATGGTGGTACTGGGCCTGGCGCTGCTGCTGGTGTTCGACAGCCTGCCGTTCCAGATGACCACTTCGCGGCTGGTGATTGCCCACGTCATTCTGGCCTTGCCATTCGTGGTGAAGAACTGCACGGCGGCGATGCTGTCCATCGGCAGTGAAGTCGAAGAGGCCGCCCGGATGCTCGGCGCTTCGCCGCTGCGGGCGATTGTCGACGTGGTGGTGCCGTCGATGAAGTCGGGGATTCTGGCGGGCATGCTGCTGGCGTTCATCGTCTCGTTCAACGAGTTCACCGTGACCTACTTCCTCTACACCATCGATGTCATGACCGTGCCGATCTGGATGTACAGCCGCACCGTGTCGTCGCTGGACCCCACCGTATTCTCGTTTGCCGTGCTGATCGTGCTGATCGACTTCGTCCTGATCTGGGCGTTGGAGAAGCTGGTCGGCGAAGGTGGCGTCTCGTTCTGATTTCTTGAGGTAATTAACATGACTGGTCTGATTCTGGAAAACGTCGAGAAACGCTACGGTACGGCGTGTGCGGTCAAGGACGTCAATCTGCACTTGCCCGAGGGCAAGCTGGTGTGTTTTCTCGGCCCTTCGGGGTGTGGCAAAACCACCTTGCTGCGAATGATCGCCGGCCTGGAAACCCTGAGCGGTGGCGAGATCCGCCTGGACGGCGAAGACATTGGCCATACGCCGGCGCACCTGCGCAATTTCGGCATGGTGTTTCAGTCGCTGGCGCTGTTCCCGCACATGACGGTCGGCGAGAACATCGCTTATCCACTGAAACTGCGGGGCGTGAGCAAGGCCGATCAGCAGGCGCGGGTCACTGAGCTGCTGCAACTGATTCAACTGCAAGAGATGGTCGATCGCCCGGTGTCGAAACTTTCCGGTGGTCAGCGTCAGCGCGTGGCGATTGCCCGGGCGATTGCCTCGCACCCGAAAATTCTCCTGCTCGACGAACCGCTGTCGGCGCTTGACGCCAAACTGCGCGAGTCGATGCAAGTAGAGATTCGTCAGCTGCAGCAACGCCTGAACATCACCACCATCATGGTCACCCACGACCAGCGCGAAGCCATGACCATGGCCGATATCGTGGTGGTGTTGGGTGAGCATCGGGTGCAGCAGGTCGGCACGCCGATCGAGATCTACCGGCATCCGGCCAACGAATTTGTCGCCGACTTTATCGGAACCGGCAATATTTTCCCGGCCACCGCGCTGGGCGATGGCAAGGTCGGTTTGCCCGGTGGCGATGCGCTTCAGGTGCCGATTTGCAGCAGCATCGTGGTCGGCGAGAAGGTCAAGATGCTGGTGCGTCCCGAGGACCTGCAGCTGTCGCACCCACAGGCGAGTGCGGGTAATCGCTTGCTCGGCAAGGTGACATTTGTGCGGGATATCGGCGCGACCATCGAGACCACGGTCGAGTGTTCCGGGGTGTCGCTGACGGCGTTGAGCACGCCGTGCCAGGGCATCGGCCTGAGCATCGGCAACCCGGTGTCGGTGACCATTCCATCGGAAGCCTGCCGCGTACTCGGTGCCTGACTTTAGAGTTGGGTTGCCTTTACCGGCCTCATCGCGAGCAAGCTCGCTTGTATGCTGGTACTTGAAGGGAGGAGGAGGGACAA
>CAYNGZ010000325.1:0-6064 GCA_964396695.1 uncultured Pseudomonas sp.
CCGCCTGGCCCTGCCGGAAGCCGATTGGGTCATGGTCGAACAGATCATGGCCAAGGCCCTGGCCAATCGGCCGGCGTTGCCGGATGTGGGTCTCTGAAATGCCCGAGCTCATCGGTCATAACTACATCGGCGGCGCACGCAGCGCCGCCGGTAGCGTCGTCTTGCGCAGCTACAACGCCTACACCGGCGAGGCCCTGCCTTATCGTTTCGTCCAGGCCACCGCACAAGAAGTGGAAGCCGCCGCCGAAGCCGCCGCAGCCGCCTACCCGGTTTTTCGCAACCTGCCCGCCAGTCGCCGCGCAGACTTCCTTGAAGCGATCGCGGCCCAACTGGATGCCCTGGGCGATGAATTCATCGCCCAGGTCACCCGTGAAACTGCCCTGCCGAACGCCCGCATCCTGAGCGAACGCAGCCGCACCAGCAGCCAGATGCGCCTGTTCGCCCAAGTCCTGCGTCGCGGCGATTTCCATGGCGCACGCATCGACCGGGCGTTGCCCGAGCGTCAGCCACTGCCACGGATCGATCTGCGCCAGTACCGGATTGGCGTCGGCCCGGTCGCGGTGTTTGGCGCGAGCAATTTCCCGCTGGCGTTCTCCACCGCCGGCGGCGATACCGCCGCCGCCCTGGCCGCGGGTTGCCCGGTGGTGTTCAAGGCCCACAGCGGGCATATGGCGACCGCCGAACAGGTGGCCGATGCGATCCTGTGTGCCGCCGAGCAAACCGGTATGCCCAAGGGTGTGTTCAACATGATCTACGGGGCGGGAGTCGGCGAAGCACTGGTCAAGCATCCGGCGATCCAGGCAGTCGGCTTCACCGGCTCGCTGAAGGGTGGCCGCGCGCTCTACGACATGGCCGCCGCGCGGCCACAACCGATCCCGGTATTCGCCGAAATGAGCAGTATCAATCCGGTACTGGTATTGCCCGAAGCGCTACAGGTGCGCGGCGAGAGAATCGCCAGTGAACTGGCTGCCTCAGTGGTGCTCGGCGGTGGCCAGTTCTGCACCAACCCCGGACTGGTGATCGGCATTCGCGCACCTCAGTTCAGCGCTTTCATTGAGCATCTCAGCGCACGAATGGCCGAACAGCCAGGGCAAACCATGCTCAACGCCGGCACACTCGACAGTTATAAAAAGGGCGTTCAGGCGTTGCGCGCGCATCCGCACATCACCCACCTGGCCGGCCGCGAACAGCAGGGCAATCAAGCCCGGCCCCAGCTATTCAAGGCCAACGTCAGCCTGCTGCTCAACGGTGACTCGCTGCTTCAGGAAGAAGTGTTCGGCCCGACCACGGTGCTGGTGGAGGTCGCCGACAAGGCCGAACTGCATCGGGCACTGCA
The DNA here is from genome assembly GCA_964396695.1 of uncultured Pseudomonas sp. Lineage (GTDB taxonomy): Bacteria > Pseudomonadota > Gammaproteobacteria > Pseudomonadales > Pseudomonadaceae > Aquipseudomonas. The sequence continues at coordinate 1,337 of CAYNGZ010000325.1, forward strand.
GAGCCTGCACGGCCAACTGACGGCCACACTCATTGCCGAAGCCGGTGACCTTGAAACCCATCGCGAACTGCTCCCGATGCTCGAACAGAAAGTCGGCCGGGTACTGTTCAATGGTTACCCGACCGGCGTCGAGGTCTGCGATGCGATGGTGCATGGCGGGCCTTACCCCGCCACCTCCGATGCCCGTGGCACGTCAGTCGGCAGCCTGGCCATCGAGCGTTTCCTGCGCCCGGTGTGCTACCAGAACTGCCCTGACGCGCTACTGCCCGAAGCCCTTAAGGACGCCAACCCGCTGGGCATTGCCCGCCTGGTCGACGGCCATAGCCACCGCGAACCGCTCTAGAACGAAGGGCGCCACCGGCCAGACCGGTGGCACCCACCTTCAGCTTTACGCTTGTGCGTCGCTTTTGCATTTCTGTGCGACAGATCCCACTTCAGGGACTCCCCTACCCTCCCTCGTGGTGTTAGTTTGGAAAAGTTTCTGTCTCATCGATCAGAAACTTCCCACCCACTGCCTGCAAAGGAATGCCCCCAACAATGGATTTCTCACTCAAGCACCTGGCCGCGACAACCCTGATGCTGGCCAGCCTTTCGTCATTCACCACGCTCGCGCACGCCAACATCACCCCGCTACAGAGCGCGACCATCCTCAAAACCTTCAATGACACATCGGTCACGGATTTCAGGCAGTTCCTGGGAAGCCTGGCCAAGAGCGACCTTGCCAAAACCGCCGACCTCGGCCCGGCAATCAGTGCCTTCCAGAGCAACAAGCCTCTTTCTGCTGAACAGCAGAACGAAATTCATCGGCTGCTTGGCCTCTATGCACGGGTGAAGTACGGCAACGCTGCCACCGAAACCCTGCGCGAATTGGTGGCAATCCCGACCTTCCGCGTGGACGGCGTTGCCCAGCACGAGAATCCCGAATTCATCAGGATCGCCGACAAGATCAAGGGCCTTGCCCAGGCCTTCAACCTGAACTTTCGCAACATCGACAACCGCGTCTATGAAATTTCCCTCGAAGGTGGTGGCGATGAAGTCGTGGGCATTCACGCGCATGCCGATGTGGTGCCCGTAACGCCGGAGAACTGGGTCCTGAAAGACGGCACCCGACTCGATCCGTTCAAGGTCACTCTGGTCGGCGACCGCATGTACGGCCGAGGCACCGAGGATGACAAGAACGGCATCGTGGTGGCGCTCTACGCCATGAAGATCATCAAGGAAGAGAAGCTGCCGCTGGCCAGGCATTTCAAGCTGCTGGTGGACACCACCGAGGAAACCACCGGCGACGCCATCCCCTATTACTTCGAACACAACCCGACACCTGACTACAGCCTGGCGCTGGATGGCGGCTACCCGGTGGTGATTGCCGAGAAAGGCTACGGCACCGTCATGGCGACCTTTGCCCGCCGTAATCCTGAGGGCAAAGGCGCTGAAATCACCTCGTTGACGGGGGGCCTGGCTACCAACCAGATTCCGTCGACGTCGGTCGCCACCCTGGTGACTGACAAGCCCGCCGAATTGGCCGCCAGCCTGGAAAAGGCCGGCACGGATTACGCCAAGCGCAATGGCGGCAACTTCGAGGTGAGCGCCAAGGTCGTCGGCCAGGACGTCAAGCTGACGGTCACCGGCGTTTCCGCCCACTCCTCCGAGCCCGAATCAGGCGTTAACCCGGTGGCAAGGATGCTGGGCTTCATCAACAGCCTCGACGGCAAGGTCGCGCTCAAGCACAACCAGATCACCGACGCCGCCCGCTACGCCGCCGACAACTGGGGGCTGGACTACCTGGGTAACACATTGGGGGTCGGCTTCTCCGATACCTTCATGGGACCGCTGACCACGTCCCTGACCTATGTCGGGATGGATGAGAAAGCCTTCAAACTTGCAGTCAACCTGCGCGTGCCGAAAGGCAAGTCCCCGGAAGCGCTCAAGGCCGAAATTGCCGACAAGCTTGGCGCCTGGAGCAAGAAGACGCACATTGCAGCAGACTTCAACTACTCGATTGCCGAGCCGATGTACCGCAACCCCGAAGGTGAATGGGTCAAGGCCCTGCTGACCGTGGCCAGTGAAAACCTTGGCATGAAACACGCGTTCGGGACTTCTGCCGGCGCCACCTCGGTGCATGAACTGCCCAATGGCGTGCAGTTCGGCCTGGCCAGGCCCGAGGTCAAGTACACCGGCCACACTGACAACGAGTTCAAGACTGTCGACCAGTTCCTGCTGGACCTGCAGATCGTGACCGAGATGATGGGGCGCATCGGGCAGTTGCCGACGCTCTGAGCCCCCGTTCGGACCCGCTGTTCTGGCGGGTCCACCTCTTTGATCGACGTGATCCAGGCTAAGCCAACGGTTGGTGACTGGTCACACAATGTCAAGGCTTGAAGGGCAAGACCGGTTCAACTGCCGGGGGGGCACTCAATGTGCCCGCCAGTTATTGGCCGAGCGGTCGAGCGCGGCGCCGTAGCGGCGCGCTCGGCCGTCACTCAGTGGGGCGCGCGAGGGATGGTCTTGAGCAGGTCTTCAGGACTGATGTGGCCGACAACCTGCTGCACCACACTGCCCGGTTGCGGCAGGTCAAGGATGTGCCCCTTCATCTTGCCGATCACGTGCATCTCGCAGGGCTTGCAGTCGAACTTCAGCGTCAGCACCTCGTCACCATGCACCAGCTGCATTGGCGCGACCTTGGTGCGCACGCCGGTGACACCCTTGGCCTGCTTGGGGCAGAGGTTGAAGGAGAAGCGCAGGCAGTGCTTGGTGATCATCACCGGCACTTCGCCGGTCTCCTCGTGAGCCTCGTAGGCCGCGTCGATCAGCTTGACGCCGTGACGGTGATAGAAGTCTCGGGCCTTTTGGTTGTAGACGTTGGCCAGGAACGACAGGTGCGACTCCGGGTACACCGGTGGCGGATCGGTCTCGGCCTTGCGCCCGCCCCGTGGATGGGCCTGGATGCGCGCTTCGGTCAGGGCTTCGATGACTTCGCGGCGCAAACTCTTGAGCTGTGAGTTGGGAATGAAATACGCCTGCGGTGCGTCGAGCTTGATGTCGGTGGCGTGGTACTGGGTGGTGCCCAACTGACCGAGCAGATCGTGCAGTTGCTCCAGAGCCTGTTCCGGCTTGTTGGCCACACCGAACGGACCGTCCAGCACGACGCTGGCGCTGACGCCTTCCTCGCTGGTGGCGGTCAGCTCCAGGCGCTCTTCGCGCAGATGAGCGGCCCAGGCGATACCGACCCGGCGCTCGGCGGAGGTCTTGAGCAAGGCCTGCTGCCAGTTGTGGTCCAGGTTGCGATTGAGCGGGTGGTTCGGCCGCAGTTGGTGCAGGCCTTTGGGCATTTCATTGGGCTCGACGCGATAGCGGTAGCGCTTTTCGCCGTCCTCTTCAAACTCGCCCTTGGCTTCAGCGATGTTGGTGCGCCAGCCCACCACTTCGCGCTTGACCAGCACGTTGAGGCCGTCGCCGTTGGACAAGGGCTCGTGGGTCACCACCAGCAAGTCACGCTTGCCGACCTTCTCCACCACGCCCACCGGCAAACCGGTGAAAGTCGGGGAGTCGAAGGCGCCAATGTCGATCTTGCGATCGCTGACAAAGTAATCGGTGCTGCCACGGTGGAAGGTCTTCTCCGGATCGGGCACGAAGAAGTGCGCGGTACGACCACTGGAAGCGCGGGCCAGGTCCGGGCGGTCTTCAAGCACGTCGTCCAGGCGTTGACGGTAGTAGGCCGTAATGTTCTTCACATAGCCCATGTCCTTGTAGCGCCCTTCGATCTTGAACGAACGCACGCCCGCTTCGACCAGCGCGCGAATGTTGGCGCTCTGGTTGTTGTCCTTCATCGACAGCAGGTGTTTTTCATAGGCAACCACCCTGCCCTGGTCGTCTTTCAGGGTGTAAGGCAGGCGACAGGCCTGGGAGCAGTCGCCACGGTTGGCGCTGCGACCGGTCTGCGCATGGGAGATGTTGCACTGGCCGGAGAACGCCACGCACAGCGCGCCATGGATGAAGAACTCGATGGCCGCGTCGGTCTCGTCGGCGATGGCGCGGATCTCTTTGAGGTTCAGCTCGCGAGCCAGTACCAGTTGGGAGAAGCCGGCCTGGTCAAGGAACTTCGCCCGCGCCAGGGTGCGGATGTCGGTCTGGGTGCTGGCGTGCAGCTCGATCGGCGGAATGTCCAGCTCCATCACGCCCAGGTCCTGGACGATCAGCGCATCGACGCCGGCGTCGTACAACTGGTGGATCAGCTTGCGCGCAGGCTCCAGCTCGTTGTCGTGCAGGATCGTGTTGATGGTAGTGAAGACCCGGGCGTGATAGCGACGGGCGAACTCCACCAATTGGGCGATATCGCTCACCTCGTTACAGGCGTTGTGGCGGGCGCCGAAGCTCGGGCCTCCGATGTACACGGCGTCGGCGCCATGCAGGATAGCCTCGCGGGCAATGGCCACGTCGCGGGCGGGGCTGAGCAATTCCAGATGATGTTTGGGCAGGGACATATTTTTTTAGTCAGGCTTGTCACGGTCGAGGCGCACATTGTAGCGGCGAAACGTCTGACCGGCACCCGCGTACTGCTCGGTGGACTTCTGGACGCAACATTAGCCAGCCAGCACCGACTTCATGCATCCACGTCCCTATGCTGGATGCAATGCTGGCAAGCCACAGACTGCGAAACAGTCCATGACGAAGCGGTTGCCAGGCCCACGTTGCCGGTGCCTGATCTTTAGTCGTCGCCCTCACCCTTTT
>CAYNGZ010000326.1:0-6043 GCA_964396695.1 uncultured Pseudomonas sp.
TCAGTCCGCAACCGACCGGGCATGCAGCGCTGGACGTGGTCTTGCCCACCGGCGGTTGACCGGAAGCGGCGCTCGACGGTCTGGCGGCACCGGACAATGACGTTCTACGGCCATTGCTCGGTCAGATGCCTGTCGAGCGGATCGGGCTTGAGCAAACGGTCGCCACCGCACTGTCGCGCATGGGCTTGCGCACCTTGGGCCAGGTTCAGGCGCTGCCACGTCAAACCCTGGCCCGACGCTTTGAGGCGCAGGTGCTCAAGCACCTCGATACCTTGTTGGGTGAGCGGCCGCTGGCCCTGGGGTTTTATCTGCCGCCGGACCGTTTCGATGTGCGGATCGAGCTGAATTTCGATGTGCACTCCCATCAGGCATTGCTGTTCCCCTTGCGCCGGCTGACCGGTGATCTTTCGGCGTTCCTGTGTGGCCGGGACAGTGGCGTGCAGCGCTTTGACCTGCACCTGGAGCACGCCGGGTTGCCGGACACGCTGATCAAGGTCGGGCTGCTGAGCGCCGAGCGTGACCCGGCGATGCTCTTCGAACTGGCCCGGGGGCGGCTCGAACAGGTGCAGGTCGAGGCTCCGGTGCGTGGTTTTCGTCTGTCGGCGCAGGACTTGCCAAGTTTCGTCCCGCAGCGCCGGGAACTGTTCGAGGAGCGCCCGCAACAGTCCTTGCCCTGGGAGCAACTGCGCGAACGCCTGCGTGCCTGGCAAGTGGCCAAGGCGCTGGAATTGCCGCTGATCATCGGCAGTGAAATGCGCATCGAAAACGGTCCCAAGCTGGTGCTGCTGGTGGAAAGCCTTGAGGGTTATCAGGCCTTGTGTCGGCTGATCACCCACGCCCGGCGTCGCACGGAAAAGGGCCAGTACCGGGTGCTGCGCGAAGACTTCAGCGAGCCACTGCCCGGGCTGTTGGCGCTGTGGGTGCCGGATACGGTCGACGCGCCGGAACACGGCGCCTGGCTAAAGGGTATCGGGCACCGCCAGTGGCGTGACCTTCGTGACCCTTGAAGACGAGTTCGGCAACATCAATGTCGTGGTCTGGCGCGACCTCGCCGAGCGCCAACGCAAAGCACTGATCGGCTCGCAACTGCTCAAGGTCGATGGCCGCTGGGAGAAGGTCGGCGAAGTGCGGCACCTGATTGCCGGACGCTTGAGCGATCTGAGTCCGTTGCTCAATGGCATCAGCGTGCACAGCCGGGATTTTCATTGAGGTCACTGAAGCTTACTAACGGCACATCCGACCAACGGGCACCGCTGGTCTGATTGATAGTCGACAGCAACCGCCGAGCGAGGCCATTCTGATAACTGACGAGCGCGCGCAATGGCGTTCGCCACCGATCAACAAACGGAGGTGTTCCATGCCGGTGAATCATGACCTGTGTCAGGACCTGAGCTGCTCAAAGGAAGTCATTCAGCAAAAGCGTGCCAATGATCCCCACCTGAACGCGCTGCTGGATAAATATTCGGATATCGACAAGCTGGTCCTGAAGGCAGAAGCCCAGGCTCTGGCAGATGACGAAGTGAGGAAGCTCAAGGAAAAACGCCTTTCGATCAAAGACGAAATATCCCGGAGTTTGAACGGTTCTGCCAGAACGTAGCCAACGTATGGGGGCGCAGTGTCGCCCCCTGTTCGGCCGCCTGCTTGCCAGCATTGATTCGACGTAGCGCGTTGCTCATCAGGCGACGGCTCCTGTGCGGGTAGGGGGCACCCGTTGCGCCATGTCGCGTAGGGTCAGCATTGACGCCGCCGATTCGCGTTCGATACGCCGCTTGAGCAGCAATTGATTGGCCAGGCGCATCAGCCGTCCGCTGAAACGGTATTCCAGGGTGCGAACGAAGCGCGTGCCGTCACCCACCTCATCGCATACATAGGTCAGCGCCAGTTCCAGGCCATGATCACCCAGAGCGCGAGCGCTCCAGCGCCGGCCCGGCAGATATTCGCTGACCTCCCAGCTCAAATGCCCGGCGCGCCCACCGGCATGAATGTCCTCTTCAAAACGTGCGCCCGCGTGCAGCGGCCCTGGCTGGCCGTCGACCCTCAGCGATGACGGGTGCCACTCGGGCCAACGCGTCGCGGCGCTGGCGTAGGCGAGCACGGCGATCGGGTCGAGCGCGATGTCGATCCGGTGTTGCAGGCGGGTCATGGGCGCTCGCCTCGTTTGAAGGTGCGAATGATTGGGTTCGGCTTCCCAGTACAGTGTGCCGAACAGGTAGTCCATCAGCGGCAAAACGATGTTGAAATTGCGCTCCTGCATCAACTCGCGACGGTGATGCAGCTCGTGCAGACGCCGCATCTGGCGAATCCACGGCAGGCGGGTGACAGGATTGCTCGGTGGCAGATGTTCGCAGGCGTGAAACACCTCGTAAGTCAGGTAGCCGAGGATCATGCAACCGGCGAACAGCCCGGCGACGTTGCCATTGAGGTGTTTGAGCAGCCACCACGCGGGCAGGGTGATCACCAGGCTGTGCAGCACGATCAGCCAGGCCGGAAACAGAATCACCCGCCAGTCGCGTGCGGTGTCGTAGGTCATGTAGCCGGGGACGAAAAAGCTGTGATGATCACCGGCATGCCGGGCATAGAACAGCCGCGCAAAAGCCTTTTTGTGATGACCAAGATTGCGGTGCACCACGTAGACGCCGAAGTTGAAAAACAACAGCGTCAGCGGCACCGCCAGCCATTCCAGCGCTTGCACCTGATGCACGGTGCTCCAGAACAGCGTGATACCCAGCACCCCGAAGGTCAGTACAAAACCGCCGTGCAGCCACGGATTGTAGAGCCGATGGATATCGGCCCGGTAGCGGGTACGAAACGCCTGGGTGGTTTGCCTCACTGCGATCACCTGTTGTCGTTCTTATAAAAACAAGACTAGTCGCGGCGAAATTATCTGGCCAATGGATGTCGGGTATCGGTGGGTATTCACGCCGAACGGGTGCGAGTTTCGCTCAGATCAGCGGATCCCAGCGCTGGGACCAGTCGCTGTCGGTCTTGACCAGTTCCCGCAACAACTCGAACGCCTGTTGCAGCACCGCCGAGTCGCGGTCCCGCGAGTACACCAGATACGTCGGGTAGCTGAATTCCGGGGCTTTGGGCACCCGTTCCAGTACACCGTTGTCGAGGTAGGTCTGGACCACCCGCGTGCGGAAATACCCGGCGCCACCGTTTTGCAGGATGTACTGCAGTGCCAGAGGGCCGAGGTTGAAGCTCAACGCGGCTTTTGCCTTGTCCGGCAGCGCCGCGTCGTGCTGGCGGCGAAACGCCACGCCCCAGTCGATATAGACGTAAGGTTCGGGTCTGGACGGCAGGCGCACCAGGATGAGTTTTTCCTCCAGCAGTTGCTCCACTTGCAGTTGTGGCCAGTACTCGGGTTGAAACACCAGCGCGGCATCCAGCACGCCCAGTTCCAGCTGGCGCAGCAGGTTTTCGCCGTCGCGGATTTCCGTGCGCAAGGCGTGGCTGGGGATTTTCTCGCGCAGTTCACGGGCCCAGCTGAGCATCAACGGGTTGCACAAACTGACCTCGCCGCCGATGTGCAGCACATTGCGGTAGCCTTCCGGTAACGGCAGATCCCGGCGCGCCGCGTCCCATGTCTGTACCAGCTGATTGGCGTAAATCACGAAGGCTTCGCCATCTGCGGTCAGGCGGGCACCGGCGCGGTTACGCACGAACAGGGTGCTGGCGAGCTGGCTTTCGAGCTTCTGCACCCGCGCGGTGATTGCGGTCTGAGTGACATGGAGCTTGTCGGCGGCAGCCGCAAGGCTGCCGCAGCGAACGATTTCCAGGAAGGTACGGGCGAGATCGATGTCCATAGGCAGTCGCTGACATAGAGAGCCCAGCAGTGTAGAGCAAGCGCCAGCCTGAACTCGAATTGAATGAGCGACGCGCCATGTGCATGGCCATTTCCGTAGCAGCAGGCTGCGCGAGCTGCTACGAAGACTGTGTCGGTCAAGCGATCAATGTCGCCTCACGCTCCAGTGCCCAGGGGGCGATCAAGCGCTGCGGGGTCTGGCAGGTTTTGCGTTTGAACACAAAGTTGCGACACTTCTCGGCGAACTGTTGGCGGTTGTGCACCATGTCCAGTTGCATCTGTGCCAACTCGACCTTGCGACAGTGTTCGACCTGCTGAAGGTCCATGCTGGCTTTGCGTGCGCGTAACGCCGCGTACTTTTCATCGGTCAATGCGCTGTTGGCCTGTTTCAGCAGCCATTGAGTGAACTCGCGCGGGCAGCGTGGGCCGATGTCCTGAACCATCCCCAATTGCCAGGCCTGAAATACGCTGATCGGCAGGCACTCTTCGGTCAGCTTGTGCGCGATTTCGCTGCCCACTGCGCGGGGCAGGCTGTAGGTCCAGTATTCGGAGCCGTACAGACCCATGGTTTTGTAATGCGGATTGAGCACGACACCCGTCCGGGCGAACACGATGTCGGCGGCCAGCGCCAGCATCACGCCGCCGGCTCCGGCACTGCCGGTCAGGCCGCTGACCACCAGTTGCCGGGCGCTCAGCAGTTCCTGGCAGACATCGTCGATCGCCTGGATATTGGCCCAGGCTTCCAGCCCCGGCACCTTGGCAGCCTGAATGACGTTGAGGTGCACACCATTGGAAAAACTCCCGCGCCCGCCCTTGATCAGCAGCACCTCAGTGTCCCGGGCCTTGGCCCAGCGCAGCGCCTCGACCAGTCGCTGACACTGTTCGGTGCTCATGGCGCCGTTGTAGAGCTCGAAGGTCAGTTCACCGACGTGCCCCGACTCCCGATAACGAATCGGTTGATAGGTCGCCTCGTTGAACGGCTGGTTGGCGATCGAGCCATCCAGTACCGGAACTTCATCGAGTTGCCCGGCCAGCACATGCCGCGCTGGCAACTTGAAGGTCTCTTCCCCGGGCTGCGCCTTAGGCTTGAGCGAGCCGATCCACAGGCTGTGATCGCCGGTCGCGACCAGGACGGCATCGTCCTGGACGGCAAGAATTTTCCCCGGCGTGCCGCTGCGTGAATCCAGGTGGGCGTCGTACAGGTAATACTGCCCGCCGGCCAGGCTTGCCAACACACCGGGCTGGCCGTCGGCGGCGTCGATGCAGCGTTTGATGAACTGTGCGCAATCGTGCCAGCTGAAGGTCCGGTCGGCCTGTTTCATGTTCGGCTTCAGGCGTCCAATGACGTTGGGTTGCGTGTAATCGAGTGGCGTCGGGACGAAATCGCTGCCAAATTTTTCCACCACGTCGCGGATGCAATAGATCGCTGCGTCACTCACCGGGCCGTTGTAGAGCTCGGACTTGCGCACGTCGGCGGGCATGCTGAATTCATAGGTCGACCAGATCGGTCCGGCGTCCATTTCTTCGACCGCCTGCAAAGCCGTGACGCCCCAGCGGCTGACCTGCTGGGTGATGGCCCAATCCAGCGCACTGGCGCCGCGGTCGCCGACGATGCCGGGGTGAATGATCACCACTGGACGATCCGGGTTGCTCCAGAGTTGTTGCGGAACGCGATCCTTGAGAAACGGGCAGATCACCAGATCGGCCGCCGATTCCTCGATCTGTCGGCACACCGAGGCTTCGTCGGTGAACAGCACTACGCTGGGTTCGTGACCTGACTGGCGCAAATCCAGCCAGGCGCGTTGGGTCAAACCGTTGAACGCCGATGACAACAAAATGATCTTCAATGACCGCATGGATGACTCTTCCCTGAGGATGCGCGGCCGGAGGCTCCCATTGAGCCGTCCCTGGCCTTTGATGGAAGCGCAAGGGTAGAGGCAGCCCTGTGGAGGGAACCTGATCGAGATCAATCTGAAACGACAAAACCCGCAGCCTTGTGAAAAGGCGGCGGGTTTTTCGTTGTTCGGGCAAGGGAATATGCGGTGAATCTGTTGGGTCGAGCCCCGTAGGAGGGGCCGCCCCCTCTTCGAGGCCGCGCTGTCGCGCAAGGAACATGGGCCAGGGCTGGCAAGCCAGCCCTTAAAAATAATATATAAATCAATAAGTTATTTTTTGTTCCATAAGAGGGTCCGCCCCGTCTTCGACGCCGCGCTGTCGCGTAAGGAACATGGGCCAGGG
>CAYNGZ010000327.1:0-6005 GCA_964396695.1 uncultured Pseudomonas sp.
TTCCACAGCATTTTCTGGGGCATACTTTTGAACGAGGGGCATTGGCCTATCGCTGCGTGTGAGCGACGACAGGACTTCAGCCGGAACCTTCTTGCCCAACTGAACTTATTGCTCGAACTGCGACAACAAGCTGCGGACGAACACCTCCGACTCACGATCAGGAGCGTCCACTTCATCAATCAGCAAAACCTCGGCGCGGCAATGGCCGTCCACTTCGCTGAAACGCTCGACCTTGCCACGCTGCTCGCCTTCGACCAGCACTTTGACCGTGCCGTCAGGCAGCTTTAGCAGTTGCAGAACCGTTGCAATAGTACCTACGCGATAAAGTGCGTCTTCACCGGGATCGTCGTCAGCAGGATTTCTCTGAGCCAGCAGAAGAATCTGCTTGTCGCCCGTCATCGCGGCCTCGAGGGCTTCGATAGATTTCTCGCGCCCCACGAACAGCGGGATAACCATGTGCGGATAAACCACAACATCACGCAATGGCAGGAGAGGCAATTCGATGGTCGTCTTCATGATTTCGCCTCTACGGCGGCCATAAGGCCGGAAACAGATGGAAGTAAGCTTGAAACCAAGATGGGGTCTACTTTCGAAAAAAACAAGCTGATTAAAAAACCACTTAAAAGATCGTCCGAACGTCGCCCGAACCTGTGGCAGCCCCTGTAAAAGCAAAGGGGCCCGAAGGCCCCCTCTTTAACCCTGCAGTGCGACGCTTACGCGTCTGGCGCTGCCTTGGCCGTCGGCTCACTGTTTTCGTAGAGATACAGTGGCTTGGACTTGCCTTCTATAACGCTTTCATCGATCACTACTTTACTCACCTCGGATTGCGAGGGGATTTCGTACATCGTGTCGAGCAGCACACCTTCGAGGATCGACCGCAATCCACGAGCACCGGTTTTGCGTTCCAGTGCGCGCTTGGCGACCGACTTGAGTGCATCGGTCCGGAACTCCAGGTCAACACCTTCCATCTCGAACAGCTTGGCATACTGTTTGGTCAGGGCATTCTTCGGCTCGGTGAGGATCTGCATCAGGGCAGCCTCGTCGAGCTCGTCCAGCGTCGCAAGAACCGGCAGACGACCGACGAATTCCGGGATCAGACCGAACTTGACCAGATCGTCAGGCTCGACTTCACGCAGGGACTCACCCACCTTCTTGCCTTCTTCCTTGCTGCGAACTTCTGCGCTGAAACCAATGCCGCCACGGGTGGAACGGTTTTGAATAACCTTTTCCAGACCGGAGAACGCACCACCGCAGATGAACAGGATGTTACGAGTGTCGACCTGAAGGAATTCCTGCTGCGGATGCTTGCGACCACCCTGAGGCGGAACCGAAGCGACCGTACCTTCGATCAACTTGAGCAGAGCCTGCTGCACGCCCTCACCGGAAACGTCCCGGGTGATGGACGGGTTGTCAGACTTGCGCGAAATCTTGTCGATTTCATCGATGTAGACGATGCCGGTTTGAGCTTTTTCTACATCGTAATCGCACTTCTGCAACAGTTTCTGAATGATGTTTTCAACGTCTTCACCCACGTAACCCGCCTCGGTGAGGGTGGTTGCGTCAGCGATGGTGAAAGGCACATTCAGCAAACGGGCCAGCGTTTCAGCAAGCAGTGTTTTACCCGAGCCTGTAGGGCCGATCAGCAAAATGTTGCTTTTGCCGAGTTCGACATCGTCATTCTTTTTGTCACGCTGGTTGAGGCGCTTGTAGTGGTTGTACACCGCTACGGCCAAAACCTTTTTCGCGCGCTCCTGACCAATCACGTACTGATCAAGGATGCCGCTGATTTCTCTAGGCGAAGGTAATTTATGCGCGCTGCTTTCGGCCTGTGCTTCCTGCACCTCCTCGCGGATGATGTCATTGCACAGGTCGACGCACTCGTCGCAGATAAAGACCGAGGGGCCGGCAATCAATTTGCGCACTTCATGCTGGCTTTTGCCACAGAAGGAGCAATAGAGCAGCTTGCCGTTGTCCTCGCCGTTGCGGGTGTCAGTCATTCGTTCGATCCAAATCCGATAGGCTTGCAACACAAGATGAAGGCTATTGCGGGCTTTTTCAAGCCCGCCGGTGATCAGACCAGCCGACCAAGCCTATTTTGAGCTGCTTATTTTAAGCGGGGCGCTGGGTGATCACTTCATCGATCAACCCGTATTCACGCGCCGCATCTGCACTCATGAAGTTATCGCGGTTGGTATCGCGCTCGATTTCTTCAAGAGTGCGCCCGCTATGCATAGCCATCAACGTGTTGAGACGCTCACGGATGAAGAGGATTTCCTTGGCATGGATTTCGATATCCGACGCCTGCCCCTGGAAACCGCCCAGTGGCTGGTGAATCATCACACGCGAGTTCGGCAAGCAGTAACGTTTGCCTGGGGCACCGGCGGTCAACAGGAATGCGCCCATGCTGCAGGCCTGACCGATGCAGGTGGTCGACACGTTTGGCTTGATGAACTGCATGGTGTCATAGATCGACATGCCCGCCGTCACCGAACCGCCCGGGGAATTGATATAGAGATGGATGTCCTTGTCCGGGTTTTCCGCTTCAAGGAATAGCAATTGCGCACAAATCAGATTGGCCATGTAGTCCTCTACCGGGCCAACCAGAAAGATTACTCGCTCCTTGAGAAGGCGCGAGTAAATGTCATAGGCGCGCTCGCCACGAGCCGATTGCTCGACAACCATCGGGACCAGGCCGCCTGCGGCCTGGATATCAGAGTTCTGCTGAATATACGAATTACGGAACATGCTCTGCAGTCACTCCCAAATAGTTATGTCTTGAATACGCATAAGCCAGCTCGAAGGCTGGCTTATGGTGTGTGCTTCTAACGCAAAAACAATCAGTCGGCTTGTGGAGCTTCTACCGGCTTGACCGCTTCTTCGTAAGAGACCGATTTGTCGGTCACGCTAGCTTTCTGCAGAACAGTATCCACAACTTGCTCTTCCAGCACAACCGAACGGACTTCGTTCAGTTGCTGGTCGTTCTTGTAGTACCAGGACACGACCTGCTCAGGCTCCTGATAAGCCGAAGCCATTTCCTGAATCAGCTCGCGAACGCGGGTTTCGTCAGGCTTGAGGTCGTATTGCTTGACCACTTCAGCAACAACCAGACCCAGCACAACGCGACGCTTGGCTTGCTCTTCGAACAGCTCGGCCGGCAGTTGATCAGGCTTGATGTTGCCACCGAACTGCTGAACCGCCTGAACGCGCAGACGATCAACTTCGTTGGACAGCAGGGCCTTTGGCACTTCGATCGGGTTGGCGGCCAGCAGACCGTCCATTACCTGGTTCTTGACCTTGGATTTGATCGCCTGACGCAGTTCACGCTCCATGTTCTTACGAACTTCGGCGCGGAAACCGTCGATGCCAGACTCTTTGATACCGAACTGAGCGAAGAATTCTTCGGTCAATTCAGGCAATTTCGGCTCGGAAACGGTGTTCACGGTGACGGTGAACTCGGCAGCCTTGTTAGCCAGGTCGAGGTTCTGATAGTTCTCAGGGAAGGTCAGGTTCAGAACGCGCTCTTCGCCCGCTTTAGCACCAACCAGGCCTTCTTCGAAGCCAGGGATCATGCGGCCGGAGCCCAGAACCAGTTGGGTACCCTTGGCGGAGCCACCGGCGAACACTTCACCGTCAACCCTGCCAACGAAATCGATGTTCAGTTGATCTTCGTTCTGAGCGGCACGATCGGCAGCTTCAAAACGAACGTTCTGCTTGCGCAGGATTTCCAGCATTTTGTCCAGGTCGGCGTCCGCCACGTCAGCGCTCAGGCGCTCGACAGCGATGGATTCGAAACCGGCAACGGTGAACTCGGGGAACACTTCGAACGTTGCTACGAATTCCAGATCCTTGCCCTTCTCCAGGACTTTAGGCTCTACCGAAGGAGCGCCAGCCGGGTTCAGCTTTTGCTCGACAATTGCTTCGTAGAAAGAAGCCTGGATCACATCGCCTACAGCTTCCTGACGCGCATCAGCTTCGTAACGCTGACGGATCACGCTCATAGGCACCTTGCCAGGACGGAAGCCTGCAATCTTGGCCTTTTGGGCAGTCTGCTGCAGACGCTTGTTGACTTGAGTCTCAATGCGCTCAGCTGGCACGGTGATGCTCATGCGGCGCTCAAGAGCAGAAGTATTTTCAACAGAAACTTGCATGGATATTCCTCGTTGCACAGACGTTAGCCGGCCGTTTCCGACCCCAGAATCAAGGGCATGCATTCTAGTGGGTCAAACTCAAGAAGTCACCCTACTGAAAACGGGTAAAAATGCGGCAGGCAATTTATAGGGACGAATGCACGAATGCACCCCCGCCCCGATGGCAAATACAACCAATCACGCCAGGGCTCTGCGCCAACCCTTCCTTATATAGAAGAGGTTGCCAATCATCTCCCTGACAGCCGATCTTGCGAGCAAGGCCGGCGGGCAGCGCGGCATCATCGAGAAACATAAATACGACAAAACGCCCTGCCCTGCGACCCAGACCCTGCAATCGCCGAACACTCGAATCACTGAAACAAAAAAGGCGCCAGACTGTTAAATCTGGCGCCTTTTCGAAATATGGGGTGGACGATGGGGATCGAACCCACGACAACGGGAGTCACAATCCCGTGCTCTACCAACTGAGCTACGCCCACCATAGTGCGCAACAAAGAAGCCAAATCACTTCCTTGCCTGACCCCAACCAAGCCAATCGGCATGAGTGAAGCGTTATTTGGTGCGGATGAAGAGACTCGAACTCTTACGCCTCGCGGCGCTGGAACCTAAATCCAGTGTGTCTACCAATTCCACCACATCCGCGGATTGAATCCGTTAAAGCAAAGGCGCCAGACTGTTAATCTGGCGCCTTTCGAAATATGGGGTGGACGATGGGGATCGAACCCACGACAACGGGAGTCACAATCCCGTGCTCTACCAACTGAGCTACGCCCACCATATCGCGCTACTTGTGCCAAAGCTGCCTAATGGCGCACCCGGCAGGACTCGAACCTGCGACCATCCGCTTAGAAGGCGGATGCTCTATCCAGCTGAGCTACGGGCGCCTTATTAATCTGCACTCTTGGAGGACTACAAACTAATTGCTTTCCAGCCTCGCAGAACCGTAATTCCGCTCAACCTTCTTAACCAGTGCTAGGCTGTGCCCGACAAGTGCGACGAATAGTATAGAGCCCCCCGAAGGTCGTCAAATCCTTTTTAAAAAAAATTCATTTAATTAAAGGGCTTAGGGAAATTTGCAGACCAAGCGCCTTTGCCCTCACGTTCTGACATGCGAGAATGCGTTCTCTTTTCTTCCCCCTCTCGATGGTTAATCACGCGCAATGACTGCACAACTAATCGACGGCAAATCGATCGCCGCCAGCCTTCGCCAGCAGATCGCCAAACGTGTCGCCGAGCGTCGCCAGCAAGGTCTGCGCACGCCAGGCCTCGCGGTGATCCTGGTCGGCAGCGATCCCGCCTCTCAGGTTTATGTCTCGCACAAGCGTAAAGACTGTGAAGAGGTCGGCTTCCTCTCCCAAGCCTATGACCTGCCCTCCGACACCACCCAGCAAGCCCTGACCGAGCTGATCGACCGTCTGAATGACGACCCGAATATCGACGGCGTACTGCTGCAGCTTCCTCTGCCTGAACACCTGGACGCTTCCAGATTGCTGGAGCGCATTCGTCCGGATAAAGACGTGGATGGTTTCCATCCTTATAACGTCGGTCGTCTGGCACAACGCATCCCCCTGCTGCGCCCGTGCACCCCGAAAGGCATCATGACCTTGCTGGAAAGCACCGACGCCGATCTTTACGGGATGAACGCAGTGGTCGTCGGCGCTTCCAATATCGTCGGTCGTCCGATGGCGATGGAACTGCTCCTGGCCGGCTGCACCGTGACTGTCACCCACCGTTTCACCAAGGACCTGGCCGGCCACGTCGGTCGCGCCGACCTGGCCGTAGTCGCCCCGGCAAACCCGGCCTGGTCCAAGGTGAGTGGATCAAGGAAGGCGCCATCGTCATCGCGGTCGGCATCAA